>NZ_JBLUQC010000005.1:0-372866 GCF_048068435.1 Pseudomonas sp. NY15437
TTATAACCCCAAACGCCGGCACAGCAGCGCTATGCAGCTATCGCCAGTGGAGTTTGAGAAACGCTATTTCCAGAGCTTGGAAAGTGTCTAGGAAAGCCGGGGCGATTCAAAACATCACGAAGGCCAATTATCTTCGTGTACCCATTTGCAGTTAATGAAGCATGTTGGTCGCGAATTTGAGACTTAACTTGGTTGTCCGTGTTGCAATTAACTAGCAAGACATAAATTTCCGGGGCTTGACCGGCTTGAATGTTTCCTCTCATCTCGATAAAGCGTAGACTTCCGCGATGCTGATCTTTTATTTCAAGTGTGACGCCGCGTCGACCTGCTATTTCTAGAATTAGTCTGCAGGTCAGCTCGAGCTCAGTTTGCCCTTCAACAAAGATTGCTATTTTTTTCATCTTTGATCTCAAAGAAAATCTGACGAGAATATGTCGAAGTTATTAAGTCCCATAAATTTGAAGTCTTCGAATTTCTCTTTTGAATTTTTGCTTGTGAAGTTTTTGACCGTTGAGTTTGTTCTTTTTAGGACTATCCAATTTTCTAGTGGAACTTTGTTCATTACAAATTTATCATTGCTCGTCATTATTATTTGAATGTCTGATTCTTCCGCGGTCTTCATTAGAACATCAATCATGCCAGTGGCACGCTCATAGTCTAGACCTTCACCCACGTCGTCAATTAAGAGGAGTTTTTGGTTTTTACTCATCTTTAGGTAGTTTATATGAATAGTAAGAGCTAAAGCTCTAAATTGCCCTTGTGAGATGTTCATTTGCTCGCAGTTAGCTTTGCTGTATTTTTCTCTCGTGAATAGACCAAACAAAGAAGTGTTGGACCCAGGAATTTTTAGGTCGAGATCTGTGCAGCCTACATCTGCGAGGTTGTAACCAAGCTTTTCCATGTCATTTATTATTGCCCTGTCGAATTTCTTCTTGTATTTTTCGTAGCCCTTTATATAGGTGATTGTCGGGGATGATGTATCAAATTCAGGGCTGTCAATGTTTTTAAATAGCCTTGTTACCGTCTCGCCAGTTACGTATTGGTTTTTTCCATAGTCACTACCAAACAAGTGTTGTTCAGTTAGAGTTGCCCATTTGTGCAGTTTTGTTACGAATGGATGCTGCAAGTCATCGCGACGACTAGAGGGAATTATTTGGTCTTCTGGCATTACGATTTTGATAAATTTATTTTCCTCTGCATACCAGATCTCACCATTACTTCCTTTCCGAGTGAATCTGATTACACCGTTTTCAGATAGGCTTTCACTGATTACGGTTGAATTTTCAAGGAATAATTGGTATCGGATGGTCTCGTTGTTGCTGCCAATTTCAATGTCCCAGCTTCCACTTGTAAATAATTTGCTTGTCTTCCCAGTAATGAGGTGAGCAAGTGCGGATATTAGGTTTACTAGCCTGGATTTGCCCGTAGAGTTTTTTCCGACAACTAGATTGGTTTTTGTAAATTCGCACTCCTCTAGCTTCCAATGTCTTTGGCTGCCTTTGAACTCTTCATACCTTATTTTCTTAAGTAGCATTTTTATACCGCGCTAATGATTTCTGAGTAACTTACTTGAGTGTTATTAAGAGGTTTTGGTTTTCTGAAACTTGGCTTATTTCCCGAAACTAACGGGCGTACCAGCGCCTAACAATCTCTTTGATAATCGCTATCCCGCGTTGGGAGTGGTCAAGTTTCGGTTTGCCTCGTCATACTCAGGACTGGTTTGTCCGATTTCCGGAGCTACTTCACCGCTCACCATCCACCAGCGGTATTGGGGATACAAGCCCCCTAGCACATCGATTTCTTCGGTGCTTATGCGAACGTCCTTGTTGTAGAGCACAGTTCTCCAGCGGTTTGAACCGATGGGGGTCTCTCGCACCAGTCTATCCATGCCGGCCATAGACGCGATCCTTCTAACGCGCTCACTTGTTGTGCTCATTTTGAATAAATATTTTGCTCAAATAATTTGAAAGGTGTGAGGCTCTATCGTATGATCGATTCAAATAGCTTGACTCAAGCTATGTGATTTCACTTTTTGAATCGATTATAGGTTAAACACATGGAAGAGTCTGGAATAGTGGGGTTCACCGTCACAGGTGCGATGGAAAAGGTCACGGACTTCCGTACCGCTCCGTTCTGCTCCCAGGCGGTATTTGCTCAGATGCTGGGCCTGGAGGACATCACGGAAGACGTGGTGCGCGGTTGGGTCGAAACCAAGACCGTCCCGACCGCCAAGATTGGCCGCCGCCGCGTCATCAACCTGCACAAAATCCGCCGCGACCTCGACCGGGGTAAGTCAATCTTCTGCCAAGGGGATTACGACGATGAATGACGCCCGGTCCTTCTCCCAGTTCAAGCTGCGCATGCCTCCGGCCCTGCGCTCCCAGGTTGAGCAAGCTGCCGAAGCTTCCCTCCGCTCCCTGAACGCCGAACTGGTCTTCCGCCTTCAACAGAGCTTCGAAGGGGAGGTGCCCGCCGATGCTCCCGAGCAAGTACCTGCACCGACCGCATCCATTGGACTGCGACTGCTCTGTCTGCTGGTCCCGTCGCGAACTGGGGAAAATCAGTCCCTGCCAATCCACACCGTGCACCGAATGCCGCCCTACGCGAGTCGTCACCGTAGTTACCGTGATGAAGAGGGTCGCTGGAGTTTGGCGCTCGATCTGCTCGACCTACCGGGTGGAACGGGGTTTTACCTGCGCGAAACACATGCCCGCGCTCCGTCCGCCGAAGTACTGGCACGTTGTTTACGACAGCGGCAGGCCGACGCCTTTCGTCCCCGTGCGCGAACCGTTCGAGCTGGAGGGCTAAGCCATGGTCTCTAACCCGATCCCGCACCTGATCTTCTGGCTCGTTCTGCTGGCGGTTGGCGCTGTGGTTGGCCGCTACCACGCTCGCCACACCATCCCCGCATGGGCCAGTCAGGTCCAGGGCCGCCGCACCGGCTTGTCCGAACACGCTTTCCCGTTCGGACAAACGGAGCGCCGGGCGAAGCGCACCCTTGACCGTCCCCCGCCCTGAATAGCCTCCGCTCGGGAGTGAGGGGCAGCACCACCGCCCCGCGCTCCTGAGCCCTCGGCGGCAAGAGCGGGATGACAAGGGCAGAGCCCTTGGTGTGATTAACAACTCCTATTAGTCAGGAGCCACTTAAACCTTGGAAAACCTCGTTGTTTCAGAGCGATGGGTTCCATTTTGATAAATATCTATCGACGGTTTTTACGCTAGTTTTTGTGTTGAAGTAGATCCCGTTAGTTACTTGAAAGCCGCGATTTAGAGCGGCTCTAGCTGGCAATAAATGACCACTTAACCATCCCGCTGAATTAACGGCAAACAAGCCGAATTGCAGCAGCGGGCCAACTCATGCCCGAAAAAGGCAAAGGAGCTTCAGATGAACATGTTTGCAACCACTGGCGGCGTAGTCGAACTCTGGGTCACCAAGACCGACACCTACACCTCTACCAAGAGCGGCGAGATCTTCGCCAGCGTCCAGGCGATATCCCCAATCCCGGAAACCGCTCGCGGCAACGCCAAGGGCTTCGAGATCAGCGAGTACAACGTCGAACCGACCCTGCTGGATTCCATTGTCTTCGAAGGCGCTCCGGTGCTCTGCAAGTTCGCCAGCGTCGTCCGCCCGACCCAGGACCGTTTCGGTCGCACCACCAATACCCAGGTGCTGACCGAATTGCTGGCCGTGGGCAAAGAAGCCAGCGCGCCGACTCCGGCTGCTCGCCCAGCCGCCCAGCCACAAGCCCAGCGCCCAACTCAGCCCGCCGCTGAGAAACCTACCGACAGCAGCAAGTCCTGATGGCGAGGGTAGGTAGATGAAAGCGCCGCTCCGTTTCGCCTTCGGCTGGGTTCGCGGGCCGGCAGATCGCCGTGGCGGCCCGCGTCAAAGGACTGGTGAAGGGCATGCAGCGCGAGATGTACATGTTCGTCATCACCGATGCTGAAGGGCGACGGCTGATGCTCAATTCGTGGCAGATGGGCGAGTCCGGCTACGGCGTAAAGGCACGCTCCGAATGCGTGGCCGAACTCTCCTATGGCGAGTACCACGAAACCATCGTCTGCGCCGGCTCCTTCCCCAAGCCGGCAGCCGCCGCACTGCCCAACATTGCCGCCGCCCCAGCAGCGCCCACAGCGCCCGCTCAGACGACGCTCACCATCGTCCCCGACTCCGAATACCCCGCACGCCCCTGGAGGACCCAATGACCCTGCACGGCCTGATCAACGCCCTCGGGCTGCTCGCGCTCGCGTATGCACTCGGCTTTCTCACCGCCCTGCAGGTCATGCAGCCGGTGGCGGCGTACCCGTTTTGAGTCGGCGAGCCGCGCCGCCGGCCGGGAGCGCCAGGCACGAGCGGTAGGCCGAAGGCGCGGCCGACGACCCTGTAACACGTCGGATAGCTAACGAGTAAGCACCTCAATAAACCTCATTGAAGGTACGAAATAATGAAAAAGGCAGTTCACCCCCTCCGCCTGATCCTCAAGGAGAACGGGGATTTCTATGAGTCGTCCGAAGGACGGATTTTCATGGACCCGAGCAACGGCAGATTCGCCGACCTGTCGGGTGTGCGCCTGCTGCGCTGTGGTGTCGATACTGTGCGTCAGCTGTACAACGGCATGATCCGCCCGGAAGTGATGGCGCTGTTCGATGAGCCGGAGGATCTCGTCAACTTCGCTGGATACAAGTGGGCCAAGGGCCGTATCGGTCGCGACTCGGGCTACCAGTACCGGCTGCAGAACGCCGACATGGGCCTGATCCTGCTGATCAAGAACCACAACGTGAAGCTGGAGAACATCGGCCCGCACCTCAAGATTGAAGTGTCGCCACACGCCCTGGATGGTGCCGATCCGAAGATCCTGCAGGGCGTAATGGATGACCTGGCCGCTGGCGTGCTCTCGGCCTGCGAAACCAACCAATGCGCCGTGCATCTCGCCCTGGACGTGCAGGGTTGGAACCCACCGGCAGACTTCGTGGACCGCATGCACTGCCGGTCCCGTCGTGTCCGCCAGATCAGCGGCATCGACCGCATTGAATACGACGGCAACGCCTCGGTATACGGGCGTGGTGAGACCTTCATGTTCGGTTCGGCCAACGGCCTGCAGATGTGCCTCTACAACAAGACGCTGCAGGCGAGAGCGACCGACAAGCTCGACTATTGGGAATCGGTGTGGGCCTCCCTGAACGGCGATCCCTTCGGCGATGGCGAACCCGCCTTCAACCCGCTGGAAACTGTGTGGCGCATCGAATTCCGCTTCCACCACTCCATCGTCCAGCAGTTCTCCGAAGGCTCCACGATGACCTCTGGCGAGGTGATCGGCTGCCGCACCTACGAGGGCCTTTGCCCGCACCTACAGGGCCTCTGGCAGTACGCCTGCGACAACTACAAGCTGATTTCCCGGGAAGGGATCTTCGACGCCTTCTGGTCGCTAATCAGCCTCGACACCAAGGTCCAGGTGGAAGCCGATCCGCTCATCGAGCGCACCGAGTACCGCCGCTACTACAAGACCGCGCAGGGCTTCTCCGGCAAGAACTGCGAAATGTTCCTGGGCCAGTTCGCCAGCCTGATCGCGCGGGAGCGCATCCCACCAAAAAAAGCGCTTGAGGTCGGGAGAACGCTCCCCTTCTGGCATGTGATCGAAGACCACTACACCGCCAAGGGCTACAGCACTCGCGACCTCGAAAAGCACGTCATTGGATTGATCAACGATCGCTACATCAGGCGGGGTTATGCGATATGACCGCGCGCAAGGATGGGAAAACGTGGACGGCTGACTTCTACGAGAACGGTCGCTCCGGTCGCAGGATCCGCAAGAAAGGCTTCGCTACCAAGTCCGCAGCCATTCGCTACGAGCAGGACTTCTTCACCGTCCTGGGCGAGACAGGCCGCCCGCTGGATGATCGCCTCTCGGATCTGGTGAAGGTCTGGTACGACCTCCACGGCTGCACCCTGAAGGACGGCAAACAGCGCCTCGCTCGCTGCCAAGCATTGGCTGAACGCCTCGGCGATCCGCAGGCTTTTGAGTTCGACTCGCTCGCGTGGGCACGCTACCGGCAACGCCGTCTGATCGAGGTGAAGCCGGAGACGGTCAACCATGAACAACGCTACCTGTCCGCGATCTTCTCCGAGCTGATCCGCCTCGGCTCATGGCACAAGGCAAACCCGCTGGCCAACGTCCGGCAGATCAAGACCGATCAGGTCGAACTGACCTTCCTCACCTTGGATCAGGTCGCCCAGCTCCTTGAGGAGTGCAAGGCCAGCACGAACAACCACACGTACCCGGTCGCTCTCCTGTGCCTCGCTACAGGTGCCCGCTGGGAAGAGGCCGAGAGTATCGCCCGTGGGGCCGTACATGGGGGAAAGGTCCACTACCACCGGACGAAGAACCGCCAGAGCCGCTCAGTACCGATCCCGGCCGAGCTGGAGCAACTGATGTTCAAGGTGGGCATGCCCGGAACCGGTCGCCTGTTCATGTCCTGCCGCGCCGCTTTCCGCTGCGCCTATGAGCGCTGTGGGTTCCAGACGCCGGGCCAACTGACCCACATCCTCCGCCACACATTCGCGAGCCATTACATGATGGGGGGAGGGGACATCCTCACGCTGCAGCGGATCCTGGGGCACTCGTCGATCACGATGACCATGCGGTATGCGCATTTGTCGCCGGAGCATTTGGAGTCAGCGATGCGCTTATCACCAATTGCGCAGGGCAAAATCACATTGGGAAGCCTGACCTAGGGCGCTGGAGCACTCTAGGAAGAGTAAGGCTACTCTTTTAGCTTGCTTTCAACTGCTTTAATCCGTCGCAGGTGGTCTTGGAGGCCTACCTGTAGAACCGCCAGCTTGCCGATTACGAAGTTTTCGAATACGTCTGGTCTTTGATTGCTAGCAAGGGAAGGGGCTCTCAGACTTTTGAGCTCAGCGAGCATTTTCTGAGTGAGCTCCTCAACATCAATCATAAGGTCTTTACTAGTCATGGAGGTCTGCCTAGAGTGAAAGGTCGGCCGGTTATCTAATCATGATATGAGAATAATATAATCGGAAAGGTAGAAGTTTAGCTGCTGTAGCTAATGCAGGTTGCTGATGTGATTACACCATGGCTTGCCCATATCTGGAGGCCTAAATCTTTATACTCATAGCAGTTCTTTACGTCGCCGTCTTCAAACTCAACAGCCTCTCCCGCTTCATCTGCTACCTGCTCAAGGAGTGCGCCTAGCTCTATGATGTTGGCGCCTATAAGATTCAGGTGCTTGTAGTGGAACTCGCGATACGCGGTGATTGATACGACTAAGCTGTCTACGGTGTCGATGTGTACATCACCGCTCTTGTCCACATACGAGATCCACTCATCGTTCGGGTCCGAGTCCTCGTCATATGCGAACCCATACTGATCGATATAGATTTCAATGGCTGAGCCGATAGCTACAGGCCCTAGGCTTTTATTGGGTTCCCAGGTCCATAGTTCCTTCATGTTTCCTCCGTATGCATACGAATCACGAGGAACTGCTCGCTGCAAGTTATGAAAATACAGTCGCTCGTGTGTCCGTCGATGCTCAGCTTCGCGGAGTAAATCTGGCCCAGCGGATCGGACATGCTGGAGATGTATTCGATGAGGTACCACGTCGCGAGGCCGATAGCGTCCAGATCTGGTTTAGCGCCATCTGGCCTAGCCATTGCCTCTCGCAAGAATGACGAAAGCGTGTCTTCCAAAAAACGGAAGCGCCCGCTCTGCAGGGAAAGATCATTGATGGAGATGGGGACTGGATCGTCGGAACTCTCAATGAGTTCGATGTACTCAGCAGCTATGTCTCGTCCCGGCAGTTGGCATAGCTCAGCTGAAGCTGAGTACTTGCTTGGGTCCCTGCCGAAGCGCGTCAGGGCGAAAAGGAAACCATCGATCCTTCCGGCCAGGCTGCTTTCGACGTGTGTACCTTCCGAGCTGTCCTGCATTCCATTCCACTCCCTTGGGACTTTGGCCTAGCTGGCGTATCGCGAATAGGACCTGATTTAGCGTCGGACGGGAAGGGCGTAGCGAGAAGCCTGACCGGGTATCTGACTGCGCTCGCACAGCCCACTCGACTTTTCGTATGCTATCAATGATTGCATTGATGACGCCGGAGGATTTTATGGCCAGCATCACGATTAGAAACCTAGATGACGACCTCAAGGCCAAGCTCCGAGTGGTAGCCGCGAACCATGGCCGCTCGATGGAAGAGGAAGTCCGAGTGATCCTAGCCCAAGCGCTTTCTCGGGAAGAGAAACGGGGTGGCCTGGGAAGCCGAATTCATGCTCGCTTTGCGTCGGTTGGCGGGGCTGATATCGAGCTGCCTGCTCGCAATACTAAGGCTCGGGCTGCGGACTTCGACGAATGATTCTGCTCGACACCAATGTCCTGTCGGAGCTCATGAGAGCCAAGCCGGATCCTGCGGTGGTTGCCTGGATCGATGCTCAACCTGCTCAGGATCTGCTGATCTGCTCGATCACGGTGGCCGAGATCCTTTATGGCATTGCCAGGATGCCGAAGGGGAAGCGCAGGCAAGCTCTGCAGGATCTGGCCATTGCCATGTTCGAAGAGGACTTTGCCGGCAGGATCCTGCCCTTCGATGCGGATGCGGCGGTGCACTACGCAGAGCTGGCGGCAGAGAGTGAGGCCAAGGGAAAGATCGCCGATATGGCTGATGGGCAAATTGCAGCCATAGCCAAGTTGCATGGCGTACCGGTCGCTACCCGTAATGTCCGCCACTTCGAGGGCTTCGGGGTTGCGCTGATTAATCCCTGGAATGACTGACACCAAATGCGAGCAAGGAGGCTCAATAATGAAACTGGTCGCGCTGGTAGTGATTCTGGGGATTCCAATGCTATTGGAGGCGATATCGACCTACACCGCCTATCAGAGATTGATGGGGCGTCCGGTGGGGCGATTTCTGTCGGGGGTCGAGAGACTGGTCGTCGCTTTGGCCGCGTTGCTGGCCGCAGCTGTGGTCTATACGATGCTTTAGCTTTGGTAGACAGGGTGTAGTCACTTCGTAGTCACTACCCCAGAAAGCACAAAGGGCTAGCTTTCGCTAACCCTTTGTTTTGTATGGTGGCTACACCGGGACTTGAACCTGGGACATCAGCATTATGAATGCTGCGCTCTAACCGACTGAGCTATGTAGCCGAGTGGCGCGCATTTTCCGCAGATCGAGGGGGGGTGTCAACCCCTTTTCTTGAATATTTTTCTGATCTATCAATCGTTTAGCCGGTCGGGCGGGATTTTCGCGATGAGCGGCGGGGTAGGGCGCCCCTATAAAAAAGCCCCGGCGGGTGGCCGGGGCTTTTCGGGTATCGCTGGCGCTTAGACGTTGAAGCGGAAGTGCATCACGTCGCCGTCCTTGACGATGTAGTCCTTGCCTTCCAGACGCCATTTGCCGGCTTCTTTCGCGCCCTGTTCGCCCTTGAACTGGATGAAGTCGTCGTAGGCGACGACTTCGGCGCGGATGAAGCCTTTTTCGAAGTCAGTGTGGATCACGGCGGCGGCCTGCGGGGCGGTGGCGCCGACGCGGACGGTCCAGGCGCGGACTTCCTTCACGCCGGCGGTGAAGTAGGTCTGCAGGTGCAGCAGCTCGTAGCCGGCGCGGATCACGCGGTTGAGGCCGGGCTCTTCGAGGCCGAGGGATTCGAGGAACATGTCCTTCTCTTCGCCGTCGTCCAGTTCGGCGATCTCGGCTTCGATCTTGTTGCACACCGGTACGACCATGGCGCCTTCTTCTTCGGCGATGGCGCGGACGACGTCCAGGTGCGGGTTGTTCTCGAAGCCGTCTTCGGCGACGTTGGCGATGTACATGACCGGCTTGCTGGTGAGCAGGTGGAAGCCGCGGATAACGCGCTTCTCGTCATCGCCCATGTTCTTCATCAGCGAGCGGGCGGGCTTGCCCTCGGTGAAGTGGGGGATGAGCTTTTCCAGCAGGGCTTTCTGCACCAGGGCGTCCTTGTCGCCGCCCTTGGCGTTGCGCGCGACCTTCTGCAGTTGCTTCTCGCAGCTGTCGAGGTCGGCGAAGATCAGTTCGAGGTCGATGATCTCGATGTCGCGCTTGGGGTCGACGCTGTTGGAGACGTGGATGACGTTCTCGTCTTCGAAGCAGCGCACGACGTGCGCGATGGCGTCGGTCTCGCGGATGTTGGCGAGGAACTTGTTGCCCAGGCCTTCACCCTTGGAGGCGCCGGCTACCAGGCCGGCGATGTCGACGAATTCCATGGTGGTCGGGATCACGCGCTCGGGCTTGACGATCTCGGCCAGGGCATCGAGGCGGGCGTCGGGCATCGGAACGATGCCGCTGTTCGGCTCGATGGTGCAGAAGGGGAAGTTTTCCGCCGCGATGCCGGATTTGGTCAGGGCGTTGAACAGGGTGGACTTGCCGACGTTGGGCAGGCCGACGATGCCGCAGTTGAATCCCATGCTAGGTCCCTCGCGCCAGGTGGCGGAAAAGAGGTGTGATCAGGCCTTCTGGCTGTGCAGCTTCTGCATCGCGCGGGTCCAGTCCCCGTCGAGCATTTCCGGCAGCACGCCGAGGGCGGAGTCGATGCTGGTGTCGAGCAGTTCCTGTTCGGCGCGCGGGGCGCGGCCGAGAACGAAACCGGAGACCAGGCTGCTGTGCCCCGGATGGCCGATGCCAAGCCGCAGGCGATGGAAACCGTTCTGGTTGCCGAGCTGGGCGATGATATCGCGTAGCCCGTTGTGCCCGCCGTGCCCGCCGCCCTTCTTGAGCTTGGCGACGCCGGGGGGCATGTCGAGTTCGTCGTGGGCCACCAGGATGGCTTCGACCGGAATGCGAAAGAATCCGGCGAGCGCCGCCACGGCCTGGCCGCTGCGGTTCATGTAGGTGGTAGGGATGAGCAGACGAACATCGCGGCCCTTGTGGCTGAACTTGCCGACCAGGCCGAAGTATTTCTTGTCCAGCGACAGGTTCGCGCGTTGCGCGTCCGCCAGTCGCTCAACGAAAAGGGCCCCCGCGTTATGCCGGGTCTGGTCGTATTCAGGGCCTGGATTTCCCAGGCCAACGATCAGTTGTACGGCAGTCACGACGGGGGCCCCTTCCTTAAAGGCAATGGTGCGCGCGATTACTCGGCAGCAGCTTCGCCTTCACCTTCTTCTTTCACTACGCGGGAAGCGTGGATGTTGGCGACGGCCAGGTCGTTACCGTGGGCCAGTTGCACCAGCTCTACGCCCTTGGGCAGTTTCAGGTCGGACAGGTGGACGATCTGGCCCAGTTCTACTTTGGCCAGGTCGACTTCGATGAATTCCGGCAGGTCTTTCGGCAGGCAGGAAACTTCGACTTCGGAGATCACGTGGGAGATCTCGCCGCCGCCAACCTTGACACCAACAGCGGTGGCTTCGTTGATGAAGTGCAGCGGTACGTGGGCGGTCAGTTTCTGGCCGGCAACGACGCGCTGGAAGTCAGCGTGCATGACGAAACCCTTGGACGGGTGACGCTGCAGGGCCTTGATCAGTACGGTTTCCTTGGCGGCACCGACGTTCAGGGTGATCACGTGGCTGAAGGCAGCCTCGTTTTCCAGCAGCTTGGAAATCTCACGCAGTTCGAGGGTCAGGGATTGCGGGGCTTTCTCGCCACCGTAGACCACAGCCGGGATCAGGCCGGCGTTACGACGCAGGCGGCGGCTCGCACCTTTCCCCAGGTCGGAACGCTCTTGAGCATTCAGTACAAAATCAACCATTTCACACTCTCCAAAATGACAAGATCGCCCGGACGCTTGCGACCAGCGTTCGGGCGATTTTGCTAATGCCCCATCGACATGACGGGGCGCTTTACGTCAGCGCTGTTCCGCCTTAGCGGAACATGGCGCTGATCGATTCTTCATTGCTGATGCGGCGCATGGCTTCCGCGACAACCGGCGCGATGTCCAGCTGACGGATGCGGCCACAGGCTTGTGCAGCAGCGGACAGCGGGATGGTGTTGGTCACCACCAGCTCGTCCAGTACGGAATTCTCGATGTTCTCGATGGCGCGGCCCGACAGCACCGGGTGGGTGCAGTAGGCGATGACCTTGGCGGCGCCGTGCTCTTTCAGAGCCTTGGCGGCGTGGCCGAGGGTGCCGGCGGTATCGACCATGTCGTCGACCAGTACGCAGGTACGGCCTTCGACATCACCGATGATGTGCATGACTTCGGACTGGTTGGCCTTCGGACGACGTTTGTCGATGATGGCGAGGTCCACGCCCAGGGATTTGGCGACGGCGCGAGCGCGCACTACACCACCGATGTCCGGGGAGACGATCATCAGGTTCTCGAAGCGCTGGTCTTCGATGTCGTCGACCAGTACGGGCGAGCCGTAGATGTTGTCGACGGGGATATCGAAGAAGCCCTGGATCTGGTCGGCGTGCAGGTCAACGGTGAGAACGCGGTTGACGCCTACGACGGTCAGCATGTCGGCAACGACTTTGGCGCTGATGGCCACGCGGGCGGAACGCGGGCGGCGATCCTGGCGGGCATAACCGAAGTAGGGGATGACGGCCGTGATACGAGTCGCCGAGGAGCGGCGGAAGGCATCGGCCATTACCACCAGTTCCATCAGGTTGTCGTTGGTCGGTGCGCAGGTCGGTTGGATCAGGAAGACGTCCTTACCACGAACGTTTTCGTTGATCTCAACGCTGATTTCGCCGTCGGAGAATTTACCGACAGAAACGTCACCGAGGGGGATGTGCAGCTGCCGTACGACACGGCGTGCCAGATCGGGGTTGGCGTTCCCCGTGAAAACCATCATTTTGGACACGCTGCGGTACCTGTGTCGGCTTGAGGGTAGGCCCGGTTGAGCCAGAAGAAAATGGCAGGGGCGGCTGGATTCGAACCAACGCATGGCAGGATCAAAACCTGCTGCCTTACCGCTTGGCGACGCCCCTGTAGCTTACAACTTGCGGAGCAATGTGTTCGTTGACGCTGTACGTATAACCCGGTGGGTTAATGGCAGGGGCGGCTGGATTCGAACCAACGCATGGCAGGATCAAAACCTGCTGCCTTACCGCTTGGCGACGCCCCTGTATCGTACAACCGATTACATTGCTTTCTTCTCAGGCCAGGCTTTGCAGCTTTCGGTGCAACATCGAGATGTTACGGCCCTGGGCAACAAAACTCGGCAGAGTGGCCGGAAGTTGGCGGCGAACTTTATCAGCATCGCCCTTGTTTGGGAAGCTCCCAAACACACAAGCTCCGGTGCCGGTCAATCTCGCTTGGGTAAATTTACCTAGCTGGATCAGTGCGTTACGTACATCCGGGTAACGCTTCTCGACGACCGGCTGGCAGTCGTTATGACCGTCCACCCCGAGAAGGCTGCGAACTTTAATGGGCGGAGTATCGCGTGTCAACTCGGGATCGGAGAAAACTTCTGCTGTGCTGACAAAGACTTGCGGCACAACGACGAGGAACCAGGGCTCCTCCAGCTCCACCGGCGTGAGCTGCTCGCCGACGCCTTCGGCAAACGCCGCGCGGCCGCGCACGAACACCGGTACGTCGGCGCCGAGGGTCAGGCCCAGCGCGGCGAGGCGGTCTTCGTCCCAGTTCAGCTGCCACAGGTGATTGAGCGCGAGCAGGGTGGTGGCCGCATCGGAGCTGCCGCCGCCGATGCCACCACCCATGGGCAGGCGCTTGTCCAGCCAGATGTCGGCGCCGAGGCGGCAGCCGGATTGCTCCTGCAGGCGGCGGGCCGCCTTGACGATCAGGTTGCTGTCGTGGGGAACGCCATCGATCTCGGTGTTCAGGCGGATATCGCCGTCCTCGCGCACGGCGAATTGCAGCTCGTCGCCGTGGTCGAGGAATTGGAAGAGGGTCTGCAGTTCGTGGTAGCCGTCGGCGCGGCGGCCGGTGATGTGCAGGAACAGGTTGAGCTTGGCCGGTGCCGGCAGGGTCAGGCGGTTTTGCATGTCACTGCTGGCTCGCCTGGCCTGCGCCCAATTGCCGCGGCTGCCAGGATTTCACCACCAGGGTGACGTCGAGGTCCTGGCCGTGCAGCTTCAGGCGCTCGGGCAGCCAGTAGCCGTCCTGCTCGCTGTAGCGGGTGTACTCCACGTCCCAGCCGTCCTGTTGCAGCTTGGCCAGGCGGCTGTCGCTGTCCAGGGTCAGGCGGCTCTTGCTGTCGGGCGCTGGCAGGCCGCGAATCCACCAGAGCAGGTGGGAAACCGGCAGGCGCCAGCCCATCTGTTGCTCCAGCAGTTCTTCGGGGGAGGCGGCTTCATAGCGGCCTTGCCCTGCCACTTCCAGGGTCACCGCGCCTTCACGCCCGGTCAGGCGCGCGGCGCCGCGGCCCAGCGGGCCGGACAGGCGGATATCGTAGTAGTCCTGGCGTTGCAGCCAGAACAGGGTGCCGCTGCCCGAATCCTTGGGCGCGCGGATGCCGACCTTGCCGTCGATCTGCCAGCCGTCGAGGGTGGCGATGCGCGCCTTGTGGGCATTCCAGGCGCTGGCGTTGCCCTGGCCTTCCAGGGCTTCGTGGGTGCCGAAGCTGGAGCAGCCGGCGAGCAGGGCAAGCGCGGCGGCGCCGATCAGGTGACGTAAACGCATAAATCAGAGGGTTCCGGAGCCGGTCAGGCGCAGCATGGTGTCGCGCAGGACGGCGCTGTCGGGCTGGCTTTGCAGGGCGGTGGCCCAGACTTTGCGGGCTTCGCTCTGCTTGCCCTGGGCCCAGAGCACTTCGCCCAGGTGCGCGGCCACTTCGTGGTCGGGGAAGCGCTCCAGCGCCTTGCGCAGGTAGGTTTCCGCTTCGCTGAGGTTGCCCAGGCGGTAATTCACCCAGCCGAGGCTGTCGAGGATGGCCGGGTCGTCCGGGTTCAGCGAGTGGGCTTTCTGGATCAGGTCGCGGGCTTCGCTGTAGCGCGTGGTGCGGTCGGCGAGGGTGTAGCCCAGCGCATTGAGCGCCATGGCGTTATCCGGCTCGCGCTGGATGATCAGCCGCAGGTCCTGCTCCATCTGCGCCAGGTCGTTGCGCTTCTCGGCGAGCATGGAGCGGGTGTAGAGCAGGTTGAGGTCATCCGGGAACTGCTTGAGGCCCTGCTGGATCACGTTCCAGGCGCGGTCCACCTGGTCGCGGTTGGACAGGCCCTCGGCTTCGATCAGGTACAGCTGGATGGCGTAGTCGGGCTGGCGCTCGCGGGTTTCGGCGAGGCGGCGCGAGGCGTCGTCGTAGCGCTTCTGGTCCAGCAGGATCTCGGTGGCGCGCAGCTGGGCCGGGAGGAAATCGTTGCCCGGGCCGACCAGGGCGTATTCCTTGAGGGCGGTTTCCGGGTCCTTCTGCTCCTCGGCCAGGCGGCCCAGGTTGAAGTGGGCGGAGTCGACATGGCTGTCGCGCTCGACCAGCTCCTGCAGGTAGACCTTGGCTTCGTCCCAGGCCTGGGCTTCGAGGCAGACCAGCGCCAGGGAGAAGCGCAGGTCGTCATCATCGGGGAATTGCTCGACCAGCGCGGAGAACTCGGCCTTGGCATCGTCCAGGCGGTTCTGCTCCACCAGCAGGCGGGCGTAGGCGAGGTGGACGCGCTTGTCGTCCGGGTGTTCCTTGATGCCGGTCTTGAGCAGCGGCAGCGCTTCGTCGCTGCGCTTCATGCTCTGCAGCAGGCGCGCGCGCAGCAGCAGCGGGGCGACGTCGTGCTTGCTGGCGGCATTGTCTTCGAGCAGGTGCAGGGCTTCCTGCGGGCGGCCGTCCTGTTGCAACAGCAGGGCCTTGCCGAACAGCAGCTGGCCGTTGTCCGGGTATTTCTTGAGCAGGCGGTCGAAACTCTGCAAGAGGCCCGCACGGGTATCCGGGTCGGTTTCGGCGGCGGACAGGGCGAGGAAGTCGAAGTGGGTGTCGCCCTGGCCGTTGAGGACTTTCTCCATGTACACCATGGATTCGTCGTACTGCCCGGTGCGCGCCAGCTGGATGGCGGCGGCGCGCTGGGCGTCGAGGTTGTCCGGCGCGGCCTTGGCCCAGATCAGCGAGGTATCCAGGGCTTCCTGGTCGGCGCCCAGGTACTCGGCGATGCGGAAGGCGCGCTCGGCGACGCCCGGATCGCGGGTTTCCTTGGCCTGCTCGACGTAGTTGGCGAGGGCGATGTCGAACCGGTTGCGCTGGCCGGCGAGTTCGGCCGTCAGCAGCGAGAACATCGTGTCTTCGCTGAAGGAGCCGTACTTCTGGTTCTTCTGTGCAGCCGCGGCCTTGTCCTTCTCCGCGGAAGCACTGTCGGAATTTTTCTGTGTAAGAGACTGGCAGCCGCCGAGCAGCAGCAGAGCAGTCAGCAGCGCAAGAGACTTGTTCATAGAGGAAGGACGAGGGCCTGACCTGCGAAATGGGACCATCATGACATAAGGAAAGTGCCAATCCCATGGGCAAGCGCCGCTTGCGGGCGTGTATACGATTTGCAGTGTGCGATCCGTCGCGGGTGGTTGTCCTTCACAAGGCTAAGTAGGACAATTGCGGGCTTTCCGATCAGCTCAGCGATTCTGCATGGCCTTCATTGCCCTCGGCATCAACCACAAGACCGCGTCCGTGGCCGTCCGCGAGCGCGTGGCCTTTACTCCCGAGCAGATGGTCGAGGCTCTGCAGCTGCTGTGCAGGCTGACTTCCAGCCGTGAAGCCGCGATCCTCTCCACCTGCAACCGCAGCGAACTCTACCTGGAGATCGAGCATCCGGACGCCGGCGACGTGCTGGCCTGGCTGGCCGATTACCACAACCTGGGGATCGACGACCTGCGCGCCTGCGCCTACGTGCACCAGGACGAAGACGCCGTGCGCCACATGATGCGCGTCGCCGCGGGGCTGGACTCCATGGTGCTGGGCGAGCCGCAGATCCTCGGGCAGATGAAGTCCGCCTACGCCGTGGCCCGCGAGGCCGGTACCGTCGGGCCGATGCTGGGGCGCCTGTTCCAGGCCACCTTCAGCACCGCCAAGACCGTGCGTACCGACACCGCCATCGGTGAGAACCCGGTGTCGGTCGCCTTCGCCGCGGTGAGCCTGGCTCGGCAGATCTTCAGCGACCTGAGCCGCAGCCAGGCCCTGCTGATCGGCGCCGGCGAGACCATCACCCTGGTCGCCCGCCACCTGCATGAGCAGGGCGTGAAGCGCATCGTGGTGGCCAACCGTACCCTGGAGCGCGCCAGCCAGCTGGCCGAGCAGTTCGGCGCCCGCGCCATCCTGCTGGCGGACATGCCCGACGAACTGGTCAACAGCGACATCGTCATCAGTTCCACCGCCAGCCAGTTGCCGATCCTCGGCAAGGGCGCGGTGGAGCGCGCGCTGAAGCAGCGCCGGCACAAGCCGATGTTCATGGTGGACATCGCCGTGCCGCGCGACATCGAGCCGGAAGTCGGCGAACTGGAAGACGTCTACCTCTACAGCGTGGACGACCTCCACGAAGTGGTCGCCGAGAACCTCAAGAGCCGCCAGGGCGCCGCCCAGGCCGCCGAGGAACTGGTCGGCGACGGCGTTCACGAATTCATGCTGCGCCTGCGCGAGCTGGCCGCCGTCGATGTATTGCGCGCCTATCGCCAGCAAGCTGAGCGCCTGCGCGACGAAGAGACCCAGAAGGCCCAGCGCCTGCTGGCCAACGGCGCCGACCCGATGGAGGTCATTGCCCAGCTCAGCCGCGGCCTGACCAACAAATTGCTGCATGCGCCCAGCGTGCAGATGAAGAAACTCTCCGCCGAGGGCCGCATCGATGCGCTGGCCGTCGCGCAGGAACTGTTCGCCCTCGAGGAGGGCACTGACAAGCGATGAAAGCGTCCCTCCTGAAAAAGCTGGATATCCTCAGCGACCGCTATGAAGAGCTGACCGCTCTGCTGGGCGACGCCGAGGTGATCAGCGACCAGACCAAGTTCCGCGCCTACTCCCGCGAATACGCGGAAGTGGAGCCGGTCATCCTCGCCTTCCGCGAGTTCCGCAAGGTGCAGTCCGACCTCGAAGGCGCCCAGGCGCTGCTCAAGGACAGCGACCCGGACCTGCGCGAGATGGCCGAGGAGGAGGTCGAGCAGGCCAAGACCGCGCTGGTCGGCCTGGAGGATCGCCTGCAGCGCATGCTGCTGCCCAAGGACCCCAACGACGGCCGCAACGTCTTCCTGGAAATCCGCGCGGGCACCGGCGGCGACGAGGCCGCGATCTTCTCCGGCGACCTGTTCCGCATGTATTCGCGCTACGCCGAGAAGCAGGGCTGGCGCGTCGAGATCATGTCCGAGAACGAAGGCGAGCACGGCGGCTATAAAGAGGTGATCGCCCGCGTCGAGGGCGAGAACGTCTACGCCAAGCTCAAGTTCGAGTCCGGCGCGCACCGCGTGCAGCGCGTGCCGGCCACCGAGTCCCAGGGCCGCATCCACACCTCCGCGTGCACCGTGGCGGTGCTGCCCGAGCCGGACGAACAGGCGGCCATCGAGATCAACCCGGCCGACCTGCGCGTGGACACCTACCGCTCCTCCGGCGCCGGCGGCCAGCACGTGAACAAGACCGACTCGGCCGTGCGCATCACCCACATCCCGTCGGGCATCGTGGTGGAGTGCCAGGAAGAGCGCTCGCAGCACAAGAACCGCGCCAAGGCCATGGCCTGGCTGGCGGCCAAGCTCAACGACCAGCAGCAGGCCGCGGCCCAGCAGGCGATCGCCAGCACGCGCAAGCTGCTGGTCGGCTCGGGCGACCGCTCCGAGCGCATCCGCACCTACAATTTCCCCCAGGGCCGGGTGACCGACCACCGCATCAACCTCACCCTGTATTCCCTGGGTGAAGTGATGGAAGGCGCGGTGGAGCAGGTCATCGAGCCGCTCCTGCAGGAATTCCAGGCCGACCAGTTGGCCGCACTGGGCGATTGAGCGCGGGCGACTGAGAGAGCGACAGACCATGGCAACCATCATGACCCTGCTCAACGAGGCGCAACTGCCGGACTCGCCCAGCGCGCGCCTGGATGCCGAGCTGTTGCTCGCCGCCGCCCTGGGCAAACCCCGCAGCTTCCTGCGTACCTGGCCCGAGCGCGTGGTCAGCCGCGAGGCCCACGACCTCTACGACCGCTACCTGGCCCGCCGCGTGGCCGGCGAGCCGGTGGCCTACATCCTCGGCCGCCAGGGCTTCTGGAGCCTGGACCTGGAAGTCGCCCCGCACACCCTGATCCCGCGCCCGGACACCGAACTGCTGGTGGAAACCGCCCTGGCGCTGCTGCCCGCGTCGCCCGCCCGCGTGCTCGACCTCGGCACCGGCACCGGCGCCATCGCCCTTGCCCTGGCGTGCGAACGCCTGAGCTGGCAGGTGCGGGGTGTCGATCGCATCCCCGAGGCCGTGGCCCTGGCCGAGCGCAACCGCGAACGCCTGCGTCTGGGCAACGTGGCCTTCCAGGCCAGCCACTGGTTCTCCGCGCTCGGCGGCGAGCGCTTCTCGCTGATCGTCAGCAACCCGCCGTACATTCCCAGCACCGACCCGCACCTCAGGCAGGGCGACGTGCGCTTCGAACCCTCGAGCGCGCTGGTCTCCGGGCAGGACGGGCTGGACGACATCCGCCTGATCATCGAGCAGGCGCCCAGCCATCTCGAAAACGGCGGCTGGCTGATGCTCGAACACGGTTTCGACCAGCCTGACGCCGTGCGCGACCTGCTGCTCACCCGTGGTTTCAGCGCCGTGGAAAGCCGCCGTGACCTGGGCGGCCACGAGCGCATCAGCCTGGGGCGCTGGACATGCTGAGCGACAACGAACTGCTGCGTTACAGCCGGCAGATCCTCCTGCCGCAGATCGACGTGGAGGGCCAACTGCGCCTGAAGGACAGCCGCGTGCTGATCGTCGGTCTCGGCGGCCTTGGCGCGCCGGTGGCGCTGTACCTGGCCGCGGCCGGGGTCGGCGAGTTGCACCTGGCGGACTTCGACACGGTGGACCTGACCAACCTGCAACGGCAGATCATCCACGGCACCGACAGCGTCGGCACGGGCAAGGTGGATTCCGCCATCGCCCGCCTGGCCGCGCTGAACCCTGAGGTGAGGCTGGTCGCCCACCGCCAGGCGCTGGACGCCGACTCCCTCGGCGCCGCCGTGGCGGGCGTGGACCTGGTGCTGGATTGCTGCGACAACTTTGGCACCCGCGAGGCGGTGAACGCGGCCTGCGTCGCGGCGAAGAAGCCCCTGGTGAGCGGCGCGGCGATCCGCCTGGAAGGGCAGCTCTCGGTGTTCGATCCGCGCCGCGCGGAAAGCCCCTGCTACCACTGCCTCTACGGCCATGGCAGCGAAGCCGAGCTGACCTGCAGCGAGGCCGGCGTGGTCGGCCCGCTGGTGGGCCTGGTGGGCAGCCTGCAGGCGCTGGAGGCGCTGAAACTGCTGGCCGGTTTCGGCGAGCCGCTGGTGGGACGCCTGCTGCTGGTCGACGCCCTCGGCACGCGCTTCCGTGAGCTGCGGGTCAAGCGCGATCCGCAGTGTGCCGTGTGCGGAGCCTCGCATGGCTGATGCCGCACCGATCGGGGTGTTCGACTCCGGTGTGGGCGGCCTCAGCGTCCTCCACGAAATCCGCGCGCGGCTTCCCCACGAATCCCTGATCTACCTCGCCGATTGCGGCCACGTGCCCTACGGCGAGAAGACCCCCGAGTACATCCGCGCGCGCTGCCGCGCCATCGCCGAGTTCCTCCTGGCCCGTGGCGCCAAGGCGCTGGTGCTGGCCTGCAACACGGCCACCGCGGCGGCGGCGGCGGATTTGCGCGAGCAGTATCCGCAGGTGCCCATCGTCGCCATGGAGCCAGCGGTGAAGCCGGCCGCCGAGGCCACCCGCAGCGGCGTGGTCGGTGTGCTCGCCACCACCGGCACCTTGAAAAGCGCGCGTTTTGCCGCGTTGCTGGATCGGTTCGCCAGCGACGTGCGGGTCATCACCCAGCCGTGCCCGGGGCTGGTGGAGCGCATCGAACTGGGCGACCTGAACGGCCCGCAGACCCGCGAGCTGCTGCAGGGTTATGTCGAGCCGCTGTTGGCTGAAGGGTGCGACACGCTCATCCTGGGCTGCACCCATTACCCGTTCCTGCGCCCGCTGCTGCGGGAACTGGTGCCTGCGGATGTGTCGCTGATCGATACCGGCGCCGCCGTCGCCCGCCAACTGGAGCGCCTGTTGGAGGCGCGGGGGCTGCTGGCGCAAGGGGACGCAAAAAAAACTGAGCTATGGACCAGCGGCGCAGTCGAAGGTCTTGAACGGGTACTGCCGGTGCTTTGGGGCGCGGACGATACCGTCAGTTTCTTCCCTGGCTGAGAAAAGAATAGCGGGCTACCGACCTTGGTCTGTCAGCAAATGCTGACAAATGGCCTTATAATTGCCAGCTATTCGCGGGGATTTTTCATTCAGCTTTCTAATAAAGGATGTTTCGATGAAGAAACTACTCTCGCTGGCCGCCGTGGCAGCCTTGACCCTTGGACATCTGGTCTCCGCACAGGCCGCAAGCCTCACTGGCGCCGTGGGCGTTACCGGGCAGAACACCATGACCTACCGCCTGGGCCTGGGCTTCGACTGGGACAAGAGCTGGTGGGAAAGCTCCACCGGCCGCCTGACCGGCTACTGGGATGCCGGCTACACCTACTGGGAAGGTGGCGATGAGGCCAGCGGCCGCCACTCGCTGTCCTTCAGCCCGGTGTTCGTCTACGAGTTCTCAGGTGCGACGGTCAAACCCTTCGTCGAGGCCGGTATCGGCGTGGCCGTGTTCAGCGGCTCTCGCGTGGGCGACCAGAACCTGGGCGGCGCCTTCAACTTCGAGGATCGCATCGGCGCCGGCCTGCGCTTCGGTGAAGGCCAGGCCCTGGGCGTGCGTGCCACGCACTATTCCAACGCCGGCATCAGCCAGCCGAACGACGGCATCGAATCCTACAGCCTGTATTACACGCATCCGCTGTAATCGAGCGTCGACCGAAGAAGCCGGGCCTGGGCCCGGCTTTTTTGTGCCCGACGGTTTTTCCAACCAGCAGGGCAAAATCGACACTGCCCTGTAGGAGCGGGCCATGCCCGCGATCGCGCGCAGGGCGCGCACCTACCGGTACGCATCGTCCGATGCCTTCGCGCCCGTATCAGCGGCTGGCCGACAGACTCTTGAACGCCTCCAGCGCCCGGTCCCGCGTTGCCGACAGGTCGCACATCGGCTGTGGATAACCCTGCATGCCGAACAGCCCGAGCTTCGACGGATCATGCACCGCCTTGTCCTGCAGCCCGGCCAGTTCCGGCACCCAGCGGCGGATGAAGCGGCCATCCGGATCGAAGCGCTCGGACTGCGAGATCGGGTTGAAGATGCGGAAGTACGGCGCGGCGTCGGTGCCGGTGGAGGCGCTCCACTGCCAGCCGCCGTTGTTGGCCGCGAGGTCGCCGTCGATCAGGTGGCGCATGAACCAGCGTTCGCCCTCGCGCCAGTCGATCAGCAGATTCTTGCTGAGGAACATCGCCACCACCATGCGCAGCCGGTTGTGCATCCAGCCGGTGGCCAGCAGCTGGCGCATGGCGGCGTCGATGATGGGGAAGCCGGTGCGGCCCTGTTGCCAGTTTTCCAGGTCGGCCGTGTCCTGGCGCCACCTGAGTTGCTCGGTGTCCTCGCGGAAGGCGCGATGCCGGCTGACGCGGGGGAAGCCGACCAGGATGTGCTTGTAGAACTCGCGCCAGAGCAGCTCGTTGATCCAGCTCACCGCGCCGCTGTTACCCGTTTCGAACTCGCCGTGGTTGTTCGCCAGCGCCGCGTGCAGGCACTGCCGGGGCGACACCACGCCGGCGGCCAGGTACGGCGAGAGACGACTGGTGCCGTCGCGGGCGGGGAAGTCGCGGGTGTCCTGGTAATTGCCGAGAATCTCATCGGTGAACAGGGCGATGCGCTCATGGGCCGCGTCCTCGCCAGCGGGCCATTCGTTGCGCAGCGCGGCGGGCGGTATGGCGAATCCTTCCACCTGCCGGGGCACCTCGTCGCTGACGAGGTTCAGCTCCTGCTGCGCGCGGGGTGCCGGGACCAGGCTGGGGACGCCCAGGTTCAGGCGTTCGTAGCAGACCTTGCGGAACTGGCTGTAGACCTGGAAGTAGGTGCCGCCCTTGGTGAGGATCGTGCCGGGGGTGAAGAACAGCTGGTCGAGGTGGCTGCGCAGGTGGATGCCATCGCTGGCCAGGGCTTTCTGCACGGCGGCATCGCGGGCGGCCTCGTTGATTCCGTATTCCTCGTTGACGTGCACGGTCTCGATGCCCAGTTCCTGGCACAGCTGGCTGATGAGGTTGGGCGCGTCGTCCCAGCGCGGCGCGGTGCGGATCAGCAACGGAATATGCAGCGTGTCGAGGGCCGCCTTCAGCTCGCGCAGGTTGCGCAGCCAGAAGTCGACCTTGCACGGGGCATCGTCGTGCTCGTGCCACTGGCCAGGGCTGAGCAGGTACAGAGCGATCACCGGGCCGCGCTCGGCGGCGGCGTGCAGGGCGCTGTTGTCGCGCAGGCGCAGGTCGGTGCGCAGCCAGACGAGTTGGCGTTTCATGGGGCTTCCCCGTTGATCAGGTGCAGTTCACGCAGCAGGCCGAAGGCGGCGACCGGATCGCTCGCCAGGTGCAGTGGCTCGTCGGTGCTGACCTGGTCCTGCAAGGCGTCGGGGTGAATAGCGGTGGCGGGGCCGACCAGCAGGCGCGGGCAATCGACGCCGGCCAGCAGCCGGGACAGCTGGGGCAGGTTCAGCGTGCAGCTGGCGTACAGCAGCACGGCGCGTGGTTGCAGGCGTTCCACCGCCAGCGCCAACTCGCCGGGTGGCAGGGGCCAGTCGAAGATCTCCAGCGGGAAACCGGCGCTGCTGGCCAGCCACGCGGTGAGCCACACCCCCGGCTCCAGCGGCAGGTCGGACTGGTTCACCAGCAGCAGCGGGGCGCCGCGCTGCTGCCGGTTGTGGTGGTAGAGACGGGTGCCGAACTTGGTGCGCAGCCAGGTGTGGAAGAACACCCGCTCCAGCTGTGCACCGAACTGCCCCTGCCAGCGCCGCTCCAGTTCGTCGAGCAGCGGCAGCATCAGTTGCTCGCAGAGCGTCAGCGCGGGGTAGATCGCCAGCGCGCCGTTGAACAGGTCGTCCAGCTGCCGCTCGTTGATCCGGCCGATGGCGGCGATGCACTGCTGGCGCAGGTCGTCCCAGGGCGAGCTGCCGGCTTCGGCTGGCGGCGGCGTGTCTTCGTCGAGCAGCGCGCGGATCTTGCTCACCGCTACGCCCCGGCCCAGCCAGGTGAGGATTTCCTGGATGCGCGCGATCTGCGCCTCAGAGTAGAGACGGTGGCCCTTGGGCGTGCGCTGCGGCACGACCAGGCCGTAGCGGCGCTCCCAGGCGCGCAGCGTGACCGGGTTGACGCCGGTGCGCCGGGAGACGTCGCGGATCGGCAGCCAGCCTTCGGCCAGGGCCTGGCGATAGTCGTCGTCCGAGTCGCGGTGTGGGTGGTCGGGGTTCATGGGCATCCTTTGAGTGCGTCTGATGGCGGCCTCAGATGGCATTGCGCAGGCTCAGGCCTTCGGGGTGCGGTTGCAGGTAGGCCTGGGCATCGATGTAGGGGTGCGGGTGCAGGCGGAAGTAGTGCTTGAGCAACGTCAGCGGCACGACCAGAGGGATCACGCCTTCGCGGTACTGGTCGATCAGGCGCTGCATCTCGGCTTTCTCGCTGGAAGGCAGTTCGTGCTTGAGATAGCCGGCCAGGTGCTGCAACACGTTGCTATGGGTGCCGCGGGTGGCGCAACTGCCGAGCGCCTGCATGAAGTCGCGGAAATAATCCGGGGCGAACGCCTCCAGCGGCTGTTCGCCGATCTTCGCCAGGCGGCGGCCCAGTTCGCTGTACTGCCGCGGGTTGTGCGCCATCAGCTGGTACTTGTAGCGCGAGTGGAAGCCGATCACCGCGTGGCGGGTCAGGCCCTTGTCGACGAGTTGCTGCCAGGCGGCGTAGGCGAACACGCGGGTGAGGAAGTTCTCGCGGATCACCGGGTCATTGAGCCGGCCTTCCTCTTCCACCGGCAACGCCGGGCGCGCCGCGCAGAAGGCTTCCGCATACAGCCCGCGCACGCCCGGCGGGCGTGGCTGGCCGTCGATGCGGTAGAGCTTCACCCGGTGCAGGCCGCAGGAGGGCGACTGCTGCATGAAGATGTAGCCGCAGATGTCCTGCATCGCTCCGGCCTGCTGGCGGCCATAGTCGCGCAGGGCGTCGCTGACGTCGCGGCCGCCTTCGCGCAGGATCAGCGCGCGCGGTTCGTCGTGCTCGCCGACCAGGCGCAGGGTCGGGCGCGGGGTTCCCAGGCCGATGGCGACTTCCGGGCACACCGGCACGAAATCGAAGTAGCGGCTGAGCACCTCCAGGCACAGGCGCGAGGCCTTGTGCCCGCCGTTGTAGCGCACCGGCTCGCCCAGCAGGCAGGCGCTGATGCCGAGCTTGGGTCGTGACGGAGAGTGAGACATGGCAGTGTCCGAACTTGTACAGGATTAGTTGTTTGTACAACTATCGCACAGGATAGACGCAGCCTTGTACAAGTGCAAAGACTTGTACAAGGCGGTGGACGGACGCGGGGAGAGGCGGCCTTCTCCAAGGCGGGAAAGCCGGGGTGGATCAGAGGTGTTCGAGCAACCGGCGGGCGGCTTCCTGGCCACTCAGCCACGCGCCTTCGACGCGGCCGGAGAGACACCAGTCGCCGCAGGCGTAGATCCCCAGGTCGGCATCGGCGAGGGCGCCGAACTGGTGCGCTTCCATCGGCCGTGCGTACAGCCAGCGGTGGGCGAGGGCGAAGTCGGGGGCGTGCACGGCGCAGCCGATCAGCTCGGCGAAAGCACCGCGCAGGTGCTCGATCACGCTTTCCTTGGGCAGGTCGATGTGCTGTTTGCTCCAGCCGCTGGCGGCGTGCAGCACCCAGGTGTCCAACTGCTCGTCGCGGCCCGGCTTGGAGTGGTTGCTGGCCAGCCAGGACAGCGGGCCCTCGTGCACGAAGCAGCCTTGCACGGGGGTATCCAGCGGCTCGCGGAAGGCCAGGGCGACGGCCCAGGTCGGCTCCATGGCAATGCTCGCGGCAGCCGCGGCTAGCTTCGGCGCGCTGGCCAGCAGGGCCGCGGCCTGGGGCGCCGGGGTGGCCACCAGCACGCGGCTGAACGGGCCGTGGGTCTGGCCCTCGGAGTCCTGCAGGTGCCAGTGTTCCTCGCCGCGGTACACCTCGGTGATACGGCAGGTGAAGGTGACGACGACGTCCTGCAGCAAGGCGCGGGTGATCGCGCTCATGCGCGGGGTACCGACCCAGCGGGGCTGTTCGTCGGGGGAGGGGCTCAGTTCTCCGTCGCGGTACTGGTACAGGGCCGGGTCCCATTCGGCGACCCAGCCGTGCTCGCGCCACTGCTGCACGGCGTCGAGAAAGCGCCGGTCGCGGGCGGTGAAGTACTGCGCACCGAGATCCAGGGCGCCGGCTTCGCTGCGCTTGCTGGCCATCCGGCCGCCGCTGCCGTGGCCCTTGTCGAAGAGCTGGACGTCCTGTCCGGCGGCTTGCAGGGCGTGGGCGGCCGAGAGTCCGGCGATACCGGTGCCAATGATGGCAATGGGGGCGCTCATGACATGCCTCGTAGTCTGTGTGCTTCAGCGTAACGAGCGGATTATTCTTGTACAAACAAAATTATCTGTACAATTGAGTGACAGCTGTTCGCGCTCGTCAACGATAGGAGTCCGATCATCGGAACCTTCGGCGCCGCGTCGGTTCATCAAAGATGAGCCCGGTCCGGGTCCCGGCCCTTACAGCGTAGACCTCGCCGTAGAGGGAGTGTCAATGCAATCGCCTGCCTCTCGTCCAGACTGATGAAGGTGGAACAACCCAGCAAGGAGTTCGCCATGCATATTCTCCTGACCGGCGGCACCGGCCTGATCGGCCGCCGCCTCTGCCGCCAGTGGAGCGCCGAGGGCCATCAGCTCACGGTGCTGAGCCGCCAGCCGCAGCGGGTCGCCTCGCTGTGCGGCGAGTCGGTGCGGGGCATTGCCGACTTCGAGGCCTATGGCGACGGGCCGCTGGACGCGGTGGTCAACCTGGCGGGCGAGCCCATCGCGGACAAGCCGTGGAGCGCCCGGCGCAAGGCCCTGCTGTGGGACAGCCGGGTGCGCCTGACCGAGCGCCTGGTGGGCTGGCTGCAGAGCCGCAGCCAGCGCCCGGCGGTCCTGATCAATGGCTCGGCGGTCGGCTGGTATGGTGACGCCGGCGAGCGTCCGCTGGAGGAAAACAGCGCGGCGGCCGGCGAGGATTTCGCCAGCGAGTTGTGCCTGGCCTGGGAGCAGATTGCCCGCGAGGCCGAGGCCCTGGGCGTTCGCGTGGTGCTGGTGCGCACCGGGCTGGTGCTGGCGCCCGAAGGCGGTTTCCTCAAGCGTCTGCTGCCGCCATTTCGCCTGGGCGCCGGCGGGCGGCTCGGGGATGGCCGGCAGTGGATGTCCTGGATTCATATCGACGATCAAATCGCCCTGATCGATTTTCTTTTGCGCAAGGCGGATGCCAGCGGTCCCTATAATGCGTGCGCGCCGCAGCCGGTGCGCAACCGCGACTTCACCCAGGAACTGGGCCAGGCGCTGCACCGGCCGACGCTGATGCACGTGCCGGGCTTTGCCTTGCGCCTGTTGCTGGGCGAGATGTCGACGCTGCTGCTGGGCGGCCAGCGCATCGTGCCGCGCCGCCTGCTGGACGCCGGCTTCGCGTTCCGCTTCCCGGAGCTCAAGGAAGCGCTGGCCGACGTACTGCGCGACGCTCGCTGAGACCCTTCGCGCCCGGTGCCTGCGGCATTGGCGACCGAGCTGTGATAAACGGGCTGCGTGTACACTGCGCGGCCCGCACGACGACCTCCTACCGTACCGGTTTAAGGACACTGCATGACCCAAAACGCCCTCCTGCTGGTCAACCTGGGATCGCCGGCCTCCACCCAGGTCGAGGACGTGCGCCGCTACCTCGACCAGTTCCTCATGGACCCCTACGTGATCGACCTGCCTTGGCCGATCCGCCGGCTGCTGGTGTCGCTGGTGCTGCGCAAGCGCCCGGAAGAGTCCGCCCACGCCTACGCGTCGATCTGGTGGGACGAAGGCTCGCCGCTGATCGTGCTCAGCCGCCGTTTGCAGGAAGCCGTGCGGCCATTCTGGCCCCACGGTCCGGTGGAACTGGGCATGCGCTATGGCGAGCCGTCCATCGAGAAGGCGCTGCTGCGCCTGAGCCAGCAGGGCATCACCCAGGTGACCTTCGCGCCGCTCTACCCGCAGTTCGCCGACAGCACCACCACCACCGCCGTCGAAGAGGCGCGCCGGGTGATGCGCGAGCACAAGCTGACGCTGGAGCTGAAGGTGCTGCCGCCGTTCTACGCCGAGCCCGAATATCGCCAGGCGCTGGTGGACAGCGTGAAGCCGTACCTTTCGCAACCCTACGACCACCTGCTGCTGAGCTTCCACGGCCTGCCCGAGTCGCACATCCGCAAGCTGGTGAAGGACAAGGGCCACGACCTTACCGCCCGCTCCAGCAAAGGCGTGCACGAGGACATCATGGCGGTCTGTTACCGCAGCCAGTGCCTGCGCACGGCCGAGGACTTCGCTGCTGGCGCCGGGCTCGAGGATGGGCGCTGGTCGGTGTCCTTCCAGTCGCGCCTGGGCCGCAACAAGTGGATCGAACCCTACACCGAGGCGCAGCTCGACAAGCTTGGCGCGCAGGGCGTGAAACGCCTGCTGGTGATGTGCCCGGCCTTCGTCGCCGACTGCATCGAGACGCTGGAGGAAATCGGCCAGCGCGGCAACGAACAGTTCCGCGCGGCGGGTGGCGAGGAACTGGTGCTGGTGCCCTGCCTGAACGACCAGGAGCTGTGGGCGCGGGCGCTGGCGAAGCTGTGCGAGCGGACGCCGCAGGCGATCTGATTCTGCGTCGGCGCGGGGCATTGCCCTCTCCCTAACCCTGGCTACGCGCCCCGTTCCGAAGGGAGAGGGGGCATTCGTGCCGGTCATGCTGCAGTGCTACCCGGCGAGCCCGAATAGCTCCCTCTCCCTTCAGGGAGCGGGCGGGGGAGAGAGATACGTGGCACCGCAATCCCCGCCACGAACGGCCATCTCGGGAACTCCTGCTGTTCGCAGGAACGAGGGGGACGCCCAGTTCTTGCTCGCGAACAAGCCCAGCGTCGGCACCGCCGGTGAACTCGTTCGCGAGCAAGCTCGCTCCTACAGGGTGAAGCCCCTTCCTAACCTTACGTACCTGCCGGGCTACCCGGCGAGCTTGAATAGCTCCCTCTCCCTTCAGGGAGAGGGCGGGGGAGAGGGATATGTGGCACCCCAATCCCCGCCACGCCGGGCCATCCCGAAAACATGGCTCTTCGTAGGGGCGAGGAGGACGCCCAGTTCTTGCTCGCGAACAAGCCCAGCGTCGGCGTCGCCGGTGAACTCGTTCGCGAGCAAGCTCGCTCCTACAAGGTGAAGCCCCTCCCTCGCCATGGCGGATAAAGCGTTCCGCTTTATGCGCCCTACGAACCTGCCGAGCCTTCCGGCGAGCCCGAACAGCTCCCTCTCCCTTCAGGGAGAGGGCGGGGAGAGGGATACGTGGCACCGCAATCCCCGCCACGCCGGGCCATCCCAAACATGGCTCTTCGTAGGGCCGAGGGGGACGCCCAGTTCTCGCTCGCGAACCCTCCCACCGTCGGAGCCCCCGGCGAACGCGCTCGCTTCTACCCGCTAAAACCCGCCGTCCAATCCCTGACCACTCATCCATCAGCCAATGGCCGACGCGCGCATTCAGAGACCTGATAGTGCGCGCGCGAATCGTTCGCACTGCCTACTCTGCGGGTTCTCCCTTCGCCTTCGCCGCGATTGGCGGCGTTTCAGGAGCCCGGCATGAACAACAACAATAACGGCTACCCCTCCAGTGCCGTGGCCTGGTCCACGGTTGCGATCCTCATGGTCGCCTATGTGCTTTCCTTCATCGACCGGCAGATTCTCAACCTGCTGGTCGGCCCCATCCGTCGCGATCTGGAGATCAGCGACACGCAGATGAGCCTGCTGATGGGCCTCTCCTTCGCGCTGTTCTACACGCTGTGCGGCATCCCCCTCGGGCGCATGGCCGACAGCCGCAGCCGCCGCGGGCTGATCACCGTCGGCGTGCTGATCTGGAGCGCGATGACGGCCGCCTGCGGCCTGGCGCGGCAGTACTGGCACTTCCTGCTGTTCCGCGTCGGTGTCGGCGTGGGCGAGGCGGCCCTGTCGCCGGCGGCCTATTCGCTGATCGCCGACAGCTTCCCGGCGCAGCGCCGCGCCACCGCCATCAGCGTCTACTCCATGGGCATCTACCTGGGCTCGGGGCTGGCCTTCCTGCTCGGCGGACTGGTGATCAAGTTCGCCTCCGCCCAGGGCGACGTGCATCTGCCGGTCCTCGGTGAGGTGCGCCCGTGGCAGTTGATCTTCCTGATCCTCGGCGCCGCCGGTGTGCTCTTCACCCTGCTGATGCTCGCGGTGAAGGAGCCGACCCGCCGCGGCGTCGGCGCCGGCGTGGTGGTGCCGATGAGCGAAGTGGGCGCCTACCTGCGCGCCAACCGCAAGACCGTGCTGTGCCACAACTTCGGCTTCGCCTGCATCTCCTTCGCCAGCTATGGCAGCGGCGCCTGGGTGCCGACCTTCTTCGTCCGCACCTACGGCTGGGACGCCGGCCACGTGGGGGTGGTCTACGGCAGCATCGTCGCGGTGTTCGGCTGCCTGGGCATCGTCTGCGGCGGTCGCCTGGCGGACTACTGGGCCAAGCGCGGGCGCACCGATGCGAACATGCGCGTCGGCCTGCTCGCGGCCATCCTGGCCATTCCGCTGAGCCTGGTCTATCCGCTGCTGGACAGCGGCAACGCGGCGGCGGCGATGATGGCGCCCATCGTGTTCTTCCTCAGCATGCCCTTCGGCGTCGCCCCGGCGGCGATCCAGGAAATCATGCCCAACTCCATGCGCGGCCAGGCGTCGGCCATCTACCTCTTCGTCGTCACCCTGCTGGGCCTGGGCGTCGGCCCGACCGCCATCGCCCTGGTGACCGACTACGTGTTCGCCGACGACATGGCGCTGCGCTACTCGCTGCTGATCGTCAGCGTGGTGGCCCTGCTGGCCGGTGCACTGCTGCTGGCCAGCGGCCTGAAGCCCTACCGCGCCAGCCTGGAACACCTCAAGAGCTGGAGCCTGAAAGGCGAGCGCGAGAGTGGTGCGATGCAGCGCCAGCCGGCCTGATCGTTCCTCCGCAAGATCGAGCCCCCGCGCAGCGATGCGCGGGGGCTTTTCGTTGGCCGTGGCACAATGCGCCGGGAGATGGATCGAAAGGGAGGTTTCCATGCAGGGGAAGAGCAGGCGCCGAGGGCTGCTGGCCCTGGCGGCGCTGGCGCTGAGCGTTTCGGCGGCAGCGGATGAGCCGTGGGTGGCGTTCACCCAGAACGAACTGATCGGATTCAAGGATGCGCAGGGCGCGGTGAAGATTGCGCCGACACTCAGCCCGATGTTCACCATGGCCCGGCGCTTCGAGCACATCATCGCCACCGGCGAGGAAACCGCCGATAGCTATCGGACGTTTTACCTGCTGCGTGACGGCCGCCAGGTGGCGCCGGATGCGCTCTACGTCTTCGACAACGCGCCGATCTGCGAGAGCGAGAACAGCATCCGTTTCCGCGACCGTCAGCGCGACAGGGTCGGCGTCCTCGACGGCCACGGCCAGGTGCTCATCCCCGCGGAGCTGAGCGACGCCACGGCCATGCGCAACGGTATGCTGGTGGCACTCAAGGGCGCTACGCGCCACTGCGCCGATGCGGGCGTGACGCTGCAGCAGTGCGAGCACAAGGGCTGGAGCGGCGGCACGGAAGTGCTGCTCGACCGCCACGGCAGGACGCTGGTGGAGCGCTTCGACAGCAGCCGCGCCGCCGCGCTGGACTGGTTCTCGATGCAGGTCAGCGACCAGCCTGCGAGCGACCCGCGCCGCGTGTCGTTCAAGGGTGTCGATGGGCGCTACCTCAGCTTCGTCGACATCGAGAAGGACTTTGCTCGCTGGTTCAAGGACGAGTTCCTGGCACACCTCGATGACGCCTCGCTCAAGGCGAACAGTTATCCACAGCTGTGGAGCGGGCAGGGCGGCGAGCCGCTGGATGACTGGCAGGCCGACCCGGTGGATAAGGCGCTGCGCGAGCACGGGGCGCAGCTGCGTGCGCGGCTGCAAGCCCTGCGGACATCGATGAACTACGGTGTGCGCCAGGACGACATGGGCTGGCCCTTCGACCCCGAGCGTGACCCGCAGTATTTCGACGGTTGCGGCGACTTCGCCCAGTGGAAGACGCCCAAGGTCTCGGCCATGGAGCACTGGCAGCAGGGCTCGTTCGAGCCGGACAAGCACGCCAGCTTCGACTTCATCCGCACTGCCCAGGGGTATCGGCTGGTGGCGTTTTCCCTCCCCCCACCGTAACCGCTTTTCGTAGGAGCGAGCTTGCTCGCGAACGGGGTTTCGCCTGGTGCTGCGGCGTCAGGCGGTTCGCGAGCAAGCTCGCTCCTACAAGGGCATCGCGTCGGAGTTGTGCTGTCATGCGCCCTACGGATGAATCGCAGGTGCCAGAAAAAAGCCCCGCTGATGCGGGGCTTTTCATTCAATGCGCCGTGGCCGGCGCGGGGACTTCGGCCGGCTTCTTGTCCGGCTTGGCCAGCAGCGTGTACACGCAGGGCAGCACGAACAGGGTGAACAGCGTACCCACGCTCATGCCGGTGGCGATGACGATGCCGATGTCGAAGCGGCTCACCGCGCCGGCGCCGGTGGCGAGCAGCAGGGGAATCACCCCGAGCACCATGGCGGCAGTGGTCATCAGCACCGGGCGCAGGCGGATCGCCGCGGCTTCTTCCACCGCCTCGCGCACCGACAATCCGCGCTCATGGCGCAGCTGGTTGGCGAACTCGACGATGAGGATGCCGTGCTTGCTGATCAAGCCGATCAGCGTCACCAGCCCCACCTGGGTATAGATGTTCAGGCTCGACAGGCCGAGGAACAGCGGGATCAGCGCGCCGCAGATCGATAGCGGCACGGTGACCATGATCACCAGCGGATCGCGGAAGCTCTCGAACTGCGCCGCCAGCACCAGGAAGATCACCGCCAGCGCCAGGGCGAAGGTGATCATCAGTGCGCTGCCTTCCTGCACGAACTGCCGCGAGGCCCCGGCATAGTCGAAGGAGAAGCCGCGCGGCGACTCCTGCTCGGCGATGCCGCGCACCGTGTCGATGGCCTCGCCCATGCTGACCATCGGCACGCCGGAGATGATCGCCGAGTTGAGCTGCTGGAACTGGTTGAGCTGGCGCGGGCGGGCGCGCTCGTGGAAGGTCACCAGGGTGGACAGCGAGATCAGCTGGCCGCTCTGGCTCTTCACGTAGTAGTTGTTCAGCCAGCCCGGATTGTCGCGGTAGGCGCGCTCGACCTGGGCGATCACCTTGTAGCTGCGCCCGTCGATGGTGAAGCGGTTGATCTCGCCTTCACCCAGCAGCGCCCCCAGGGCAACGCCCAGGTCCTGCATCGACACGCCCATCTGCGCGGCCTTGGCGCGGTCGATGTCGACCACCAGCTCCGGCTTGTCGAAGGCCAGGTCGAGGTCGAGGAAGGCGAACTTGCCCGACTCCTCCGCGCGCTTCTTCACCCGCTCGGCCACCTGCAGCAGTGACTGGTAGTCGCTGGCGGTGTTGATCACGAACTGGAACGGCAGGCCCTCGCCGGTGCCTGGCAGCGACGGCAGGTTGAAGCCGAAGATCTGCAGCCCGGGGATCTTGTCCAGCTCGCCCTGTACCGCCTGCAGCAGCTCCATCTGGCTGCGCTCGCGCTCGTCCCAGGGCTTGAGCAGCATGCCGCCGATGCCGGTCTGCACGCCGTTGTAGCCGTTGATCTGGAACGCCGAATAGTACTCGGGGAACTTGCGGAAGATGCCCTCGAACTCGGCGGTGTACTTCGACAGGTAGTCGAGGTTCGCCGTCTGCGGCGCGTTGGCCATGAGGAAGACGATGCCCTGATCTTCCTCCGGCGCCAGTTCCTTGTGGGTGAACATCATCAGCAGCGGGATGATCGCCAGCACCAGCACGGCGAACACGACGACCACCGGACGGCTGTTCAGCGTGCCGTGCAACAGGCGCTGGTAGCGCACCTTCAGGCCTTCGAAGATGAGGTCCAGGCGATGGGCCAGGCCGCTGGGGTTCTCGTCGTGGCGCAGCAGGCGCGAGCACATCATCGGCGACAGGGTCAGGGCGACGATGCCGGAGATGATCACCGCGCCGGCGAGGGTGAAGGCGAATTCCTTGAACAGCGCGCCGGTCAGGCCGCTCAAGAAGCCGATGGGCGCATACACGGCGGCCAGGGTGATGGTCATGGTCACCACCGGCACGGCGATCTCCCGCGCGCCCTCGATGGCGCCCTGGAACGGCGACTTGCCCTCCTCGATGTGGCGGTGGATGTTCTCCACCACCACGATGGCGTCGTCCACCACCAGGCCGATGGCGAGCACCATGGCCAGCAACGTCAGCAGATTGATCGAGTAGCCCATCATCTGCATGAAGAACAGCACGCCGATCATCGACAGCGGGATAGTCACCACCGGGATGATCACCGAGCGCAGCGCGCCGAGGAACAGGAAGACCACGACGATGACGATCAGGATCGCCTCGCCCAGGGTCTTCACCACTTCGTCGATGGACGCCTGGATGAAACGCGTGGCGTCGTAGGCGATGGACACCTGCAGACCCGGCGGCAGCTGCTCTTCCAGTTCCGGCATCTTGGCGCGGACTTCCTTGATCACGTCCAGCGGGTTGGAGCTGGGCGTGCCCTTGATGCCGATGTACACCGAGGGGATGCCGTTGAACGAGCTGACCGCGTCGTAGCTGGCGGCGCCCAGTTCGATGCGCGCCACGTCGCCCATCAGTACGCGGCGATCGCCCGCGGTCTTCAGCGGGATGGCGGCGAAGGCTTCCGGGGATTTCAGGTCGGTGGAGGCGTTCACCGAGGTGACCACCAGCTCACCCTTCACTTCGCCGGCGGCGGAGAGGAAGTTGTACTGGCGCACCGCATCGGCCACATCGCCGGCGGTGACGCCGTAGGCGGCCATCTTCACCGGGTCCAGCCACAGGCGCATGGCGAACACCTGGTTGCCGAGGATCTCCGCCTCGGCGATGCCCGGCAGCGTGGCGAGCTTGGGCTGGATCACCCGCGAGAGGTAGTCGGTGATCTGCGGGTTGTTCATCTGCTCGCTGAAGAAGCTGATGTACATCAGCGCCGATGCGTCGGCGGCTTCCTTGTCCAGCACCGGGTCCTCGGCGTCGGGTGGCAGCTGGGTCTTCACCTCGCCGATCTTCGACAGCAGCTCGGTGACCAGGCGATCGGTGTTGGCGCCGATGTGCGCATAGATCGAGATCACCGAGTAGTTCTGCCGGCTCACCGACGTCATGTAGTCGATGCCTTCGGCGCTGGCGAGGCTCTGCTGCAGCGGCTGGGTGATGTAGCCCTGGATGGTTTCGGCGTTGGCGCCGGCATAGAAGGTGGTGACGGTGATCAGCGCGTTTTCCATCTGCGGATATTCGCGGATCACCAGCTTGCTGAAGGCCTGCATGCCGAGCAGGACGATCAGCAGGCTGACCACGGTCGCCAGCACGGGGCGACGGATAAAGGGATCGGTAAACATGCTCTCAATCCTTCCTGGTTGGATTTGCTGCGCGTCGGCCATGCGGCGTTGGAGCGGTGTGGAGAAATGCTCATTGGCTGCAGCCAACTCCGCTTTCGCCACACCGCTCCGCCTTGCCTGGCTCTAGCTCGCGAAATCCGGGCAGAGCGGTTGTCTCTGGCTGCCCTCGCCGGGGCGAGGGCAGTGCTGTGCGTTACTGCGGGTCCTTGACGATGGCCACGGCGGTGCCGTTGTCCAGCTTCAGCTGGCCGGAGGTCACCACTTCTTCGCCGGGCTTCAGGCCCTCGAGGATCACCACGCTGCCTTCGCGGCGTTCGCCGGTCTTGACGAAGCGGCGTTCGACTTCCAGCTTCGGCGCGTCGGCCTTGGCGTCGTCGGCCTTCTCGCCGTCCTTGGGCTTGTGCGGCACCACCACGTACACCGAGTTGCCGTACAGGGTGAAGGCCACGGCGGTCTCGGGGACCACCACGCGCGGCGCACTGTCCGGCAGCTGGACTTCCAGGTTGGCGAACATGCCCGGCAGCAGCTTGCCGTCGGGGTTGGCCATGCTGGCGCGGACCAGCAGGTTGCGCGTCTGGTTGTCCACCCGCGGGCTGATGGCGTCGATCTGCGCATCGAAGCTCTGGCCCGGATAGGCCGCCACGCGCACCACCACCTTCTGCCCGCGCTTGAGCAGCGGGAAGTCCTGTTCGGGCAGGAAGAAGTCCACCTGCAGGGTGGAAAGGTCCTGCAGGGTGACGATCTCGGTGCCGGGGGATACGTAGTCGCCGACGTCCACCTGGCGGATGCCGATGGTGCCGGAGAAGGGCGCGAGGATGCGCTTCTTCGCCAGCGCCGCGCGCAGCTGCGCGACGGTCGCGGTGGAGCGGTTCAACTGGGCGGCGAGGCGGTCGTACTCGCTCTTGGAAATGGCCTGTCGGCCCACCAGGCTCTTGCCGCGCTCGTACTCCACCTGGGCCAGGCCGAGGTCCGCCTCGGCGGTGCGCAGGGTCGCCTGTTCGACGTCGGATTCCAGCTGCACCACCGGCTGGCCGACCTTGACCTTGTCGCCGGAGACGAACTGCACTGCGCTGACCGTGCCGGACACCTCGGCGGTCAGGGTCACGCCCTGGATCGCGCGCAGGGTGCCGATGGCCTGCAGGCGGCTCTGCCAGTCGCGTTCCTCGGCCGGGGCGGCGTTGACGCTCACTGGCGGGCGCGGCGCCGAGAACATGGCGATCTGTTTCTTGATGGAGAGGTATTTCGAGCCGGCGAGCACCGCAACGATGACGGCAACCACGCCCAGCATGATCAGCATGCGGCGCAACATCTTCCTGTTCCTTGGTACGTGCCTGGCAGCAATCGGGCGCGATCGCTCGTCCGGGTTTTGCCGGGCGGCCTTCCGTTCGCGCAGATGTCGATCAGGCTATGAAGCCGATACGGGGGACGCCCCATTGCGGGGCGGAATTGCGCACCTTATGCCTGAAACGGTGGATAGTCAAAGGGCTGCGATTACAAGAGGTTTCGCGCGAAAAGTCAGGTCGTTTACGGCAGATGTGCGCTGGAACGGTGCGGCGGGCGGGGCAGGGAAGGGAGCCACATCCATGTGGCGAAGCGGATCAGGCGCTGAGCTTGCGGGTGACGTCCGCCAGTTCGCCGGAGAGGCCATGCAGGTGGCGGCTGGCGCCCTGGGTGCGCACCACGTTTTCCTCGTTGGTGGCGCCGATGGCGGTGATCTCGGTGAGGTTGCGCGAGATGTCCTCGGCGACCGAGGTCTGCTCTTCGGCAGCGGTGGCGATCTGCCGGTTCATGTCGCGGATCGCTTCCACGGCCTGGGTGATGCTGCGCAGCACTTCGCCGGCCTGGGTCACGCGTTCCACGCCTTGTTCACTGCGGGTCTGGCCGCTCTCGATGGCGCGCAGGGCGTTCACCGAGCCGGTCTGCACGGTGTCGATGATCTGGTGGATCTCGGCGGTGGACTCGGCGGTGCGCTGGGCGAGGGTGCGCACTTCGTCGGCGACCACGGCGAAACCACGCCCGGCTTCGCCCGCACGGGCGGCCTCGATGGCGGCGTTGAGCGCCAGCAGGTTGGTCTGGTCGGCGATGCCGCGGATCACTTCGAGCACCTTGCCGATGCGCCCGCTGTCGCTTTCCAGGCGGCGGATGACGTCGGCGGTGTTGGCGATCTCGTTGCTCATCTCGGTGATGGTGACGATGGTGGTCTTCATCACTTCGCCGCCTTGCTGTGCGTGCTGGTCGGCGTCGTCCGCGGCGCGCGCGGCATCGGAGGCGTGGCGCGCGACTTCCTGGGCGGTGGCGGACATCTCGTGCATCGCCGTGGCCACCTGATCGGTGCGCGAGAACTGCTCGCGGGTGCCTTCGGCCATCAGGGTGGCGATGGCGTTCAGCTCGCCGCTGGCGGTGTCCAGCTCGGTGGTGCTGTGCTTGAGGCGGGTGAAGGTCTCGGCGAGGAAGTCGCGCAGGGTGTTGGCGGCGCGGGCCAGGCGGCCCAGTTCGTCGCGGCGGCTGGCATCGACGCGCTCGCCGAAGTTGCCTTCGCTGAGCTGGGCGATGTGCTCGATCAGGCGGGCGATCGGGCCGACCAGGTTGCGGTTGACCAGCCACAGGCTGAGCAGGCCCAGCGCGATGCCCGAGAGCAACAGGACCAGGGTGCCGCTGACGACGGTGCTGTCGGCGCTGGCGGAGATGCTCCTGGCCTGCTCGACGGCATCGTGGTGCAGGCTCTCCACCAGGGCGGCCATCTGCTCGCTGGCGGTGCGGTCGATGCCCTTCACCGCGGCATCCCCGGCGCGCGGGTCGCTGCCGGCGGCGACGTAGGCGTCGCGGCCCTTGCGGTAGGCCTGGCCGAGCTGGCGGTGCTCGTCGCGCAGGCGGGTGACCTGGGCCTTGAGCTGCGCATCATCGGCGGCGTTCTGCTCCAGTCGGCCGAGCACATCCTGCACGGCGCGTTCCTGTTCCTCGAACTGGCTCCAGTATTTGTTCAGGTCGGCAGGCTGCTGGCCGCGCAGCAGGACGTTCTTCCATTCCTGCACCTGGGCCTTGAAGGCCAGGTTGGCCTGGTCGACCAGTTGCGAGGATTGCAGCGGGCCGTCCAGCAGGCGCTGGTAGGCGCTGACACTGCCGGAAAGGAAGTGGAAGCAGGCAAGGGCGATCAGCAGCACGAGCAGCAGGCTACCGCCCAGCAGCGACAGGATCTGGGTACGCAGGGAAGTGTTGGGGGACATCGTGTTTACGCCTCTAAGACGCAGGGTGGGAATCGGTCAGCCTTTGCATCGGCCGGGTGGCTGTCTTCCTGAGTCCAGGGAGACGAGTGGTAGTGAGTTCAGGCGCTCTGGTACGGGGGGTCCGCTTGATGGCATCGGACGGTGCAGGAGCAACTGTTTTCTTCTGAAAATCCGTGCCTGGGTTTCCCTCTCCCCCGCCCTCTCCCTGAAGGGAGAGGGAGCTATCCGTGCGGCTGACACTGTGGTTTCAGCCGGCACCGAACCAGTCCCCTCTCCCTTCAGGGAGAGGGTTAGGGAGAGGGAGGGCCCTAGTGCACGATTTCACGTAGGAGCGGATTTATCCGCGACAGTTTCCGGCCGCTCCGAGCAAGCCGGTTGAGCGTCGCGGACAGAGTCCGCTCCTACGCTCGCCGGAGTCAGGCCAGGTGCAGGTGGTTGTCCCAGAACGCCGGCGGCAGCTCCAGCGGGGTGCCGGCGATGCGTTCGCCGCGGCAGTCGTAGAAGCGGCAGCGGCCCTGGCCGGAGGTGACGACGAAGCCGTCCTTCACCGCGCCGACGCCGGCGCAATCGGGCAGCGGCGCGTCCAGGCGCACGGCGCCGGAGTCCAGGTCCCAGATGAAGAAGCGGTTGCCGCGCGGAGCGGTGAGCGCGACCAGACGCAGGTCGTTGTGCACCGCAACGCTGGCGGTGTACTGGGCCATGGCCAGGCGTTGTTCGTCGGCCAGCGGGAAGGCCTGGAAGGCCTCGCCAGGGCGCTTGATGGCGAGCAGGTCGGCACGGTCGTGGGCGTCGCCCATGTACTGCTGCCCGGCGACGATGGTGCCGTCCGCGGCGATGGCCAGGTGGCGCACGCTGTTCATCTGCTGCGGCAGGGTTTCCTTGGAGATCAGCGCGCCGTCGCGCCGCATCAGCACCAGGCTCGGTTCCATGGCGTCGAGGTTCATCTCCACGCGGCTCTCGGCCTCGGTGCGGATACCGCCGTTGGCCACCACCAGGGTCTCGCCGTCGGGCATCCAGGACACCTGGTGCGGGCCGAGGCCGTGGGTGGAGACCTCGCCGGTGTGGCTCAGGCGCTCACCGTCGAAGCGGTACACGCCGAGCAGGCCGCGCCCAGGGTCGGTGGTGTCGTTCTCGGTGGCGTAGAGCCACTCGCCGTCCTTGTGCCACACGCCGTGGCCGTAGAAATGGCGGTTGGCCTGCGAGTCCACGGTCTGCAGCAGGCGGCCGTCGTTCAGGTCGATCAGGTAGCTCTGCCGGCCCGGGCGGCGGGCGACGAACAGCGCCAGTGGCAGGCTGGGGTGCTGCACTACGTCGTGGCAGCGCAGGCCGACCTCGGTGGCGAAGGCGCAGCTGCCGTCCAGGCGATAGCCCACGGCGTAGTGCTTGCCGTCCGCGTCATCACGGGCGGACAGCACCAGGGGCTCCTTGCCCTTGCGTGACAGCGTCCAGCCGCCGAAGGTCAGGGCGCCGAGCAGCAGGCTGCCCAGGCCGATCACGTGACGTCGCAACATGGCTTGCACCTCTATCACTTCTTTCATCCCATCGATCGTGCGAGCTGGAGCCAGGCGGGAAGGTGTGGCGGATGCGGCGTTGGCTCCAGCCGAGCCATCCGACGCACCTCTTCAACCTCACACGGCAGACGCATGGCCGACGCGCAGCCGATCGAATCAATCCCCGTCGTTGGCGTTGAAGCCCAACTGCACGCCCAGCGCCTTGGCGAGATCACTTTCGTGCAGGCGGTGGACGACGTTGAGGCTGTCGTACAGCTCGTTCAGCTGTTTGATGCCGGCGTCGTCCTTGAGCAGTTCGCTCAGCGGCTGGTTGATCGCCTTCAGCTTGCCGTGGACGTCGGCGTAGGCCGCGTCGATCTTGCCGGCCAGCTCTTTCTGCTCGGCCGGCAGCAGGGCGCGCAGCCCCTTGTTGTCGGTGCCGTTCCACAGCGCCTGGGCGCCGGTCAGGCTGGCGTCCAGGCTCGCCAGCGACATGTCGCTGCGCCAGCCCTCGGCCTGGAACGGCTGCGGGATGCCCTTGCTCTGGCGGCCCAGCGGCGTGCCGAGTTTCTTCTTCAGCATGTCCAGCGCGGTGACCTGCACGCGCAGCAGCTCGGCGATGGCCTCGTGGGCATCGGCGTAGCGCTCGTTGGGGAACTTGGAGAGCTGGGCGAGCATGCCGCCGTCCTGCTTCCACTGCGCCAGGATGCTTTCGGCGAGGGATTGCTGGTGCGTGGCGATGGCTTCCAGCAGCGGGCAATAGCGCGCCTTGGTCTCGGCGTTGGCGAGGTCGATCCTGGCGTCGAAGAGGATGTATTCGTAGGCGGTCAGGCCCTGCACCACGACGCTGGACTTATCCAGGGTCGCCGGGGAAATCGCGTTGCCGCTGCCCAGCAATTGCTCGACCTGGCGCGCCACGAGGTTCTTCTTGTCGGGCCAGAACTGCACCTGCCAGGCGCGGTTGCCCTCGGCCAGCGGGCCGACCAGCAGCGGTTGCAGCTCGGCCCAGGCCTTCTGCGCAGCCATGAAGTCAGCGCGGGCCTTGGCGAGGTCTTCCTTGCCCTGGCAGTACGCCAGGGCACTGGCGGCCAGCGCGCGGTCGGCATCGACCCAGCGGCTGTAGGTCGGCAGGATCACCTGCTGGGCCAGCGTGGCGCTGGTGGTCGCCTGCGGGTCGGTGGGCGAACAGGCGCCCAGGGCGATGGCGAGGCTGGTGATCAGAAGACGGGGGCGGAACATGGTGGGCTCGGCTCCTTAGAGTGAGTTCAGGAACGCCAGCAGGGCATCGCGCTGCCCGGCGTCGAAATTCAGTACGCGTTGCTTTGCCGCTTGCGCTTCGCCGCCGTGCCAGAGCACGGCTTCGAGCAGGTTGCGGGCGCGGCCGTCATGCAGGAACTGGGTGTGGCCGTTGACCGTCTCGGTCAGGCCGATGCCCCACAGCGGCGCCGTGCGCCAGTCGCGGCCGCTGGCGAGAAATTCCGGGCGATTGTCCGCCAGTCCCTCGCCCATGTCATGCAGCAGCAGGTCGCTGTACGGGCGGATGACCTGGTTGGCCAGCTCGGGTTCGGCGGCGTTGGCGCCGGTGGTGAACGTGGGCGTGTGACAGCTGGCGCAGCCGCTGTCGAAGAACAGTCCCTTGCCGGTGAGCACCTGCGGGTCGTCCACCTTGCGCCGCGCCGGCACCGCGAGGTTGCGCGCGTAGAAGGCGACCTGGTCGAAGATGTGCTGGCTGACTTCCGGCTTGCCGCCGTCGATGGCCTTCCGGCAGTCGACCTGGGCGGGCGTGCAGTCGTCGCTGGGCAGCAGGTCGGTGGTCAGGCCCATGTCGCCGGAGAAGGCGTGGGCGTTCTGCTGGGCGACGTTGGGTTGCCCGGCCTTCCAGCCGAAGCGGCCGAGGACGGTTTCCTGCCGGGCGTCGTCCCACACCCGGTTGGGCCGGCCGCGCACGCCGTCGCTGCCCTTGGCCTGTTGCTCGGCGTTGGCGAGGATGTCCGCCTCGCTGATGGATTCCAGCAGGCCCAGGCCGATCATCGGCGGGGCGATGCGCGCGGAAAACATCGTGTCCTGGTGCATCGGCCCGTAGCCCAGGTCGCTGATGCGCAGCCTGGGTTTGCGCAGCTCGACCACGGTGCCGTCCTTGAAGGTCACCGGCACCGGGTCGTAGTCCACCCGCACCTTGCCTTCGGGCGCCACGCCGGGGATGGCCGAGTCTTGGAACTGGCCGCCGTACACCGGTTCGGGCACCACGCCCAGGCGCTTGATGGTCTCGACGTCGGCGGAACCGGCGGGAATCGACAGGCGTACCAGCATCGACACGGCGTTGACGTCGTTCGGCTCCGGCGGATGCCCGCGGCCGTCCTTGATGTGGCAGTTCTGGCAGGCGTTGGTGTTGAACAGCGGGCCGAGGCCGTCGCGCGCGGTGGTGGTGCTCGGCGCGATGACCCAGGGGTTGCGGAAGAAGCTGTTGCCCACGCTGAAGTCCAGGCGGCGGCTCGGCGTGAGGTTGGCCGAGGGCATGGAGTAGGCGTTGCGGTCGCTCTGCTTCACCGTGGCGGCGCCGCCGGACAGGGATTCGCCGGGCTCGGCCACGGCGTGCTGGGAAGTCTCCGGCTTGCACGCGGCAAGGCTGAGGGCAGACAGCAGCACGAGGCACAGGGCGGTACGGCGGTGGAGCATCGACAGGATCCGAAAGCGGCAGGTGGCAGCGCGCCATGGTAGCAGGGGTGTCAAATGCAAATATGAAAAATTTGTATTCGCGAACGACAACTTGTGCCGTCCGTGAACGACGAAGCCCCGCAGGGCGGGGCTTCGTAGGAGGCTGACCGGTCGCTGCGGCGTGGAGCCGCAGCACGTCAAGCCGTCAGGATGCGCGGATCAGAACTGGTGATCGGCGTTGTCCGGCTTCAGGTCCTGCACGCCGACCGCGGTGGCGGCCTTCTCGATGGCGCCGGTCTGCTTGACCAGCGAGGCGATGGCGTCGCGGATCTTCTGCTGATCGTCCTTGTCTTCCGGGGCGATCATCTGGTCGAAGTGCACACCGTCCTTCTCGGCACGGTCGACGATGACCTGCATCTTGGCTTCGGTGTTGGCCAGGTCCGCCTTCAGGTCGGCATCGGCCTGGGCATCGACCTTGGCTACCAGGTCGGACAGGCTCGGGCCCTTCACGACGCTGCCGTCGGTGCGCTTGTATTCGCCGGTGTAGATGTTGCGGATGCTCTTGGCGTTGAAGAACAGGGTGTTGTGGGTGTTGTCGCTGAAGCAGTCGTGCTCGTCTTCGGTGGAGTTGGCCTCCAGCGCGACCTTCATGCGCTCGCCCGCCAGCTCGCCCAGGGACAGCGAGCCCATGCCGAAGAACATCTTGCGCAGGTTGTTCTCGGCGCTGTCGGCCTCGACCTTGGCGCGGTAGTTGTCGGCGACGCCGGCCTTGAAGTTGCCGTGCATTTCCTCGAGGTCGGAGACCAGCAGGTCGGTGACGGCCTTCAGGTAGGCCGCGCGGCGGTCGCAATGGCCGTTGGTGCAGTCCTTGCCCTGGGCGTAGTCGGTGTACTTGCGGTCGCCCGCGCCCGGCTTGGTGCCGTTCAGGTCCTGGCCCCAGAGCAGGAATTCGATGGCGTGGTAGCCGGTGGCGACGTTGGCTTCGGAGCCGCCCAGCTCGTTCAGGCCCTTGAGCTTCTCGCCGGTGATTTCCTTGACGTCGATCTTGTCTTCGCCGACCTGGATCTCGGTGTTGGCGATGATGTTGGCGCTGGCGCCGGCGTTGCCTTCGGCGTGCTGGTAGTCCTTGGCGACGTAGTCGATCAGGCCTTCGTCCAGCGGCCAGGCGTTCACGGCGCCTTCCCAGTCATCGATGATCGAGTTGCCGAAGCGGAAGGCTTCGCTCTGCGAGTAGGACGGGCGCGAAGCGATCCAGGCGGCGCGGGCGGCCTTCAGGGTTTCCTCGCTGGGCTTGGCGATCAGCGCGTCGACGGCGCTCTGCAGGGCCTTGGCGGTGGTCAGGGCGTCGCCGTAGGTGGCTTCGGCGATGTCCAGGTAGTTCTTCACCACGGCCTTGACCGCTGCCTCGTCGACCTTGGCGGCCGCCGGTGCAGTGCTCTGGGTGCTGGCAGCCGGCGCGGCGGGGGCTTCGGCTTTCTTGTCATCGCCGCAGCCGGCGAGGGAAATGGCAATGGCGAGCAGGCTGGCAGTGGCCCAGGGCATACGAGTCATGACGGGTTCCTTTGCATGGAAAAGAGGCGCACGAAAAAGGACTGCGCAAGAAAATCTGCAACATAATGCGAAAGATTTGCATTTTTGAAAAGAGAGATCGGTGGCACCGTTCGATCACGGGGCCTGCATGGCGCCAGCAACGCGCAGGGAGAGTCGTCTTTTGTAGGAGCGAGCTTGCTCGCGAACAGCCCCAGCGCCGGTGCCATGCGGTTCGCGAGCAATAACGATGGCGTCCCCCTCGCTCCTACAGGGGATTCGGCGCAGGGGGAGGGCGTTATTTGCCCAAGGAGCTCAATGCCGCTCGACCGACCCGTTGGGATTGCCGCCGGCCGCTTCGGCCAGGCGCCGCGCCTGCTTGAGGTAGAGGGTCAGCTCGCGGGCCGGCAGCGGCTTGCTGTAGAGGTAGCCCTGACCTTCGTGGCAGCCCTGGGCGATGATGTACGCCTCCTGCTCGACCGTCTCCACGCCCTCGGCGATCACCTGCATGCCGAGGCTCTTGCCCAGCTGGATGATGGCGCGAACGATGGTGGCGTCGTCGTCGTCCAGCAGCAAGTCCTGGACGAAACTCTTGTCGATCTTGATCTTGTCCAGCGGCAGGCTCTTCAGGTAGCTCAGCGACGAGTAGCCGGTGCCGAAGTCGTCGATGGCGATCAAGGCGCCGGCACGGCGCAGGCTGAGCAGGTGCTGGGCGGCGGTGGAGATGTCCTCCATCAGGCCGGTCTCGGTGACTTCCAGCTCCAGCGAGCGCGGCGGCAGGCGGTGCATCTGCAACAGGTTGCTGACCACCCGCGGCAGGGCGTTGTGGCGCAGTTGCACGGTGGACAGGTTGACCGCCAGGCGCAGGTCGTCGAAGCCCTGGTCGTGCCATTCGCGTAACTGGCGGCAGGACTGGTCGAGCACCCATTCGCCGATGCTGAAGATGCTGCCGTTCTGCTCCGCCAGCGGAATGAACAGGTCCGGCGCGACCCAGCCCTGGGTCGGGTGCTGCCAGCGCAGCAGCGCCTCGACGCCGACCACGCGGTGATCGCGGTAGTCCACCTGCGGCTGGTAGACCAGGTGCAGCTCGCTGCGCGCCAGGGCTTCGCGCAGGTCCTTCTCCAGTTCGCGGCGACGGCGCATCTCGCTGTCGACGCTGGCGATGTAGAACTGGTAGCGGTTGCGCGAGCGGCTCTTGGCCAGGGTCATGGTCTGCTCGGCTTTCTGCAGCAGCTTCTCGGTGGTCTCGCCGTCCTCGGGGAACAGGGTGATACCGATGGTGGCGCGCAGGTGCACCAGGTGCTGGTCGAGTTCGAAGGGCGCTTCCAGGTCGTCGAGGATCTGCTGGGCCAGCTCCGCCGCTTCGTAGGGTTGCTCGATGTCGGCCTGGACCAGGGCGAACTGGTCGCCACCCAGCCGCGCCAGGGCGCCGAGGTGGGCGCTGCGGGTGCGCAGGCGGTCGGCGAGGGCGATCAGCAGCTGGTCGCCGAACTGGTAGCTGTATTGCTCGTTGATGCCCTTGAAGTCATCCAGCCCCAGGCACAGCACGGCGACCCGGCGTTGCAGGCGCGAGGCGCCCTCGAGGATCTGGTCCAGGCGCTGTTGCAGCAGCTTGCGGTTGGGCAGGCCGGTGAGGAAGTCGTACTGCGAGATGCGCAGCAGGCTGTCTTCGGCTTCCCGGCGCAGGTGGCCGTTGCGCTCGATGGAGGCGAGCAACTGGTTGGCGGTGGTCACCCACAGGCCCAGTTCGTCCTTCTCGTGGCCGTCGGGCATCGGCAGCTTGTGCTGGCTGGGGCGGTCCGGGTTGATCGAGGCCAGGTGCTCGATGATCTTCGACAGTGGCTTGGTCAGCAGCCAGTGGTAGACCATGAACAGCACCAGGCTCAGGGCCATGGCGCGGAGGATGCCGGAGATGAAGATGATCACCGAGGTGGCGACGAAGTCGTCGCCATAGGGCGCGGTGTCTAGGGTGATCTTCAGGTCGCCGTAGTATTCGTTGGAGCCGCCACGGCCGGCGAGGCGGATCGAGTAGTTCTGCTCGGCGCCGAGAATCGGGTCGGTCAGCCAGCGGGTGGTGGAATCCAGCAGCGGGCGGGATTTCTCCGCGAGCATGGGTTCGTCAGGGTGGCCGATGGCGGCATAGCGCACGGCTTCGTGCTGGAACAGCCCTTCGAGGACCTGCATCGCCATGTCGCGGTCGAGGCTGTAGACGGCCTGGGTGGACGGGTCGCGGACCATCGCCAGGATGCGCTGGGCATCGTTGTGCACGGCCTGGCGCGCCTTGTGGGCGTCATAGATGATCTGGGCACAGCTCAGGACTACCCCGACCACGAGGGCCGCGAGCAATACCATACGCAGCAGCTTGAAGGAGAGGCTGTGCCGGGGATCCAGTTTCAAGGGCGTTCCTTGTTTCCGCCAGGGGCGAACGACTGGGGGTGAGTATTGGCAATTGGCGCAGTGACGTCAAAGGGCCATCGTCGTGTTTCTTGACTGTACGGCCTTTCAGGTTAGCTGACACGAAAGTGTTACGCGCCCTTTACGAAAAAACCCGGCGCGGGCCGGGTTTTTCGTATCAAGCGGGGTACGTTCAGGCAGCGAACTGCTCAGCCACGAAGTCCCAGTTGACCAGGTTCCAGAACGCCTCGACGTACTTCGGACGCAGGTTGCGGTAGTCGATGTAGTAGGCGTGTTCCCAGACGTCGCAGGTCAGCAGCGGGGTGTCGCCGCTGGTCAGCGGGCAGCCGGCGCCGATGGTGCTGGCCAGGGCCAGGGAGCCGTCGGCTTTCTTCACCAGCCAGCCCCAGCCGGAGCCGAAGGTGCCGATGGAGGTCTTGCTGAACTCTTCCTTGAACTTGTCGAAGGAACCGAAGGCCGCGTTGATGGCGTCTGCCAGGGCGCCGGTGGGCTGGCCACCGCCGTTGGGGCTCAGGCAGTTCCAGTAGAAGGTGTGGTTCCACACCTGGGCGGCGTTGTTGAAGATGCCGCCGGAAGAGGTCTTGACGATGTCTTCCAGGCTCTTGCCTTCGAACTCGGTGCCCGGAACCAGGTTGTTCAGGTTCACGACGTAGGTGTTGTGGTGCTTGTCGTGGTGGTATTCCAGGGTTTCCGCGGAAATGTGCGGCTCAAGGGCGTTCTTCGCGTAAGGCAGCGGCGGCAATTCGAAAGCCATGGTCTCTCTCCTATCTCACTCAGTCTGGGCTAGCGCGACGAGCGCGCGACCGGTACACGGGGCCGGTTCGATGTTTGTCGCGGCATCCGGGCGTAGCTGCAATGCGCCCCTCAGGGGGCCGGCAGCGCGCCAGTTGCGTCCGGCAGGCTCAGAGCCCGCCGGCGCCACGAAGGTCCGATCATAGCACCCGACCTGTGGCATATCCACGCAGCAACTGTAGGGGCAAAGGCCCTGCGCAGCGGTCTGCGTCGGAGCGCGGCATTCACTATGCACAGACCCGGATGACGGATCGTCGTTCGCATTGCTTCGCCGGCCGCCGTTGTCAGCCGGCGAAGACCAGTTGGGCGGCCATGCCCAGCATCATCACCGCGACCATGAGGTCCACCAGGCGCCAGGTCGCCGGCCGCGCGAGCCACGGCGCCAGCCAGGCGGCGCCCAGGGCGAGGGTGAAGAACCACAGCAGCGACGCGCTGGCCGCGCCCATGGCGTAGGCGCCAGGGGCTGCCTGCTGGGCGCCGAGGGAGCCGATCAGCAGCACGGTGTCGAGGTAGACGTGGGGGTTGAGCAGGGTCACCGCCAGTGCCGCCATCAGCACGGTGCGGCGCGAGCGCGGGCCGGTTTCCCGGGCATCGGCCATGGCTTCGGGTGCGACTGCGCGACGCAGCGCCTTGAGGCCGTACCAGACCAGGAAGGTGACGCCGCCCCAACGGGCGACGGCCAGCAGCGTCGGGTTCTCGGCCAGCACCTTGGCCAGGCCGAACACGCCGGCGCTGACCAGGATGGCGTCGCACAGCACGCACAGCGCGGCGACCGACAGGTGATGCTCGCGGCGCAGGCTCTGGGCGAGGACGAAGGCATTCTGCGCGCCGATGGCGATGATCAGGCCGGCGGCGACCAGCACGCCGTTGAAGTAGCTCTGCCACATGGTTCAGGCCTCCGGATTCAGTGCGAGTGCGCGCAGGGCTTCGAGCGCGCGCGGGCCGTCGGCGTGGGCGACGAACAGGTGGTCGTGGTACCAGGCGGCAATCACGTTGCAGCTGATCCCGGCCTTCGCCAGGGCGCCGGCCACCGCGGCGGTGAGGCCGACCGCCTGCAGCGCCGAATGCACCTCCAGGGTCAGCCAGGCGGCGACATAGTCGAACGCCAGCCCGGCCCGTTCGGCCTCGGCGCGCGGCAGGATCAGCGTCAGCCCTTCGCGTTCGCGGAAGCTGCCCAGCGCTTGCAGGCCGGCCGGCAGCTGGCCGTCGGGCAGGGTGCAGAACACGTACTCACCATCGTTGAGTACCGGAGTCATGTCGCGCAGCAGCGCGGCCAGGGAGGTTTCGCCAGCCATGTGGAATCCATCGGCAGAGGGGGAATGCTGGCGATTCTCCGGTGTTGGCCTGTATAAGAAAAATCAATACTGCTGATATCTCATTAGGGAAACTGATCATGTTCGACTACAAGCTGCTCGCCGCCCTGGCCGCCGTGGTGGAGCAGGGCGGTTTCGAGCGCGGTGCCCAGGTGCTGGGGCTGTCGCAATCCGCCATCTCCCAGCGCATCAAGTTGCTCGAGGCGCGAGTGGGACAGCCGGTGCTGGTGCGCGCGGCGCGGCCGCAGCCCACCGACCTGGGCCAGCGCCTGCTCAATCATGTGCAGCAGGTGCGCCTGCTGGAGGGCGACCTGCAGCAGTGGGTGCCCGCGCTGGATGACGGCGCGGCGCCCGAACGCCTGCGCCTGGCGCTGAACGCCGACAGCCTGGCGACCTGGTGGGCCGAGGCGGTCGGCGACTTCTGCGGCGAGCGCCACGTGTTGCTGGACCTGGTGGTGGAGGACCAGGAAGTCGGCCTCAAGCGCATGCGCGCCGGCGAGGTGGCCGGCTGCGTCTGCGCCAGTCCGCGCCCCGTGGCCGGCGGCCGGTGCGAGCCGCTGGGCGCGATGCGGTACCGCGGGCTGGCCAGCCCGGCGTTCGTCGCCCGGCACTTTCCCCAGGGCGTGACGCCGGCCGGGCTGGTGCGCGCCCCGGCGATCGTCTATGGCCCGGACGATCAACTGCAGCACCGCTACCTGAAGAACCTGGGCGTCGATGGTCACTTCAGCTACCACCTGTGTCCGTCGTCGGAAGGCTTCGTGCGCATGACCAGCGGCGGCCTCGGCTGGGGCCTGGTGCCCGAGCAGCAGGTGCACGGCGAGCTGCAACGCGGCGAACTGGTGGACATGCTGCCGGGGCAGGCGATCGACGTGCCCTTGTACTGGCACCACTGGCGCAATGGCGGGGAGTTGCTCGCCGCGCTGACCCGGCACCTGCTGGCGAAGGCGCCGGGCCTGCTGGTGCCGATCAGCCGCGAATGACGATGCTGCCGCTGCCGGGCAACTGCTCGATGCAGCGGGCGCCGAAGAGCGTGGAGGGGGTGAAGTAGCCGACCGTGTTCGGGTTCGCCTGCAGGTGGCGCACCGCGAAGAGCACACCGTGGATGGTCACGTCGTAGCCGTTGGCGGTTTCCAGCCGTGCGGTGCGACGCTCGCCCCGGGCGTTGCGCACTTCGCCCCAGACCCAGGTGCGCAGCTTGCTGCGGGCCAGTTCGTCGGGGCCGTGGACGCGCTTGTCCACCTGCTGCTTGAGCCAGTCCTGCACCCGGTCGCGGCCCAGCAGCGGGCGCAGGCCGTCCATCAGGCGCATGCCGAGGGCGGCGGCGGGCGGCACCGGCAGGTAGACCTCGATGTCGCCGATGCCGGTGGTGTAGTAGGCCGTCGCCACGTCGCCCCAGGGGATGGTCACCGCGTGCTTGAGGCCGCGGCCGAAGTCGATGTCACGGCGCTTGTAGCCCAGCGGCACGTCACGCAGGCGCCCGGCCTCGCGCACCTTGCCGCCCAGCTTGAGGCCTTCCACGGTGGTCTTGGCGGTGCCCGGCGACAGGCCGCTGCCGCTGTCGAAGCCCAGCGCCAGGTGGGTGGCATCGGGCAGAGCCTGCTTCAGGCAGGCGGCGACGCAGTCGGTGGGAATCACGTCGAAGCCGACGCCGGGGCAGATCGCCACGCCCGCCGCGCGCGCCACGTCGTCTAGGTCGTGGGCGTACTCGAAGACGGAAATCTCGCCGGTGATGTCCACGTAGTGCGCGCCGCTGGCAATGCACGCCTCGATCATCGGTGCGGCGGTGGCGGAGAACGGGCCGGCGCAGTTGGCGACCACGCCGACGCCGTCCAGCGCAGCCAACGCGGCGGCGCTGTCGTTGAGGTCGAATACGCGGCACTCCAGGCCCAGGGAACTGCCCAGCGCATGCAGGCTGGCCGGGCTGCGGCCGCCGAGGATCGGCTTCAGGCCTTCGCGCTGCGCCTGCTCGGCCACCAGCCGGCCGGTGTAGCCGTTGGCGCCGTAGATCATCCAGTGGGGCTTGCTCATCATGCGGCCTCGATAGAAAGCGAAGAGTGCTTCAAGGGTAGCCGCAACCGCCCGGCGCATGTCGCCGATCGTAGGTCGTGCAACCCTGGCGCAGCGGCGCGGTCTGCAAGGATTCGTTTCTGGCGTGCAAGGCCAGAGTGGTAAGGTGCGGCGCCTGCTAGAGTCGCCGGACTATAAGAACGGGAGTGGCGTGCATGAAGATTCTGGTCACCGGAGCCAGCGGGTTCATTGGCGGACGTTTTGCCCGTTTCGCCCTGGAGCAGGGGCTGGCGGTCCGGGTGAACGGACGCCGCGAGGAGGCGCTGCAACCCCTGGTGGCGCGCGGGGCGGAGTTCATCGCCGGCGACCTGTCGGACCCGGCGCTGGTGCGCGCGCTGTGCAGCGACGTCGACGCCGTGGTGCATTGCGCCGGCGCGGTCGGCGTGTGGGGCAGCCGGGAGTACTTCCACCAGGCCAATGTCACCATGACCGAGTCGGTGGTCGAGGCCTGCCTCAAGCAGAAGGTGCGTCGGCTGGTGCACCTGTCGTCGCCGTCGATCTATTTCGATGGCCAGGCCCACGTCGGCATCACCGAGCAGCAGGTGCCCAAGCGCTTCGCCAACCACTATGGTTCGACCAAGTACCAGTCCGAACGGGTCGCCCTTGGCGCCCAGGAGTTCGGCCTGGAAGTGCTGGCGCTGCGCCCGCGCTTCGTCACCGGCGCTGGCGACACCAGCATCTTCCCGCGGATGATCGCCGCGCACCGCAAGGGCCGCCTGCGCATCATCGGCCAGGGTCTGAACAAGGTGGACTTCACTAGCATCCAGAACCTCAACGACGCCCTGTTCGCCAGCCTGATGGCGGGGGACGAGGCGCTCGGCCAGGCCTACAACATCAGCAACGGTCAGCCGTTGCCACTGTGGGACGTGGTCAACTACGTGCTGCGCCGGCTGGATATGCCGCCGGTGGAACGGCACATGCCCTATGGGTTGGCGTACAGCCTGGCGCTGCTCAACGAGGGTGTGTGCAAGGTCCTGCCCGGCCGCCCGGAACCGACCCTGCATCGCCTGGGGATGGCGGTGATGGCCAAGGACTTCTCCCTGGACATCTCCCGCGCCCGCCAGTACCTCGACTACGACCCGCAGAACAGCCTGTGGGATGCGCTGGACGAGTTCTGCGACTGGTGGCGGCTGCGCGGTGCGTAGCGGCTGGCGCCCGCTGTAGGAGCGGGCCGTGCCCGCGATCGCGCGCATGGCGCGCTCCTACAAGTCAATGCCGCAGCTGGACGGGTCGCGAGCAAGCTCGCTCCTACAGGAAATGTCGGCGTCAGCGCGAGGGGCGGGCACCGCCGCGCAGCGGGCCGGAGTACTGCTGCTCGCCGCCGCCTTGCATCGGCAGGAAGCTCGGCTCCTGCACCACGCGGGGCAGTTGCACGCCGCTCAGCTCGCTCAGGCGCTCGCCCAGCTGGCGGGTTTCCTCCCGCGCGGAATCGGCGCAGGCGCGCAGCATGCGTTCGATGGCGTCGCTTTGCTGGTACTGGATTTCCAGTGCCTGTTCTTCACGCAGACGGCGGCGCAGTTCGCGCATGCAATCCAGGATGGCCTTGTTGAGTTCGATCACCCGACTTCCTCCCCCGCGAAGGGCGCCAACGCGGCGCCACGTACGAAGAACGGGAGCAAGGGACGTGCCACGATGTCGCAAAGCCACTATTGGCGGGTCGCCTGGGGAACTGCGCGGCCCGTCACGGGTCTTCTGTGCGCCGACGAGGTGCGCGACGCCCTGTGATGGCACGCTGCCCCCAGGCTGCTCTCTAAGAGTCATGCGAACGGATATACTGCGCCCTGCGCAGGCAACACGCCGCTTTATCCCCACAGGTTCATTCCATGCGTAACGACACGTTCGACGAATTCGATGATGTGCCCCACCTGTCCACCGATGCCGCCGACCGCGACGAGTTCGGCCACCACCCGCGCCGCGTGGTCGAGCCCAGCGGCCGCCCGCTGCCGCAGCCGGTGAAACGCGGCGGCGGCACCGGAGCGCTGTGGGCATTGGTCGCGGCCATGGCCATCGCTCTGGGCGGCGTGGGCTGGTGGAGCCACCAGCAGTTGATGCTCATGGAGCAGCAACTGATCGCCACCCAGGAAAGCTTCGCCAAGATCAGCGAGGAGGCCGCCGGTCGCCTGGATGATATTCGCGGCAAGTTCGTCGCCAATGAATCCAACGTCATGACCGACCGCGAAGCGCTGAAGTTGCAGGTCAAGCAGCTGCAGGGCCGTCTCGCCGAGCAGGCCAAGGCCCAGCAGGCCTCGCTGTCGGAATTCGACGGCGCCCAGGGCAAGCGCCTGGCGCAGGTCAGCGCCGAGCTCAAGGAGCAGCAGGAAAGCGCCGCGCTGCTGATGCAGCAACTGGACGTGAAGCTCAAGGCCATCGCCGACGAGCAGGCCAAGTACAAGAACGTGCAGGCGGACCTGACCGCCGCCAACCAGCAGATCCAGGCGCTGAACACCGAGATCGCCAACCTGAAGAAGCAGGGCAACCAGAGCCAGGCGATCAAGAGTCTTCAGGACGACCTGATGCTGCTGCGCGCCGAGGTCGACGGCCGTCAGGGCCAGGCCAGCAACGACACCAAGGAGTTCGACGTGTTCCGCATCCAGGTGATGCGCAACATCAATACCCTGCAGCAGCAGATGCAGAACCTCCAGCAGCAGATCAGCACCCGCTGATCCGCCCGCGAACAGGAAAAGCCCCCGCACCGAAAGGTCCGGGGGCTTTTTGATGGTCGTCCCTCTTTTGGGGTGGCGACGGCAAAACTTGTCCTGAGTCAGTTTCCGGGGCCGCGGCGAAGCGAATAATCGCCAGCAAATGAGAGTCGTTCCAATTCTCCCTTTGCCTTCCTGGAGACTTCCCATGCACGATCTTCAAGCGCAGCGCCGCTACCGCATCGCCGGTTACCGGCCCGGGATCGGCGCCGCGTTCCGCCAGCGCCTGTTCTCCATGGGGCTGCTGCCGGGCGCCGAACTGAAGGTGCGCCGCGTGGCGCCGCTGGGCGATCCGATACAGGTGGATACCCGCCAGTGCAGCCTGGTGCTGCGCCGCCGCGACCTGGCCTTCCTCCAGCTCGAAGCGCAGGACTGACCGGCCATGGAGGAGCTGCGCATCGGCCTGATCGGCAACCCCAACGCGGGCAAGACCACCCTGTTCAACCAGCTCACCGGCGCGCGCCAGCGCGTCGGCAACTGGGCCGGCGTCACCGTCGAACGCAAGGAGGGCAGCTTTCGCACGCCGCGCCACCACGTGCGCCTGGTGGATTTGCCCGGCACCTACTCGCTGACCACGCTGTCCGCTCAGGCCTCGCTGGACGAGCAGATCGCCCGCCGCTGCATCGTCGATGGCGAGGTGGATGTGCTGGTCAACGTGGTGGACGCCACCAACCTGGAACGCAACCTCTACCTCACCGTGCAGTTGCGCGAGCTGGGCCTGCCCTGCGTGGTGGCGCTGAACATGCTGGACATCGCCCGCACCCAGGGCCTGGCCATCGACCGCGAGGCGCTGGCGCGGGAACTGGGTTGCCCGGTGGTGCCGCTGGTGTCGACCCGTGGCGAAGGCATCGACGCGCTGAAGCAGGCCATCGACGAGGTCAGCGCCCAGCCGCCGCTGCAGGTGCCGTATCCCGCCGCCCTGCGCAACGCCGTCAGCCAACTGCTGCCGGCCGATGCGCCGCCGGCCCTGGGGTGGCTGGGCCTGCTGGCGCTGGAGGGCGATTTGCACAGTGCCCGGCAGCTCAAGCTGGACCCGGCGAGCCTGCTGGCCGCGCGCGACGCCATCCGCTGCGCGTGCGGCGAAGACCCGGAACTGCTCCTGGTGGACGCGCGCTACCGGCTGATCGGCGACCTCTGCGAGCGCGCCAGCAACCACCGCGAGGCGGCGCCGCATCGCCTGACCCAGGTGCTCGACAGCGTCGCGCTGAACCGCTGGCTGGGCATCCCGGTGTTTCTCCTGGTGATGTACCTGATGTTCTTCTTCGCCATCACCCTGGGCGGCGCGTTGCAGCCGATCTTCGACCAGGGCTCCTCGGCGCTCTTCATCGACGGCATCCAGTGGCTGGGTGCCCGCACCGGCGCGCCGGACTGGCTCACTGCGCTGCTGGCCCAGGGCCTGGGCGGCGGCATCAATGCGGTTCTGCCGCTGATCCCGCAGATCGGCCTGATGTACCTGTTCCTCGCCGTGCTCGAAGACTCCGGCTACATGGCTCGCGCCGCCTTCGTCATGGACCGCCTGATGCAGGCCCTCGGCCTGCCGGGCAAATCCTTCGTGCCGCTGATCGTCGGCTTCGGCTGCAACGTGCCCTCGATCATGGGCACCCGCACCCTGGACAACCCGCGCGAACGACTGATGACGTCGATGATGGCGCCGTTCATGTCCTGCGGCGCGCGGCTGGCGATCTTCGCCGTGTTCGCCGCGGCGTTCTTCGGCCAGCACGGCGCGCTGGCGATCTTCTCGCTGTACCTGCTGGGCATCGTCGTGGCGGTGCTCACCGGCCTGCTGCTCAAGCACACGCTGATGCGCGGCGAGGCGTCGCCGTTCGTCATGGAGCTGCCGCTGTACCACGTGCCGCACCTGCGCAGCCTGCTGCTGCAGACCTGGATGCGCCTGCGCGCCTTCGTGGTCCGCGCCGGGACGGTGATCATCCTGGTCAGCCTGGTGATCGGCGGCCTCAACAGCATCACCCTCGAGGGCCGTCCGGTGCGCGGCGACATCGCCGACTCGGCGCTGGCCAGCCTCAGCCACCAGGTCACCCCTCTGCTGGCGCCCATGGGCGTGCACCCGGACAACTGGCAGGCCACGGTCGGCCTGGTCACCGGCGCGCTGGCCAAGGAAGTGGTGGTCGGCACGTTGAACACCCTGTACACCGCCGAGCACATCCAGGGCGAGCCCTTCGATGCCGACGCCTACGACCCCTGGAGCCAGTTGAAGCAGGCCGGCGCGGACACGCTGGAAGGGCTGCGCCACGCCTTCAGTCTCAGCGTGCTGGCCAACCCGGTGGCCGCGAGCATGGCCGACGGCGAGATGCAGGAAGGCTCCATGGGCACCTTCGCCGCCAAGTTCGGCAGCGCCCTGGCCGCCTACAGCTACCTGGTGTTCGTGCTGCTCTACGTGCCCTGCGTGGCGACGCTTGGCGCGCTGACCCGCGAGAGCGGTCGCGGCTGGATGACCTTCGCGGTGTTCTGGGGCCTGAACGTGGCGTACTCGCTGGCGACCCTCTGCTATCAGGTGTTCAGCTTCGCCGAGCATCCTCGCTACAGCGCCGCGGCCATCGGCTTGGTGCTGGCGTTCAACCTGGGGCTGTTCCTGATTTTGCGCCGCGTCGGCCGGCATGGCCTGGCGCTGGACGGCGAGCGCGACCTGCGCCCAGCGCCAGCGGGGAGCTGCCACTGATGGCCACGGCCATCGCGCTGCGCGACCTGCTCGGCGAACTGGGCGAGGCGGACGTGCCGACCCTGGCCCGACGCCTCGGCGCCTCCCAGGCCCTGCTCGACGCGCTGCTGGAGCGGCTGCTGGCAATGGGCGTGGTGGAAAGGATCGCGCCCGCGCCGGCAGCCTGCGGGAGCTGCAAGGGCTGCGGGGAAACGACGCGGTGCGCGCCGGCGGGGTATCGCTTGGCCGGACGCAACGGCGCCATGCCACTGCGCTGGATCACAACCTGACAGAGGACTGCCTTTCGTAGGAGCGAGCTTGCTCGCGAACGGCCCAGCTCCGAAGCCGAGAGGTTCGCGAGCAAGCTCGCTCCTACAGGAACCGGCAACACCGAGCTTCCCTTGTAGGAGCGGGCCATGCCCGCGATCGCGCGCACGGCGCGCTCCCACAGGTCGGCTGCGAATTTTCAGAAACGCAGGCTGGGTGGAGCCTAAGCGATACCCCTGCGGCCGGTGCCACATGAGTGATGGGTATCGCTGCGCTCCACGCCATCCTACGCCCAGCAATCGGGCCGGAGCGGGCCTTCCGCCCAAGCTGCTCGACATCCAACCCAGCGGCTTTTCGTAGGAGCGAGCTTGCTCGCGAACGGGGCCAGCTCCGAAGCCGTGAGGTTCGCGAGCAAGCTCTCTCCTACAGCAACCGGCAACACCGAACTGCCCTTGTAGGAGCGGGCCATGCCCGCGATCGCGCGCACGGCGCGCTCCCACAGGTCGGCTGCGGTTCTTAAGGCCAATAAAAAAGGGCGCCTCCAAGGAAGGCGCCCTTTTCATCGCGACAGGAACCCGGCCCTTACAGGCGCGGGTAGTCCAGGTAGCCGACCGGGCCCTTGCCGTAGAAGGTTTCCGGGTGCGGTTCGTTCCAGGGAGCGTCCTTCTGCAGGCGGGTCACCAGGTCCGGGTTGGCGATGAACGGGATGCCGAAGGCAACCGCATCAGCCTTGCCGCTTTCCAGCCACTGGGTGGCGGATTCTTTGGTGAAGCGCTCGTTGGCGATGTATACGCCGCCGAAGATTTCCTTCAGTTTCGGGCCGATGCTGTCGTCAGCGGCCTTTTCGCGGGTGCAGATGAACGCCACGCCGCGCTTGCCCAGCTCGCGGGCCACGTAGCCGAAGGTGGCCAGCGGGTCGGCATCGCCCATGTCGTGGGAGTCCATGCGCGGTGCCAGGTGCACGCCCACGCGGCCGGCGCCCCACACGCCGATGGCGGCGTCGGTGACTTCCAGCAGCAGGCGCGCACGGTTCTCGATGGAGCCGCCGTACTGGTCGGTGCGCTGGTTGGTGCTGCTCTGCAGGAACTGGTCGAGCAGGTAGCCGTTGGCGCCGTGGATTTCCACGCCGTCAAAACCCGCGGCCTTGGCGTTCTCGGCGCCCTGGCGGTAGGCCTCGACGATGTCGGCGATCTCTTCGGTTTCCAGCGCGCGCGGGGTGACGAACTCCTTGATCGGGCGCACCAGGCTGACGTGGCCGGCCGGCTTGATGGCGCTCGGCGCCACCGGCAGCTCACCGTTCAGGTACAGCGGGTCGGAAATGCGGCCCACGTGCCACAGCTGCAGGAAGATGCGGCCACCGTTGGCGTGCACGGCCTTGGTGACGTTGGTCCAGCCGCGTACCTGGTCGTCGGACCAGATGCCGGGGGTGTCCGGGTAGCCGACGCCCATCGGGGTCACCGAGGTGGCTTCGCTGAGGATCAGGCCGGCGTCGGCGCGCTGGGTGTAGTACTCGGCCATCAGCGCGTTGGGCACACGGCCTTCGTCGGCGCGGCAACGGGTCAGCGGGGCCATGACGATGCGGTTGGGCAGTTCCAGGTCACCGATGACGATGGGGTCGAAAAGCGTGGTCATTGCGTTACTCCGGGGCGTGAGGGTAGAGGATCAATCAAGGACAGGTTGGGGCTGGTTGGGTTTGCCGCTGAAGGCGATCATCACCGCGATCAGCGCGAGGACGGAGAGCACGGCGCCTGCCAGGGGCACGCGGGTAAGGCCCAGGCCGTGGTCGATGACGCTGCCGCCGACCCAGGCGCCGATGGCATTGCCGACGTTGAAGGCGCCGATGTTCAGGGTGGCGACCAGGTTCGGCGCGGCGCCGCCGACGCGCACCACGTTCACCTGCAGGGCCGGCACGGCGGCGAAGGCGGCGGCAGCCCAGATGAACAGGGTGATCTCGGCCGGCACCAGCGCGGCGCTGGTCCAGCTCAGCGCGGTGGACACCACCGCCATGACGGCGAACACGCCGGCCAGGGTGGTGCCCAGGCGCCAGTCGGCGAGGCGGCCGCCGATGATGTTGCCCAGGGTCAGGCCCAGGCCGATCAGCACCAGGCTCCAGGTGATGCCGCGCGGCGAGACCCGCGTGACTTCGCCCAGCAGCGGCGCGACGTAGGTGAACAAGGCGAAGACGGCCGCCGAGAACAGTACGGTGGTACCCAGCGCGAGCCACAGCGGGCCGTTGCGCAGCGCGGCGACTTCCTTGCGCATGTCCACCGCTTCTTCGTCGTTGTTGCGGGGCAGCACGCGCCACAGGCCGATCAGTGCCGCCACGCCAATCAGCGTCACCACCCAGAACGGCGAGCGCCAGCCGGCGATCTGGCCCAGCGCGGTGCCGGCCGGCACGCCCAGCACGTTGGCCAGGGTCAGGCCGGTGAACATCAGGGCCACGGCAGAAGCCTTGCGGTTGGCCGGCACCAGGCTGGCAGCGACCACCGAGCCGATGCCGAAGAAGGCGCCATGGCAGAGCGCGGTGATGATCCGCGCCAGCATCAGCAGGCCGTAGTTGGCGGCTACCGCGCAGAGCAGGTTGCCGAGGATGAAGATGCCCATGAGCATCAGCAGGGCGGTCTTGCGCGGCAGGCGGGCGGTGAGCAGGGCCATGATCGGCGCGCCGATGGCGACGCTGAAGGCATAGCCGCTGACCAGCCAGCCGGCGGCCGGGATGGTGACGGACAGGTCGCCCGCGACCTCGGGCAGCAGGCCCATGATCACGAATTCCGTGGTGCCGATGGCAAACGCGGACAAAGCGAGGACGAGAAGCGAAGTGGGCATGCGCCTGCTCCTGGAAGTGGAAGTTGTCTTGGCTGGCAGTAGCCGGTTACAGCGCTTCGCTCAGGTGGCGAACAAAGGCCCGGATGGTTTCTTCATTGCGTTTGAAGAAGTTCCACTGGCCGACTTTTCGACTGGTCACCAGGCCCGCGCGCTGGAGGGTGGCCAGATGCGCGGAGACGGTGGATTGCGACAGACCGGTGCGCTGGTCGAACTTGCCGGCGCAGACGCCGATCTCGAAGGACTGGTGTTCCTGCTCGACGAAGAACTGCTCCGGATCCTTGAGCCAGTGCAGCATGTCGCGCCGCACCGGATGAGCCAGGGCCTTGAAGATTTCGTCGAGGTCGATGCCAGGATCGAGCATGGGTTGTTCAGTCATGGGGCACTTCGGTATATCGCGTTGGGACGAACTATATATCGGTCAAAAACGATATGAATTCGTTTGGGGCGATAGTAATGATCACCAGCGATGATATTACCTGGCTGCGTAGGAGCGGGCTCCGTCCGCGATCGGCGCCGGGCGCGATGCGGACCTATCGCGGATGAATCCGCTCCTACGCCATGGTCACGGCACCGCGATTCAGATCGGCACCGGATCCGCGCTAAGCTCTCCCCATGAACTACCTCGCGCACCTCCACCTGGGCGGCGACCGGCCCGCCCAACTGCTCGGCAGCCTCTATGGCGACTTCGTCAAAGGCCCGCTGGCCGGCCAGTGGCCCGCCGAGATCGAGGCGGGCATTCGCCTGCACCGGCGCATCGACGCCTTCACCGACAGTCACGCCTTGATACACAGTGCCAAGACGCGCTTCCCCAGCGAGCGCCGGCGCATGGCCGGCGTGCTTCTCGACGTGTTCTTCGACCACTGCCTGGCCCGCGACTGGGGGCGCTTCTCTGGCGAGCCGCTGGAGCACTTCACCCAACGGGTCTACGGTGTACTGGGCCGCACGCCCGGCCTGCCGGAGCGTCTGGCACGCATTGCACCGCGCATGGCAGCGCAGGACTGGCTCGGCAGTTACCGGGAGTTCGAGGTGCTGCAGGATGTGGTCAGCGGGATGTCCCGGCGCCTGTCCCGGCCGTCCCTGCTGGATGGCGCCTGGGAGGAGCTGGACCGCCTGTACGAACCCTTGAGCGGCGATTTCCGCGAGTTCTATCCCGAGTTGCAGGCCTTCGTCAGAAATCTGCCGAATTCGATGGACGGTCCGGCCTGACTTGATATGCGTCAACCGCCCGCCGGCCCATCGCGTGTGCAATAGACACATCTGAAGGACGACGAGAGGAGCAGCATCATGAAGTCGTTAATGGTCGCAACGGATCTATCCGGCCGTTCCGAAAAGGCTTTGCACCGTGCCGCAGCGCTGGCCAAGCGCTACGCCTGCCCGTGGAGCGTGGTCTACGTGGTCGACGAGGACCAGCCTTCGGCGCTGGTCGAGCAGGAAGTCACCCAGGTGCGCCTGATGCTCGAAGCGCGACTGGTGGAACTCACCGAACTGGGCGGCACCTGCCCGAAACTGCTGGTGGAGCGCGGCGATCCGAATCAACAGATTCTTGCCGCGGCGAAGAAGCAGAACTGCGAACTGCTGGTGATGGGCGCGCACCGCAAGAGCGTGCTGCGCGATATCTTCGTCGGCACCACCGTCGAGCGTGTGCTGCGCGCCGGGCAACTGCCGGTGCTGGTGGTCAACCAGCCGGCCGGCGGGGAATACCGCGACCTGCTGATCGCGCTCGACACCTCGCCGGCGTCGGCCCATGCGGTGGAAGTGGCCGATCAACTGGGCCTGCTCGAAGGTGCCGTGCGCCGCGGCGTCTATGCCTTCAGCCCGCTGGCCAAGGGCATGATGCAGTACTCCGGGGTGAGCGAGGAGCGCATCGACGAATTCGTCGGCACCGAATCGCGCCAGGCGGTGGATGACCTGAAGAAATTCCTCCACGAGCAGCACCTGGAAGGCCGCATCGATGAACAACTGGTGGCCGTCGGGCTGCCGGGCAACGTGCTGCAGCGGATGGTCGACAAGCATCGGCCCGATCTGCTGGTCATGGGTACTCGGGGTATGGGCGGGATCAAGCGTGCCCTGATCGGCAGTGTTGCCGACTACGCTCTGCGCGAACTGGATTGTGACATCCTGGTCGTGCCGCCGGAGGCCTGAGCCTGCGGCGTCTGGAGACTGTTTTCAGGCTTCACCGGGCGGCTCGAGGGTGTCGCCCGGCGCAGTTTGAAAGCCGTTTCGTCAGAGTGGGAACCCGTCGGCCGTAGGTTACGGCGGGCTCCAATTCCTCTTTGCTCTCTCGTTTTTCTCAGGCCGCGATGGCCGATTCTTCCTGAACCTCGCACACCACCGCCTGAATGGCGGCCTGCGCCTGCCTGGCCAGCAGGTTGCGGTCCTGGTGGGTACTCGGCAGCGCCGGCAGCAGGTGGATCTCCACCACGCCCCGATCATGGGCGAACAGGCGCATCAGGTGGCTGACCAGGTCGTCGTCACCGATGAAGGGCGCCAACCCGCAGGCCTGGCCGTTGCGCCGGTAGCGCAGCGCCACCGGCTGCACCGGTACGCCGGCTTCGATGGCGCTGGCCATCAACCGGCCGTGGAAGGTACGCAGGCGGGTGCCGTCGGTGGTGGTGCCTTCGGGGAACACCAGCAGCGAACGTCCGTGCGACAGGTGCGTGGCCAGTTGCGCGTTGATCATCCGCGAATCCCCCGATCCCCGGCGGATGAACAGTGTGCCGGCCTTTTCCGCCAGCCAGCCGGCCACCGGCCACTGGCGCACTTCTGCCTTGGACAGGAAGGTCAGCGGCAGCAGGCCGCCGAGCAGCGGAATATCGACCCACGACACATGGTTGCAGACCCACAGCATCGGCCGCGCGGGCAACTCGCCGTGCACCTGCAGTTCGAAGGGCAGGGCGGCGGACAGCCGCGCTAGGAACCAGCGCGTCAGGCGCTGGCGCAGCGCCATGCGGTCGCCGGGCAGGCGCTCCAGCAGGCTGACGAAGCTGGCCAGCGCGAGGCCCACCAGCAACAGAGCCAGCAGGCGGGCGACGCGCAACCCGGCGCGCAGGCGGCGCATCAGACGGCGGCCTTGAAGTGACGGGCGTAGCGCGGGCAGAGCTCGTCGCGCTTGAGCAGGATGAACACGTCGGCGACGCCGAAGTCCGGGTCCCAGCAGGGCTCGCCGCAGATTTTCGCCCCCAGGCGCATATAGGCCTTGAGCAGCGGCGGCAGCTCGGCGGTGAGGTTCTCCGGCACGTCCATCGGCGGCAGCGGCGTCTTCGGCTCGGCGCGCAGGTTCTGCTGGCACAGGTAGCGCTCGCGCAGGCGTTGCATCACCGCGCGGGCCTGGATGCCGCCGTCGCGCATGGGGATGCTGGCGCAGCCCATCAGGTAGCGGTAGCCGCCTTCGTTGAGCACTTCGGCCAGTTCGCTCCACAGCACGGCGATGGTGCCGCCGTTGCGGTAGTCCGGGTCAACGCAGGTGCGGCCGATCTCCAGCACCGGGCCTTGCAGGTCGCCCAGGCCGTCGAGGGCGAATTCCTCTTCGCTGTAGAAGCGGCCCAGGCGCTGGGCGGCGCGGTGGTCGAGCAGGCGGGTGGTGGCCACCAGCGCACCGCTGTTGAGGTCGCGCACGCCGATGTGGGCGCAGTGGCGGTCATAGTCGTCCATGTCCAGTTCCTGCTCGGCTCCCTTGAGGCGGGCGTCGAATTCGCTGCTGAACACGCGGTAGCGCAGGGCCTGGGCTTCGCGCAGGGCGCGGGCGCCGCGCAGACGCACGGCCTTGAGTCGGCGCTGCGCCGGGGTGTCACAGGAGAGGGCGATCTGACTCATGCGAGTGCCTCCGTGAACCGGCCATGCGGGTTGCGGCCGGTCGGCTTTGTTGTGCAAGCTCAGGCTAGGAATGACCGGTGTCACGCCCGTGACGGTGCGGTGATGCTTGTATGACAAGAACCCCGATCTCGAAGGAAGGAGCGCCGCGATGCCCTGGAAATGTCTGCTCGGCCCGCAGGACCGCTTACCGCCCGGCCTCGCCCTGGACGACTGGTACGCCGAATTGCTCACGCGCGCCGGGTGCGCCGGCAGCTTCGAACTGGCAGTGCTCGGCGGCCGCCTGGCGACTTCGCCGGGGCTGGCCTTTCTCGCCGGCTACCAGGCCGCCCTGCGTGCCCTCTGGCCGGCCGCGCCGCGCAGCCTCGGCGCGTTGTGCGTGACCGAGAAGAAGAGCGTGCGCCCCGCCGACCTGCAGACCCGCCTCGATGGCCTGGTGCTGCACGGCCGCAAGGACTTCGCCACCGCCGCCGACAGTGCCGCCTGGTGGCTGGTGGCCGCGCGCGACGAGGAGGAGGGCGAGCCCCCACGCATCGCCATGACCGTGGTGCAGGCCGGCGCTCCGGGGGCGACGCTCGAAGCGCTGCCCGCCCTGCCGCTGATGCCGGATATCCCCCACGCCCGCCTGCTGCTCGACGGCGCCCATTGCGAGCGCCTGCCTGGCGATGGCTGGGAGGCCTACAGCAAGCCCTTCCGCACCCTGGAGGACACCCACGTGCTGGCGGCGATCTGCGCGTGGCTGTACGGATTGGCCACGGAGCGCCAATGGCCGGCGCAGCTGAGCCTGCGCCTGGCGGGCGTGCTCGCCGGCTGCGCGGAGGTCAGCCGGCAGCCGGCTTCGCAGGCGCCGACGCACCTGCTGCTGGCCGGTGTGTTCAGCCAGTTCGAAAGCCTCGCCTCGGCACTGGACGCTGCATTCGCCGCTGGCGATGCGGCACTCGCGGCGGTGTGGAAGCGTGACAAGGGCGTGCTCGCCATCGCTGGCGCCGCGCGGGCCAAGCGCCTGGAGAAGGCGAGGGTGGCATTGGGCCTTGACGCAGGTCAGTGAGGCCCCGGTGAGGGGTGGTTAGCCTTGCAGCCGTTTCTGCCGCTGTATTCAGAAATTTCCGCAGGGCTACCCACTGTTTTCCCTCCCACTGCTTTAGGAAATCCCTCATGCGACGCGAACCCATCGTCCTGTTCGACGACGGAATACACCAATGCCTGTGTTTCGACGACCTGGTCAGCGGCGACGGTGTGCAATCCAACCAGTTCCTCATCGTCGACCACGACAAGCGGCTGTTGCTCGACCCGGGCGGCGACCTGACCTACACCCCGTTGTCACTGGAACTCTCCAAGCTGTTCCCGCTGCAGGATCTGGACTACATCTTCGCCTCGCACCAGGACCCGGACATCATCGCCGCGCTGGACAAGTGGCTGCTGCACACCCGCGCCAAGGTCATCTGCTCCAAGCTCTGGGCGCGCTTCCTGCCGCACCTCACGGCCAACTACCTGGCCGTCAGCCACGGCATCTCCACCTATGACCGGGTGATTCCACTGCCCGACCGCGGCGAGTCGGTGCCGTTGGGCCGCTGCCAGCTGAAGATGATCCCCGCGCACTTCCTCCACTCGGTGGGCAATTTCCAGATCTACGATCCCGTCAGCAAGATCCTCTTCTCCGGCGACATGGGCGCCTCCCTGGTGGACGACGCCAGCCCCGTGCAGGATTTCGCCGCCCACGTGCCGCACATGGAGGGCTTCCACCGCCGTTACATGGCGTCGAACAAGGTCGGCCGGCTGTGGGCCAACATGGTTCGCGGGCTGGACATCGAGATGATCGTTCCGCAGCACGGCCGGCCATTCGTGGGCAAGGCGATGATCGGCGCCTTCCTCGACTGGATCAGCGACCTGCAGTGCGGCATGGACCTCATGGGGCCGGACGATTACCAGGTTCCCCGATGATCGATTGCGCCAATGGTCATCGATAACGGCACGATCGGCGCTTAATCCGTCATCTTCGCCGTGCTAGGGTGCGGGCCACCTGATAACAAGAGGCCCGCCGATGCCCATTGCCCCCTTCCGCCCAGCGCTGCGCGCGCTGGCCCTGGCGACCTGCCTGCTGAGCAGCCACGCCCACGGCGCCGAAACCTGGCCCGAGGCCGACTGGCCCCACGGCGCCACGCCCAGCGGCGCCGCCGTGCAGGCGTTCGAACGCTACGCCTTCCCCAGCCGCGATGACGACAGCCGAAAGGGCGTGCGCACCGACGCCGTGGTGGTCATCCGTGACGGCCAACTGATCTACGAACGCTACGCCGGCCCGACCCGCGCCGAGACGCCGCACCTGGCCTGGTCGATGAGCAAGAGCGTGATGGCCAGCGTCCTCGGCGTGGCCTATGGCGAGGGTAAGTTCCAGCTGGACGACCCGGTCGCCGCGCATTACTCGGCCTTCGCCGAGCATCCCGACATCAGGATGCGCGACCTGCTGCACTGGGCCTCCGGCCTGGCCTGGCAGGAAGAATACGAGTACGCACCGGTGCGCTCCTCGGTGGTGGCGATGCTCTACACCCGCGGCCGCGACGACATGGCGAAATTCACCGCCGGCTTCCCGGCCGATGCCGCGCCGGGCAAGCGCTTCCGTTATTCGAGCGGCGACAGCAACGTGCTGTCCGCCACGCTCAAGCAGATGGTCGGCAAGGATTACCCGAACTACCCCTGGACCGCCCTGTTCGAGCCGCTGGGTATCCGGTCCGCCGTCTGGGAGCGGGATGCCAGCGGCACCTTCGTCGGCTCCTCCTACGCCTACATGACCGCCCGCGACCTGGCCCGCATCGGCCTGCTGATGGAGCGCGGCGGGCGCTGGAAGGAGCGCCAGCTGTTGCCGCAGGACTGGCTGAACTTCGTCCTCGCGCCGTTCCCCGAGTACCAGCCCGACCCGCAGAAGCCCAATGAGGCAGTGCCCGGCGGCCAGTGGTGGCTCAACCGCCCGGTGGCCGGCGCGCCCGCGCCCTGGCCGGATGCGCCGGAAGACACCTTCGCCGCCCTCGGCCACTGGGGCCAGGCGCTGTACGTGATCCCCGAACAGAAGCTGGTGATCGTCCGCTACGCCGACGACCGCGACGGCAGCTACCAGCACGACACCTTCCTCAAGCTTGCCCAGGCGGCCTTCGCCCACGGGGAGGTGCAGCCATGATCCGCCGTCACCCGATCCTCACCGCCCTGGTCCTGCTGTTGCTCGCGCTGGTCACCACGGTCTGGCAGAACCGCGTCCACCTGGCCGCCTTCCCCGGCATCATCGGCGCCTACACCGCCAAGGAGTACTGCTCCTGCCGCTACGTCATGGGGAACTCGGCGGACTATTGCCGGGCCTATACCAAGCAGTACGTGCCGACCAGCGCCTTCCTCGACGACGAAGCGCGCAAGCGGGTGACCGCCCGTGGCCTTGGCAGTACGCAGACAGCCGCCTGGCTCGGTGTGCGCGAGGGATGCCAGCTGATGCCCCAGGCGGATACATTGCCCGAACCGGGCAACCACTGACGGGCGCGTTCCACGGAGCGGGGCGACCCGCTTCGGAGGATGAATGCATTCTTTTGTAACAGGAGCGGTGTGTCTGCTGCTCGTGCTCACGAGCCCCTTCGCACTGGCCGAATGGCAGCTGGACGGCGACACGTCGCGGATCAGCTTCGTCTCGGTCAAGCGCGGCAAGATGGCCGAGGTGCAGCGCTTCGACCGCCTCTCCGGGCAGATCGACGACCAGGGCGCGGTGCGCGTGGTGGTGCCGCTGGAATCCATCGACAGCGGCTTGGCATTACGCGATGAACGGATGCGCAATGCCTTCTTCGAGATCGAGCGCTTCCCCGAGGCGATCATCAGCAGCCAGCTGGACCTGAGCCGTTACGACGACCTGCAGGTCGGCCAGTCGCGCCAGGAAACCGTGGACTTCAACCTCGACCTGCACGGCCAGCAGCGCCGGCTGAAATCCGAGGTGCTGGTCAGCCGGCCCAGCGAGACCCGCATCGAAGTTACCACCCTGGAGCCGCTGGTGCTCAAGCTGATCGACTTCGACCTGGAGGAAAAGCTGGAGCCGCTCAAGGAAGTCGCCAACGTGCCTTCCATCACCCCCGAGGTGCCGGTGTTCGCGGTGCTGGGATTCAGCCAGGTGATCAAGCAGGCGCCGTGAGGGTGCGTGTTACGGGGGCTCTCCTGTTGGTGCGTCTGTGCTCTGGTGAAGCATTGTGCCGGCTTTGCCCTCACCCCAACCCTCTCCCAGGGGGAGAGGGGCAGATCGGCGCCGGTTGACGCTTGGGTTTTATCCTGCACCGAACGGTTCCCTCTCCCGTTTGAGGAGCGGGGCGCGCAGCCAGGGTTAGGGTGAGGGGCCTTTGATCGTGGAGCCCGCAAGGCGCGGCGCTCGGACGGGTTCGCGAGCAAGGGCTAGGCCCCCTCGGTGCGACAAAGAGCGTACCAGGGCTGACCTGTAGGAGCGGGCCATGCCCGCGATCCGCCGGCAGGGCCGGCGTCGGGGAGGCTTTGCGAGCAAAGGCTAGTCGCCCCCTCGGTCCTACGAAGAGCCATGCATTTCGGCACGGCCCTGGCTCTTGAAGACTTCCAGATAAATTCCAGCGCACTCCGAACGGCCCCGTTCAGGAGGCCGAGTGGAAGCGGAGTTTCAGGGGTTGAGCGGCATGGATCCGCGAGAGCTGCGATGGGCCAGGGATGGCCCTTCGCAGCGGGCCCCTGAAACTTCGCTGGAGCGAGGGTATTTTTCGCTTCAAGCGAAAAACCGGATGTCCGGGGCAAGACCTTTGCCTTCTTTGGGGCGTTTGCCAAAGAAGGTCGCCCGAGGGGGCGAAACAAGAAGTCCGTGCGCACACCGGAGCGGCGCAGGAACACCCAAGCCGAGGCAGCAAACCTGCATGATCGCATCAGGACAGACGCCGGCCCTGTCGGCGGATCGCGGGCATGGCCCGCTCCTACAGGTCAGCTCTGGTGCGCTCTGTGTCGGACCTAGGGGGCGCTTGGCCGTTGCTCCTGAACCGCACGGGTGCTGAGCCCATCGCGGACGAAGTCCGCTCCTACGCCCGCACCGCAATGCCCGGCAGCTCCGGCTGAAAGCGAAAGCCGGAGCCCACGCTGCAACTGGAAGCGCTGATGAGCACGAAGGTGAGCAGCAGGATGGTTTTCATGGCGACTCTCCTGTCATTCAGGATCGGACAGCCTCCAGTCTAGGCCGCGCCGCGCGATGTGTGCCGAAGGTCAGGAAGCTGCCCGCCGCGAACAGCCAGGCGCTGACGCCGCCGTAGCCGAGCACCCAGCCGAACCCCTGCACCAGCGCCGCGCGGGCAATGTCCGGTTCGTCCGTGCCCAACCGGCCGCTGGCGATGCTCGCCGCCAATTGCAGCTTCTCGCCACCCTCTACGCCGTTCAGCGCGGCGGCGACGCCGGAAAGCAGGATCAGCCCCATCACCGCGATATTGATCGCCAGGGAGATCATCCGTGCACTCATGTCGATGCCCGACGCCATGCCGGCGCGGGTGGCGGGCACGGCGGCGGTGGAGGTGTTGGTCACCGTGGTGTTGGTCAGCCCCAGGCCGATGCCGGCGAGCACGCAGCCTGGTAGCAGCGTCAGCCAGCTCGCGCGGTCCACCGCGCTGCCCCAGAGCATCAGGAAGAAGCCGGCGCCGATGACGAACAGGCCGCCCGGGATCACCCAGCCCGGCTGGAAGCGATGCGCCAGGCGCTCGGCGATCGGCGGCACCACCAGCGTCGGCAGGGTGTAGGCGAGCAGCGACCAGCCGGCCGTCACGTCGTCGTAGCCGAGCACGCCGTGGTAGTACACCGGCAGGTAGATCATCAGGGGCCAGAAGCTCACGTTCATCCCCGCCGAGCCGAACAGGGCGCCGGCGAAGGCGCGGATGCGCAGCACCGAGAAGTCGAACATCGGGTGCGCGACGCGGCGTTCGATCAGCACGAAGGCCGCCAGACAGGCGATGCTCAGCAGCAGGACCGCCAGCGCGGCCGGGCTGGCGAAGCCCATATCCGCCCCCTGGGTGATGTAGAACACCGTGCCGAGCACCGCCAGCGACAGCGTCAGCATGCCACCGACGTCCAGCCGCTCGGCGTCCGGATCGCGCGACTCCACCGCGCCATACTGCGCCAGCACCAGGGTGAGCAGGGCGAGCGGGCCATGGACCAGGAACACCCACTGCCAGCTCGCCATGGCGACGATGGCGCTGCCGATGATCGGCCCGAAGCCCAGGCCGACGCCGAACACCACGCCCCAGGCGGCGAAGGCACGCACGCGCTCGGCCGGGTCGCTGAACTGGCTGGTGAGCACCGCCACCTGGCAGATCAGCATGATCCCGCCGGCGGCGCCCTGCAGGAAGCGCCCGGCGATCATGGTCGGCATGTCGCCCGCCAGCCCGCAGAGCAGCGAGGTGATGCCGAACAGCGCCAGGCTGATGACGAACAGGCGCTTGCGGCCGTAGCGGTCGGCCAGGGTGCCGGCGGCCATCAGCACGCTGGTGACGGCGATGGTGTAGGCGTTCATCACCCATTGCAGGTCCTGGAAGTCGCCGTGCAGCACGCGCTCCAGCGCCGGCAGGCTGGCCGGCACGCTGGAGATCTCCAGGCCGAACATCATCGAGGACAGGCACACCGCCGCCAGGGCGATGAGGTTTCTGGGGTTGTGGTGGGCAGTCATGGGAGTGGGCTCCGTTTGGCGAGCCACCATTGTCGAAAAGAACGAGGTTCCCCATTGGCTCCATTTCGTCCCATCATTAGGTCTTCTCAGGATGCAAAAGGGCAGGGCGATGGATGACCGACTCGATGGCATCGCCACCTTCGTCCAGGTGGTGGATGCCGGCAGCTTCGCCGTGGCGGCGGAGCGGCTGAATCTCACGCGCTCCGCGGTGGGCAAGGCCATCGCCCGGCTGGAGGCGCGCCTGGGCGTGCGCCTGCTGCAGCGCACCACGCGCAGCCAGAACCTCACCGACGACGGCCAGGTGTTCTACGACAGCTGCGTGCGCGCGCTCGCGGAGCTGGACGCCGCGCACACGGCGCTGGAGGGCGGCCGCAGGGAGCCGCGCGGGCGCTTGCGGGTCAGTGTGCCGATCTCCTTCGGCCACCTCTGCGTGGCGCCGCTGATGCTGGAGCTGGCGCGGCAGTATCCATCGCTGAAGATCGACCTGTCGTTCACCGACCGCCGCGTCGACCTGGTGGAAGAGGGCATCGACCTGGCCGTGCGCATCGGCCCGCTGAGCGACAGCGCCACACTTGCCGCACGCAAGCTGGGCGTGCAGTACACGGGCATTGGCGCCGCGCCGTCGTACATCGCCGAGCATGGCATGCCCGACCACCTGGACGATCTCGTCGGCCACGCGTCCATCAGCTACTCCGTCGCGGGCGTCACCTCGCCCTGGGACATGCGTGATGACGACGGCTATGCCAGGCGCATCGAGATGGACCCGCAGCTGAGCATGGACGACCTGCAGGCGATCACTGCCGCCGCCGTGGCCGGCTTTGGCCTGGCACGCCTGCCGACCTGGTTGCTGGCGCGGCACGTGAAGCGTGGCGAGCTGGTGGTGGTGAAGGGGCGCTGCCGGTTGCCGCCGCTGGACATCCATGCGGTGTGGCCCAAGACCCGCTACATGCCGTCGAAGATCCGCTGCGCCATCGATGCGCTGGTCGCGGGGATTCCCGCGCTGCTGGCCGACTGAACCATTGGCGCCGCCGCCTGCCCAATGGGCTCGCCGCGTGGCTGGTTTGCAAGCCGCCGCCCGGCCGCTATCGTTGGCCGTTGATCCGTCCGTTTCTCATGTAAGGGATTTCATGCGCTCGCTGTTCGCCTTCCTCGTCGCGGCCTGCTTCGCCGCGTCTGCCCAGGCTGCCTGGTACCTCGACTACGAGTCCTCGCGGCTGACCTTCGTCACCACCAAGAACGCCGATATCGCCGAGGTGAACCGCTTCCTGGTGATGCACGGCAAGGTGGAGGAGCCGGGCCAGGTGGAGCTGCGCATCGAGATGGACTCGGTCAGCACCGGTATCCCGCTGCGCGATGAGCGCCTGCGCGACACGCTGTTCGACACCGGGACCTTCCCCGAGGCGCGCATCACCTCGCGCATCGATCTGCGCCCGATCACCGATCTGGCCAACGGCGTGCAACTGGAGATGCGCCTGCCGCTGCGCCTGGAACTGAACGGCCAGGCGAAGGACTACCGCACCGATGTGCTGATCACCCGCCTGGACGAACACCGCTTCCAGGTGGTGACCCTCTCGCCGCTGGTGATCAACGCCGCTGACTTCGGCCTGGCGCCGGGCGTGGCGCAGCTGCGCAAACTGGCCGGGCTGAAAAGCATCGGCCTGTCGGTGCCGGTGGGCGCCGTGCTGATCTTCGCCTCGCGGTGAGCGGCCCGATCTTCCCCTGGCGGACGGGCAACCGTTTCGCCCTGCTGTGCGACGGCGAGCGCTTCTTCCCGCGCATGTTCGACGCCATCGACAGCGCCGAGCGGCAGATCGAGCTGGAGCTCTACCTGGTGGAAAGCGGCAGCTGCGCCGAGGCGCTGCTGGACCGCCTGCTGGCCGCCCGCGCACGCGGTGTGAAGGTGCGTTGCCTGTTCGACGCCTTCGGCAGCCTGAAACTCTCCAGCGCCTGGACGCGGCAGCTGCTGGAGGCGGGCGGCGAGCTGCGCCACTACAACCCGCTGAGCTGGAAGGCCGGCCTGCGCAATCTGTACCGCGACCATCGCAAGCTGCTGCTGGTGGACGAACGCATCGCCTATGTCGGCGGTACCGGCGCCACCGACGAATTCTGGTCGGCGCGGGACAACCGCAGCGACTGGCACGAAGTGATGGTGGAGATGACCGGGCACATCGTCGCCGACTGGCAGCGCCTGTTCGAGCGGCAGTGGAATGCCTGCCTCGGGGTGCGCGCCTGGAAGCCCCGCGAGGAAGTCCTGCTGACCCGCCTGCCGCCCATTCCCAACGGTGGCGAAGGCCTGGCGCGGGTGGCCTATGCCGACGCCGGGCAGCACCGCGACATTCTCCAGGCGCTGGTGCGTTCGCTGCGCGGCGCGCACCAGCGCGTTTGGCTGGCGACGCCTTATTTCCTGCCGACCTGGAAGGTCCGTCGCGCACTGCGCAAGGCGGCCCAGCGGGGTGTCGACGTGCGCCTGCTGCTCACCGGTCGCCTCACCGACCATGCTCCGGTGCGCTACGCGGGGCAGCGCTACTACCCAAGCCTGCTGCGCGCCGGGGTGAAGATCTTCGAGTACCAGCCGCGTTTCCTTCATCTGAAGATGGTACTGGTCGATGATTGGGTCAGTGTCGGCTCGTGCAATTTCGATCATTGGAACCTTCGGTTCAATCTGGAGGCCAATGTAGAAGCGTTCGATCCACAGTTCACCGCGGCGGTGGCCGACTGCCTGGCCGCCGACTTCGCGCAGAGCCGCGCGATCGACCTGGAGTTCTGGCGTGCGCGCCCCTGGTGGAAACGCCTGCGTGAGCGCCTTTGGGGCTCGCTGGACCGACTGGTGGTGAACTTCCTCGACCGCCGCCGATAAGGTCGTTGTTCGTCCAGCTGGCCTTCGTCTTGTCGGGAGGAGAGAAGCGTGGACGGGTTGCAGAAGAAGGAACGTTTCATCGGGCTGGAATGGCTGCGCTTCCTGATGGGCCTTTACGTGGTGGTCTACCACACCCTGCACAGCTACCCGGCCGAGCAGAAGTTCCCCGGCCTCGATGACCTCACCGCCCTGGGCTTCTTCGCCACCAGCACCTTCTTCGTGCTCTCCGGCTTCCTGCTCTGCCACGTCTACGTCACCGACGGGCAGTTGCGCGAGAGCCCGCGCAGCTTCCTGACCAAGCGCCTGTCCAATCTCTACCCGCTGCACATCGTCTCGATCCTCCTGACCATCGCCGTGCTGCTGGTGGTGAGCGGCCTGGGCATCGGCCCGGATTTGGACCAGGCGACCCCGCGTTTCGTCATCTACGACACCAACGAGGCCATCGGCCGGCTCCGGCCGGAGCTGTTCCACCACTGGATGAGCGACCGCGAGCTGCTGTTCAACAGCATCCTCCAGCTCACCATGCTGCAGGCCTGGAACCCGTATTACCTGACGTTCAATGCGCCGCTCTGGTCGCTGTCGACGCTGTTCTTCTTCTACCTCTGCTTCCCCTACGTCGCGCCGCGGCTGGCGCGCCTGCGGCACAAGTGGCGCTGGTTGCTGGCGCTGTGGGGGCTCTACCTGATCCCGCCGGTCCTGGTGGTGGCCAGCGAGCAGTACGGCATGCCCTGGACCGGGCTGCTGCACCGCAACCCGCTGCTGCGCCTGCCGGAGTTCCTCAGCGGCATCCTCGCCTACGGGCTGTTCCGCGAGTACAAGGACGCCGGCCGCCTGCCGGGACGAGGGATGCTGACGGCGATGGGCGCGTTCGTGCTGGCGAATTTCCTCGTCGCCGATTACCTCTACACCCACGGCGCGAAGTTCTGGTACTTCCTGCTGCACAACGGCCTGCTGCTGCCGGCGCAGCTCATGCTGGTGGTGATGTGCGCGATGCCCAAGGACCCGCGCAGCAGCCTGATCCGCCACTGGTCGCCCCGGCTGGGAGCGGCGTCGCTGTCGCTGTTCGCCCTGCATGTGCCGTTGTTCACGCTGTTCTCGCGCAGCGAAAAACTCATCCGCGCGCCGGGGGACTGCCTGGCGGACTGGGCCTTCTGCGTCGAATCGGCGACCCACCAGCAGCTGTCGTTGTGGCTGTATCCGCTGTTCCTGCTGTTCATGGTTACCAGCTGCGTGCTGGTGCAGGAACGCTGCGTGGTGCCGGTGCGCCAATGGCTGGTGCGTCACTTGTTGCCGGCGCCGGCGGCGGCTCGGCGGCGGGTGATGACCGGGTCATAGTTTCGGGCCGTTCGCGAGCAAGCTCGCTCCTACGAAAAGCTTGACCTGATCCTGTAGGAGCGAGCTTGCTCGCGAACCGCTGCCATGGAGCTTGAGAAAGTAGGGCGCATAACGCGCCAGCGTTATCCGCCGCGGGGCAACCGGCGGATAACCCGTTCCGGGTTATGCGCCCTACGGGCCTGCCATGCCGTGCTTCGCCCGCGCAGCCAACCTGAGCCGCCCGTGCTAGGTTTTCTTGAGTGCCGCCGCTGCGGCCCTTCGCGGACGAACATCACCATGCCCCTTGAGTTCCGCCTGCTCCGCGGCGACGCCATCCGCCCCTTCATCGATGACCTGGCGCGCCTGCGTGTCACCGTGTTCCGAGAATTCCCCCACCTCAACGACGGCAGCGCGGAGTACGAGGTCGGCTACCTGGACACCTACGTGCGCTCGGCCTGGAGCCTGTGCGTGCTGGTGCTCGACCAGGGCCGCCTGGTCGGCGCCGCGACGGCGCTGCCGCTGCAGGAAGCGAGCGAGGCGCTGCAGCGGCCCTTCCTGCTGCTGGGCGGGAATCCGGACCGGGTGTTCTATTTCGGCGAATCCGTGCTCCTGCCGGAGTATCGCAACGGCGAGCTGGAACAGCGTCTGTTCGAGGAGCGCGAGGATTACGCGCGCAGCCTGCAGCGCTTCGACTGGTGCGCCTTCTGCGCCGTGCAGCGCCCGCAGGACCACCCCGCGCGACCGGCGGTGTACCGCACGCCGGATGCCTTCTGGCTGCAACGCGGCTTCACCCCGCAACCCGGGTTGCAGGCCGAATACCGCTGGCGGGATATCGGCGAGCAATGGGAGACGAGCAAGTCGGTGATGTTCTGGCTCAAGGAGCTGAGCTGAGCGGGGATCAGTAGCCGGCTTCGCGTTGATGACGGATGGCGAGGATCACCAGGGTTTCGCCGTCGATGCGATAGCGCGCCAGGTAGCCGCTGTCGCCGAAGTCGATGGGCCATTCGCGAAAGTCCACGGGCAGGCCATCGATCAGTCGGCCCATCTGCGGGTATGCGCCCAGGGCCTGGGTGGCCTCGATGATGACCCGGCCGGCGCGGCGAGCGGCGGTCGGGTTGGTGTCTTGCAGGAAACGGCGCAGGCGTTCGAGGTCCCGCACTGCGGCGGGCGCGTAGATCACTTGCATGTCGGCGCGTCTTGCTCGTCCTCAGCGCCCCAACTGTTCAGCCAGTTCTCCACGGCTTGCGCGGTAACGTGCTGGCCGGTGGCCTGGAACTGTTCCCAGGCCTGCTCGGTGTCCTTTTTCAGCTTTTCCCGCTGTTCCTCGCGCACCACGTATTGGCCGATGGCTTCGCGGATGATCCAGTGCGGGGTGCGCTGGCGCAGCTCCGCCAGCTCGCGGATGCGGGCCAGCATGTCCTCGTCGAGTTTGACTGAAGTCGCCATGTTCCGATCCCGTTAGTGAAAGGTACTACCGGGTAATACTTCGTATGTCGGGGACAGGTGTCAAACAGGACAGGATGAGTGGGACGCCGGAAGGTGTAACTGTGATGCCATCGCCCCGGACTTTCGACGGGTGGCAAGGCGCGGCGCGCTGGTTATGCTCGGTGGATAACCATAAGAGGGACTTTCCATGCTCCGAGCGGCCCTGTGCGCCTTTTTCCTGCTGCTTGCCGGCTGCAGTTCGCCCGGCGCGTTCTTCGGCGCGGTGGATGGCCCGCCCTTCGGCGCGCTGCCGGCGGATGCGCAGCAGGCCACGGTGTACCTCTACCGGCCGCAGAACCAGTGGTCCGACGAGGAGCTGGAAGCGCCCGGGCTGTTCATCAACAACGAGCTGATCGGCAGCCTGCCGAGCAACGGCTACCTGGCCCTGAGCTTTGCCCCTGGCAGCTATCCGCTGCAGATGCGCCGCCCGTTGCTGGGCAGCTTCTGGACCTTCTTCGCCGGTGGCAGCCTGGACTTCACCCTGATCGCCGGCTTCACCCTCGAAGCCCGCGCCGGCGAGGTCTACTACCTGCGCTACGACGAGACCCACACGCCGCCCAAGTACGAGCACACCGCCGGCCAGGGCGCCGGCCCGCTGCAACTGGTGGGCAAAGAGCTGGGCTCGCGGGAAATCCCCGCCACCCGGCAGGTGCAGGAGCCGGTGCGCATCGCTGCGAGCGGCGAGGAGGTCCAGCCGCCCGGTTTCTGGCAGCGCCTGGGCATGTAGTAACGGCCTATTACCCGCGCGTCGCCCATCTGGCTAACCTCTTCCTGTCGCCCGCTTCCTGCCCGCGGGCCTATGCCAGAAGGAGCCCCATGATGGCCGCGAAGAAGATCCTGATGCTGGTCGGCGATTACGCCGAAGACTACGAAACCATGGTGCCGTTCCAGGCCCTGCTGATGGTCGGGCATACCGTCCATGCCGTCTGCCCGGACAAGAAGGCCGGCCAGAGCATCCGCACCGCCATCCACGATTTCGAAGGCGACCAGACCTACAGCGAGAAGCCTGGCCACAACTTCGCCCTCAACGCCGACTTCGCCGGTGTGCGCGCCGAGGATTACGACGCGCTGCTGATCCCCGGCGGCCGCGCACCGGAATACCTGCGCCTGAACGCCAAGGTCATCGAACTGGTGAAGGCCTTCGACGCGGCGAAGAAACCCATCGCCGCCGTTTGCCACGGCGCCCAGCTGCTGGCCGCCGCCGGCGTGCTCAAGGGCCGCGCGTGCAGCGCCTACCCGGCCTGCGGCCCGGAAGTGACGCTGGCTGGAGGTGAATACGTGGACATCCCGGTGGACGCCGCCCATGTCGACGGCAACCTGGTCACCGCCCCGGCCTGGCCGGCGCACCCGGCGTGGCTGGCGAAGTTCCTCGAGGTGCTGGGTACGAAGATCAGCCTGTAGACTGGCCGACATCCAAGCGGGAGAACCGTCCATGTGCGAACTCTATGTAAAGGCCGACCCGATTCTTTATGAATCGCGCACCCGATCCCTGCGCATCCGTGGCGTGGTCACCACGTTGCGCCTGGAGAACCAGTTCTGGGACATCCTGCGCGAGATCGCCGAAGTGGACGGCATGACCACCAACCAGTTGATCGCCAAGCTCTACGACGAGGTGATGGACTACCGCGGGGAGGTGGTGAACTTCGCCTCCTTCCTGCGGGTGAGCTGCACGCGCTTCCTCGCCCAGCGCCGTGACAATGTCGTCGAGCTGAACCGGGTGCCGCGCAGCGCGTGACTCTTGCTCCGGACTTCACCTGCAGGAGCGCGCTATGCGCGCGATCGCGGGCATGGCCCGCTCCTACAATGAAGCACCGCTGTCGCCAGCTTTTGTAGGAGCGGATTCATCCGCGATTGGCCGGCCCATACGCCGAAGCTCACCCTGGGGCACTTAGTGCCCTTTGTAGGAGCGAGCTTGCTCGCGAACCGCCCAGCCTCGGACTCCCCCGTCACTCCGGTTCGCGAGCAAGCTCGCTCCTACAGATGCAAATGAAAAAGCCCGGCACATGGCCGGGCTTTTTCATGCAGCGAACAAGGCTGGGCCTTACTGCACTTCCACCGCCAGGTTCTCGGCGATCTTCTTCTGCCAGATGGCCGGGCCGGTGATGTGCACCGACTCGCCCTGGGTGTCGACCGCAACGGTCACCGGCATGTCCTTGACCTCGAACTCGTAGATCGCTTCCATGCCCAGTTCGGCGAAGGCCAGGACCTTGGACTTCTTGATCGCCTGGGCCACCAGGTAGGCGGCGCCGCCGACGGCCATCAGGTAGACGGCCTTGTTGTCCTTGATCGCCTCGATGGCGATGGGGCCGCGCTCGGACTTGCCGATCATGCCCAGGAGACCGGTCTGCTCGAGGATCTGGCGGGTGAACTTGTCCATGCGGGTCGCGGTGGTCGGGCCAGCCGGGCCAACCACTTCGTCACCGACCGGATCGACCGGGCCGACGTAGTAGATGAAGCGGCCCTTGAGGTCCACCGGCAGCTCTTCGCCCTTGTTCAGCATGTCGACCATGCGCTTGTGCGCGGCGTCGCGGCCGGTGAGCATCTTGCCGTTGAGCAGGATGGTCTCGCCCGGTTTCCAGCTCTGCACTTCTTCGGGGGTGATGCTGTCGAGGTTGACGCGGCGCGCGGACGGGCCGGCTTCCCAGACGATTTCCGGGTAGGCGTCCAGCGGCGGCGCTTCCAGTGCGGCCGGGCCCGAGCCGTCGAGCACGAAGTGCGCGTGGCGGGTGGCGGCGCAGTTGGGGATCATGCACACCGGCAGGGAGGCGGCGTGGGTCGGGTAGTCCATGATCTTCACGTCGAGCACGGTGGTCAGGCCGCCCAGGCCCTGGGCGCCGATGCCCAGCTGGTTGACCTTCTCGAACAGCTCGAGGCGCATTTCCTCGATCTTGTTCTGCGGGCCGCGGGCCTTGAGTTCGTGGATGTCGATCGGGTCCATCAGGACCTCCTTCGCCATCACCGCGGCCTTCTCGGCGGTACCGCCGATGCCGATGCCGAGCATGCCCGGCGGGCACCAGCCGGCGCCCATGGTCGGAACGGTCTTGAGCACCCAGTCGACGATGGAGTCGGACGGGTTGAGCATGGCCATCTTCGACTTGTTCTCGGAGCCGCCGCCCTTGGCCGCCACGTCCACTTCCACGGTGTTGCCCGGGACGATGGAGTAGTGGATCACCGCCGGGGTGTTGTCCTTGGTGTTTTTACGGCTGCCTGCCGGGTCGGCCAGGATGGAGGCGCGCAGGACGTTCTCCGGCAGGTTGTAGGCGCGACGCACGCCTTCGTTAATCATGTCGTCGACGCTCATGGTGGCGCCGGCCCAGCTCACGTCCATGCCCACGCGAACGAATACGGTGACGATGCCGGTGTCCTGGCAGATCGGGCGGTGGCCGGTGGCGCACATGCGCGAGTTGATCAGGATCTGCGCCATCGAGTCCCGGGCGGCCGGCGATTCTTCGCGCAGGTAGGCCTCATGCATGGCCTGGATGAAATCAACCGGGTGGTAGTAGGAGATGAACTGCAGGGCATCGGCGACGCTCTGGATCAGGTCGTCTTGCTTGATCACGGCCATGGAGCACGGTCCTCTTCAGGCGGGTAGTACAGGCGTACAGCCTGTTACATCGGGAATTCGCCGACACGGCTGCGGCGAAAAAAGGCGCCGTAGTATACCGCTGCGGCCGCTCGCCGCGCACCCGCCAGCGATCCGACCTTGGTCCCAGGCGATCCGCGCGTTCTTGCTTGCGTTGCGCGCTGCGCCCACATTCCGGTCGGCTAGGCACTGGGGCACTTTGAGAGTACAGTGAAGGCCAGGTGCCATTACGGGACGGAGCCCCATGAGCACGCTGAAACCACCTCTGAAGCAGCACGCCTTACAAAAACTACTCATCAGGCGATTCGGCATGGCCCTTGGGACCTATGCCCTGGCGCTTCTGCTGTTGTGGTTGGCCGTGTTCGGCGAGTTCTACCGCGCCCCCGTCAGTTTCGCGCTGGCCTGCACCCTCCTGGTTGCCGGCAGCCAGCTGGTGTTCGCCTGGCTGTTCCTCAGCGGGCGCAACCAGCGCTTCGCCGATCCCAGCATGACCGAGCCGCAGGTACTGGTGGCGGTGGTCTGGCACACCCTGTTCCTGGCCAACGTCGACACCGCGCGCGGCACGCTGATGGTGCTCTACGTGCTCATCCTGCTGTTTGGCGTGTTCCAGTTGCAGCCGCGGGTGTTCGCCCGCTGCGCGGCGCTGGCCTTCATCGCCTTCGCTGGCCTCAACCTCCACGAAGCCTTCCAGCAACGCCTGCAACTGCCGGCCCAGGCCGTGCTGCAACTGCTGGTGCTGTTCATCGTGCTGACCTGGCTGAGCCTGTTCGCCGGCTACGTGCAGTCGCTGCGCCAGCGCATGCGCCAGCGCCGCTATGCGCTGCAGGCGCACCAGGACACCCTGCGCGGCATGATGCGCCAGCTCGAGGACCTGGTGGCCACCGACGAACTCACCGGCCTGTTCAACCGCCGGCACTTCCTGCGCCTGGCCGGTCGCGCGCTGGAAGAAATGCGCCCCGGCCAGCGCCATGGCCTGGCGCTGATCGACCTCGACCATTTCAAGCGCATCAACGACGTTCACGGCCACGCGGCCGGCGACCGCGTGCTGCAGACCTTCGCCGCCGTGGCGCGGGCCTGCCTGCGCGAGGGCGACGTGTTGGCGCGCTACGGCGGCGAGGAGTTCGTCCTGCTGTTGCCCGACGCTGACGCCGACCGCCTGACCTCCTGCTGCGAACGCCTGCGCGTGGCCTATGCGGCGGCGGAGCCGGTGGGGGTGAATATCGAAACCCTGAGCCTGTCGGCGGGCATGACCCTGCTCGGGGCCAACGATGATCTCGACGAGGCCTTGCAACGGGCCGACCAGGCGCTCTACCGTGCGAAACGCAGCGGACGTGACCGCTGCGATGCCGCATGGGAGTGGACGCGTGCCTGAGATACGGGCCGGATCGCAACGCTTTTCGGTCAGCCCCGGAGTCAACCTGCTCGATGCCCTGCGCGGGGCCGGCATTGCCGTGCCCTACAGTTGCCGCGCCGGGAGTTGCCACGCCTGCCTGGTGCGCTGTGCGCAAGGCGAAGTCGAGGATGCCTTGCCCGCTGCGCTGGACCCGGCGCGCCGCGCCGAGGGTTGGCGCCTGTCGTGCCAGTGCCGGGTGATCGGCGACGTGGCGGTGGAAACCTTCGACCCGCAGCGCGATGGCCTGCCGGCCACGGTCGCCGAACTGGACTGGCCCTCCGCGGACGTGCTGCGCCTGCGCCTCATCCCGCAACGCCCGCTGCGCTACAGCGCCGGGCAGCACTTGATCCTGTGGAGCGCCGAGGGGGTCGCGCGGCCGTATTCCCTGGCCAGCGTGCCGGGCCTCGATCCCTGGCTGGAGTTCCATATCGATTGCCGCGAGCGCGGCGCCTTCGCCGATTTCGCCCGTGGCCTGAAGGTCGGCGACGGCCTGCGCCTGGGCGAATTGCGCGGCGGCGCGCTGCATTACGATGCGGAATGGCACGAACGGCCGCTGTTGCTGATGGCGTCCGGCACGGGCCTGGCGCCGCTCTGGGGCGTGCTGCGCGAAGCGCTGCGGCAGCATCACAGCGGGCCGATCCGGGTCATTCACCAGGCCCATGACGGCAACGCCCATTACCTCGCCGAACCCCTGCAATCCCTCGCCGCCAGCCACCCGGAGCTGGAGGTGACGCTGATGACCACGGCCGAGTCGGCCGCGGTTTTGGCGCAACTCCGGCTTGTTTCCCGGCGAACCCTCGCCTTACTCTGCGGCCATCCCGCCAGCGTCGATGCCTTCGCACGCCGCCTCTACCTCTGCGGCGTGCCCCGTGGCCAGACGCTGGCTGACGTGTTCCTGCCCCACGCCTGAGGGCCCGTTCGACACCTGCTGCGCATCGGGCAAGGTGTTGAAAGGGAACCCAAGCGGTCGCCCCATCTGAATAAGAACAAGGAATTGCCATGAGCGAACAGATTCTCGTCGAGCGCGAAGACGGCTTGCTGACCCTGCGCCTGAACCGCCCGGACAAGATGAACGCGCTGACCCGCACGATGTATGCCGGTCTCGCCGATGCCCTGGAGGCGGCGCAGGAGGATCGCTCCGTGCGCGTGGTGCTGATCACCGGCAACGCCGAGTGCTTCACCAGCGGCAACGACATCGTCGACTTCCTCCAGGAGCCGCCGAGCGGCCCGGACAGCGCGGTGTTCCGCTTCATGCGCGCGCTGATGGAGTTCACCAAGCCGGTGGTCGCCGCCGTCGCCGGCCCGGCCGTGGGCATCGGCACCACCTTGCTGCTGCATTGCGACCAGGTGTTCATCGCCAAGGGCGCCAAGCTGAAGATGCCGTTCGTGAACCTCGCCCTGTGCCCGGAGTTCGGCTCCAGCTTCCTCGTGCCGCGCCTGGTCGGCCCGGTGAAGGCCTCCAGCCTGCTGCTGCGCGGCGAGGGCTTTACCGGCGAGCAGGCGGTGGCCTACGGCATCGCCAACGAAGCGCTGGCGGACGGCGCGGCTGCGCTGGAGCGTGCCCGCGAGGTTTGCCAGGCCTTCCAGCAGCTGCCGCCAGCGGCGGTGGCGCTGAGCAAGCGCCTGCTCAAGGCGCCCTTCATCGAGGAACTGCGCCGCGTGGTGGCGGAGGAGGGCCAGCACTTCGTGCAGCGCCTGCATTCGCCCGAAGCCCACGAAGCGCTGAGCGCCTTCACCCAGCGTCGCCAGCCGGATTTCTCCAGGTTCCTTTGAGCGGCGCTACTGTGCAGGAGCGCGCCTTGCGCGCGAATCGCGGGCATGGCCCGCTCCTACAGGGGAATTCGATTTCACCGATGACGTAGGAGCGGACTTCGTCCGCGATAGGTTCACATCGCGTCGGAAGCCAGCGCGGACGGAGTTCGCACCTCTGCAAGGTTTCCCACACAATCTGTGGAACGCGCTGTGGATAAGCTCTGGGGCAACCCGTCGAACCCACGCCCGGCGTGGCCTGTAGGGGATTGTGCGGTATTTGAGCGATGCCCTGCCGGTTGCCCACAGTCGATGTGGAAGGCCCTGTGGATAACCTCTGGTGCAACCGCTGCAGGCCAGGCACCACGAGCCTTGAAGCCGATTGAGCAAGAAGTGAACTGCCAGCGGAATCTGGCGAGCGGCTCTTCGTAGGAGCGAGCTTGCTCGCGAACAGCCCAGCCGTAGAATTGCCGGAGCGCCCGGTTCGCGAGCAAGCTCGCTCCTACGGGTACAGCGCTGCATCAGAAACGAAAAGGCCGCCCGAAGGCGGCCTTTTCGTTTTTCACTCACGGCAGGGTCAGACCAGCAGGTCGCCCACGTGCAGCACCTTCATGGTGTTGGTGCCGCCCTGGGCGGTGTAGCTGTCGCCCTTGGTCAGGATCACCCAGTCACCGGTGGTCACCACGCCACGCTGCAGCAGCGCGTCGACGGCTTCCTGGCTGACACGCTCCGGCGGCAGGGCGGCCGGGTCGAACGGGATGGTCTCCACGCCACGGAACAGCGCCACGCGGGCCTGGGTTTCGCGGTGCGGGGAGTAGGCGAAGATCGGTACCGAGGAGCGGATGCGCGACATGATCAGCGGGGTGTAGCCGCTTTCAGTCAGGCAGATGATCGCCTTGATGCCGGGGAAGTGGTTGGCGGTGTACATCGCCGCCAGGGCGATGCTCTCGTCGCAGCGCTCGAAGGTCTGGCCCAGGCGGTGGCTGGACTTCTTGGTGGTCGGGTGCTTCTCGGCGCCGGCGCAGATGCGCGCCATGGCCTTGACCGCTTCCACCGGGTATTCGCCGGCGGCGGATTCGGCGGAGAGCATCACGGCGTCGGTGTAGTCGAGCACGGCGTTGGCCACGTCGGAGACTTCCGCGCGGGTCGGCATGGGGTTGTGGATCATCGACTCCATCATCTGGGTCGCGGTGATCACGGCCTTGTTGTAGCGGCGCGCGTGCAGAATGATCTTCTTCTGGATGCCCACCAGCTCGGCATCGCCGATTTCCACGCCGAGGTCGCCACGGGCCACCATCACTGCGTCACTGGCGCGGATCAGGCCGTCCAGCGCTTCATCGTCGGCCACGGCTTCGGCGCGCTCGATCTTGGCCACCAGCCAGGCGGTGCCACCGGCCTCGGTGAGCAGGCGGCGGGCGTATTCCATGTCCTTGGCGTCACGCGGGAAGGACACGGCGACGTAGTCCAGGTCCATGCTCGCGGCCAGCTTGATGTCGGCCTTGTCCTTCTCGGTCAGGGCCGGCGCGGTGAGGCCGCCGCCACGGCGGTTGATGCCCTTGTGGTCGGACAGCGGGCCGCCGATCAGCACTTCGCAGACCAGTTCGTCCGCCTTCACTTCCTTCACCGCCATGACCACGCGGCCATCGTCCAGCAGCAGTTCGTCGCCTACGCCGCAGTCCTTCACCAGGTCCGGGTAGTCGATGCCGACCACCTGCTGGTTGCCGTCGGTGCGCGGGTGGCTGGTGGAGAAGCGGAAGGTGTCGCCGACTGCCAGTTCGATGCGCTTGTTGGTGAACTTGGCGATGCGGATCTTCGGTCCCTGCAGGTCGCCCAGCAGTGCCACGAAACGGCCGTGCTTGGCGGCGAGGTCGCGCACCAGTTGGGCGCGGGCGCGGTGTTCGTCGGGCGTGCCGTGGGAGAAGTTCAGGCGGGCGACGTCGATCCCGGCGAGGATCAGCTGCTCCAGGACTTCGGGGGAATTGCTGGCTGGGCCGAGGGTGGCGACGATCTTGGTGCGGCGAAGGGACATGCGGGACTCCTAGGGGAAAGCAGCGGTCAGGCCGCTCCCGGAGTAGGTCCGGAACGGCCAGGGCGCCATCTTACTCTCTTTCAGGTGACTCTTTCAGGTGAGCGGTCTGATCACCAGCAGATCACATTCGACTTCTTCGAAGACCCGCTCGGCGGTCTGGCCGATCAGTGCGTTGTCGAGCTGCCCGCGGGCGACGGCGCCCATCAGCAGCAGGTCGATGGCCTGCTCCTTCACGTAGGTGGGGATCACTTCCTCGGCGAAGCCCTGGGCCAACCGCGTGCGCTGCCGGTCGATCTCGGGGTAGTACGCCAGCAGGGCGTCGAAGGCGTCGCGGTGGTGGGCCTCGGTGCGCAGCACGTAGTTATCGTAGTCGGCCAGCAGTTCGGCATTGAACGCCAGGGTGTGCGGCAGGGCCATGTAGGCATGCAAGTAATGGTCGTCGAGCTGCAGGCGCTGCCCCAGTTCGCGGGCCACCTGGATCAGGCGGTGATCCAGCGCGGCCGGGGCGTCGCCGGCGTGCACGGGATCCACCGCGGCGCACAGGTTGTTGCCGGCCCATTCGCCGTGCTGCACCAGCCACAGCGGCTGCGGGCAGTGACGGATCAGCTGCCAGTCGTTGTTGGTGAGGAACAGGCGCTTGAGCAGGTTGTGGTGGCGCGCGGACTTGAGGACCAGGTCGGGGGTGGTCTGCTCGCAGTGGAGCACGACCTGCTGGTGCAGGGACTTGCCCCAGCGCACCTGGCACTGCACGTCCTGCCCGCTGGCGCGCAGCGGTTCGGCCAGGTGCTGCAGCCAGGCCAGGCGTTCGTCCAGCAGGTTGCACTGGGCGGCGTCGAGATCGCCGCGATCCAGCAGCAGGGCGTTGTCCAGCGCAGGGTTGTACTCGCAGACCAGCAGCTCCAGGCGCGCGCCGCAGCGCTGGGCGATCCAGCGCGCGCGGGTGAGGGCAGGCTGGTCGACGCGGGGCGGGTCGATGATGACGAGCAGGTGCTGCAGCTTCATGGCGGTGTCCTCGCGCTCAATGCAGAGCAAGCGTAGACACTGGCGCCGGCCGCGCGCCTTGACCTGGCTCAGCGGTGCGCGGCGTGTGCCGTCAGCGGCGCGGCGAGGTCTGGTTCAGCGCGCGGTCCAGGTGGCGGGCGCCTTTCTCGGCCAGTTCGCCACGGGGGAATTCGGCGAGCTGGCGGCGCAGGTAGGCGATGGCCTTCTCGCGGTCCGGGTGCGGGTTGTCCGGCGCCATGTACATCAGCCCCAGCTGGTACAGGGCCTTCTCGCGGATGTCCGGCGGAATGGCCGGGTCGTTGGCGCCCAGCAGGTAGAGCTGCGCGGCCTCGTCGACGCGGTCCTTGAGCACGGCGCGGCGCGACAGCAGGGTCATGTCCGGGTCGAGGGTCGGCTTGTTCAGGTCCAGGTTGTACTGCGGCTGCCAGTCGGCCAGCAGCTGTTTGGCGGTCTTGTGCACCGGCTCCTTGGCCCGCTGGCGGATGATCAGCTGGCGGGCATCGGCGTGTTCGGCGGCCTTGGTGCCGGGGAATTCGCGGTCGATGCGCTGGAAGTAGTCCAGCGCCTTCTGGTCGTCGCGCTGGTCGTTGTAGCGGCTCATGTAGATCAGGCCGATCTGGTACAGCGCGATGGCGCGCACTTCCGGGCTGTAGCGGGTGTTGTCGTAGCCGGTGAGGTAGAGCTTTTCGGCGTCGCTGCTCTTGCCGTCGCGGATGGCCTGGGCGCTGTAGGTCAGCAGGTCGCCTTCCTCTTCCACGGCGGCGGTCATGCGCTTGTTCTTGAGTTGCTTGTACTCGGCCACTTCGCCCGTGGTGACCTGGGCGACGAACAGCGGCGTGGTCGGCGCGCAGGCGGCGAGCCAGGGCAGCAGCACGGCGAGCGGCAGGGCGGTCGAGAGGGCGTGAGCGAAACGCATGGCAGCTCCTTTGCGCCAGGGCGAGGTCCACGTGAGTCTAGTGGCGGGCTACAGTACGGCCAAGACGGGCCGATACACTTCCCAACGGAGGATATGCCCATGCGAACCCTTTTCCTCGCGCTGCTGGCGCTGAGTGTTACCGGCTGCACCAGCTGGTCGATGAACTATCACCTGAACAATGCCTACCGCGCCTACAAGAACGGCGACTGCCAGCGGGTGCAACTGGAACTCTCGGAAACCGAGCGCAAGGCCCGCGCGCGGCCCTGGATGCAGCCGGAGATTTCGATGCTGCGCGGCCAGTGCCTGGAGCGCGAGAAGTTCTACGTCGATGCGGCGCAGACCTACCAGTTCATCATCGCTCGCTACCCCACCAGCGAGTACGCTTACCGGGCCAAGGCGCGACTGGAAACGCTGCGCCTCAACGGCCGCCTGCCCAACGACCTGCGCCTCGATCCGCCCGTGCGGTGACGGTCGCCGTGACCGCCGCCGGACCGACGGTCACGAGTCGACTTGAGCGCCGCCCATAGCTGGCTAATCTCTTCAGTGCTCCTTGCAAGGAGGTTCGAATGCGCGCCCTGTGGCTCTGCGCCTGGTGTTTCCCCCTGCTGGCTTCGGCGGATATCTACCGCTGGACCGACGCTCAGGGAAAGGTGCACTTCAGCGAAACACCGCCGCCCGGGGCGCAACGTGTCGAGGTCAAGCCGCAGGTGGTCGAGCGTGATGCGGCGACCCGCGAGCGGGAAGAACGCACCCGCCGTTTCTACGACGCGCGTCGAGACGAAAGCACTGCCGCCCAGACCCAGGCGGCGGAGCAGCAGGCCAAGCTGGACCAGCAGTGCGCGAACTGGCGCCATGACCTGGAGTCGCTCAGTCATGGCGGGCGGTACTTCACGCAGGACGGCAGTGGTGAACGGACTTACTACAGCGATGCACAGCTCGACGCCGCTCGTCAGGCGCTCAGCGCACGACTGGCGGAAGGTTGTCGTTAGGACTGGCCCTGCCGGGGCGGCATCGTCATACTGGACGATATTTCATAGCGAAACGCCATTATGCGTCATCAACGACATATCGAGCGCCATCAGCTGCCCTACTACCTGAAGGTGTTCAACAGCATCACCGACAAACCGATGGGCTACCTGGGCAACGTGTCGCTGGACGGACTGTTGCTGATCAGCCAGCTGCCGATGCTGGTGGGTGGCCGCTTCGAGATGCGCCTGAAGATCCCGGGGCACGACGGCAAGCTGCAACTGATCGAGTTCGCCGCCACCTGCCAGTGGTGCCGCGAAGACGTCAATCCGGGCCACTACGACTCCGGCTTCAGCCTGGCCGCGCCGCCGATGGAATACGTCGAGCTGGTGGATGCGCTACGCCGTTATTTCAGTTTTCGCCGGCAGGTGGAGTCGGTCTGAAGCGCAGGATGCGCTGACCGATCTGGCGGTGGTGGAAGGCAGGACGCTGGGATATTCCCGCCGTAAGAACAAGCTGTGACCTCGATCCCCAAGCACTCCGAGCTTGGCCCTGTCATCGGCGGCTGAAATCGGCTTATGGGCGTACAATCGCGAACGGTTGTACGCCCTGCGTTCCTTCTTATCCTCTTGCAGACGGCCAACCTGTGGGAACGAGGGGGCTTCCAGTTCTTGCTCGCGAATAGTGCTCAGGCCGCATCGATGCTGTGCGGTTCGCGAGCAAGCTCGCTCCTACGAAAAGCGAAAAGCCAAAGCGGTTTCCAGCGAAACATCCGCGCGAGCCGGGGCGCCCCTTCAGGAGGCCGAGTGGAATCGGAGTTTCAGGGGGTTGAGCGGCATGGATGCCGCGAGAGCTGCGAAGGGCCAGGGATGGCCCATCGCAGCGTGCCCCTGAAACTTCGATGGAGCGAGGGGAGTCCCGCGAAGCGGGACCCGGATGCAGGGGCAAGACCTTTTGGTTCCTTTTGGGTCCACAAAAGGGACTCGCCCGAGGGGGCGAAACAAAATCTCTCAGCACACGCCGAAGCGGCGCAGTAACTCCGAACAAGACGGCAGATAACGCCAGAGGCGTTATTCGCCCTACAGCGCGCCCGCTTTCTTCCAGCCCAGATAGCGGCTGATCAGTTCCGGCCCCAGCTGGCTCGGTCGCGTGTCGAGCACCGGCACCCCGTGGGCTGCCAGCTTCTCGTGGAGCCCGGCGCGGGCGTTCAGGTAATCCACCGCGCCGCAGTACGCCAGTGCATCCTCGAAACCTTCTACCGGGGCCTGGCGCAGGCGGTCCAGCACTTCCTCGCGCAGGCTCGCCACCAGCACACGGTGCTGGCGGCCGAGGCGCTTCACCGCCGCCACCAGTTCCTCGTCGTCCTCGTCGCGCAGGTTGGTCACGATCACCACCAGCGCGCGGCGGCGCTGGCGCGTCAGCACGGCCTGCACGGCGGCGGGGAAGTCCGCCGGGCGCTGGCTGCTGCGCAGGTCATAGACGCTGTTGAGCAGGGCGGTGAGCTGGGCGCTGCCCTTGGCCGGCGGCAGGTGACGCGGCTGGTCGCCGGCAAAGGTCATCAGGCCCACCGCATCGCCCTGGCGCAGGGCGACGTAGGCCAGCAGCAGGCTGGCGTTGAGCGAATGGTCGAAGTGCGAAAGATCGCCGTCGTGGCTGCGCATGCGCCGGCCGCAGTCGAGCAGGAAGAGGATCTGCTGGTCGCGCTCGTCCTGGTATTCGCGTGCGATGGGCGTGCGCTTGCGCGCGGTGGCCTTCCAGTCGATCTGCCGCAGGGTGTCGCCGTCGCGGAATTCGCGCAGCTGGTGGAAATCCAGGCCCAGGCCGCGGCGCTGCCCGGCGCGCACGCCGATGCGGTTGAGCCAGTGATCGACGGCCATCAGTTCGGCGCCGTAGAGGCGGGCGAAGTCGGGGTAGACGCGGGTTTCGTCGCGTTGTTCGAGGTAGCGCCGGCCCTTCCACAGACGCAACGGACTGGACAGCTCGATCTCGCAGCGCGGGAAGACGAAATGCCCGCGTGACAGCGGGCGCACGCGATAGCCTAGCTCGGTCTGCTCGCCGGGGTGCAGCTCGACGGTCTGCGGCAGGTACTCGAAGGCCATGCCGGCGGGCAGGTGGTCGAACACCGTGATGCGCTGGGGCTGGGCGTAGCGATGCTGGAAGTGCAGGCGCACCTCGCTCCAGCGACCCAGCGGCAGGTTGCCGCTCAGTTGGCGGCGCACGGTCGGCGAAGGCGTGCGGCGCAGCCACAGGGCATCGGCCAGCGCCAGCAGCGCCAGCGCGCAGAGCGCGCCCCACCAGACACGGCCGAGCAGCGCCGAGCCTGAATCCAGCGCCTGCGCCGCACCCAGGGCGATGGCCAGCGCCAGCAGGACACCGAGCAGCGCGAGCAGCGCGCGCGAGGGCTTCATACGCGCGGCGCCGGTACCTGGTCGAGCAACTGTTGCAGCACCTGATCCACCGACAGGCCTTCGATCTCCAGTTCCGGCGACAGCCGCACGCGATGGCGCAGCACCGCCAGGGCACTGCCTTTCACGTCGTCGGGGACCACGAAATCGCCACCGCGCAGCAGGGCGCGGGCCCTGGCGCAGCGCACCAGGGCGATGGACGCACGCGGCCCGGCGCCCAGCGCCAGACCCGGCCAGTTGCGGGTGGTGCGGGCGATGCGCACGGCGTAGTCGAGCACCTGGTCGTCGATGGGCAGGTCGGCGGCGATCTTCTGCAGCGCCAGCACGTCCTTGTCCTTGAGCAGGGCGCGCATCGGCGCCACGTCGAGCATGTCGCTGCGCGCGGAGCGGGTGACCTGGCGCACCAGGGTCTGCTCCTCGGCCTCCAGCGGATAGTCGATGCGCAGCTTGAGCATGAAGCGGTCGAGCTCGGCCTCGGGCAGCGGGTAGGTGCCTTCCTGCTCGATGGGGTTCTGCGTCGCCAGCACCATGAACGGCTGCGGCACCGGCAGGGCGCGGCCTTCGAGGGTGACCTGGCGCTCCTGCATCACTTCCAGCAGGGCGGCCTGAGTCTTGGCCGGGGCGCGGTTGATCTCGTCGGCCAGCAGCAGGTGGGTGAACACCGGGCCCTTGCGCAGCTTGAACTGCTCGGTGGCGAGGTCGTACACCGCGTGGCCGGTGACGTCGCTGGGCATCAGGTCGGGGGTGAACTGGATGCGCGCGAAGCCGCCGTCGAAGCAGCGGGCGAGGGCGCGCACCAGCAGGGTCTTGCCCAGGCCGGGAACCCCTTCGATGAGGACGTGGCCGCCGGCGAGCAGGGCGGTGAGCACGTCGTCGATCACCACCTGCTGGCCGATCAGGGCTTTCTGCAGTTCGTGGCGCAGCGCCTGGGCCAACTGGCTGGCGCGCTGGCGCTGGGCGGCGGCGTTGGGTGCGGTGGGGCTGGACGGTTCAGGCGTCTGTTCGCTCATAGGGCATTCCTGAGGCTTTGCAGGTGCGCGACCTGGCGGGTGAATTCGGCGACGGCCATGCGCTGTTGCGGGTAGGGGCGCATGGCCTGGCTGATGGCGCTGACCGACATGCGCGTCATGCGGCCCAGAGCTTGCCATTGTTCGGCGACCGGCAGGCGGTCGAAGCCGGGCTGGCGTTGCCGCGCCCGGCGCATCACGTCACGTTGCAGGCCCTGCAGCAGGGCGAGCTGGCCGCGCTGGCGGAGGTTGAAGTCGGCGCCGGCGCGCAGGTGTTCTTCCAGTTGCCGACGGCTGCGATCGGGGTTGGGTTGCAGCGGCCCCTGGCGCAGGCCGTTGCGCCAGAGCAGCAGCACCAGCAGCAGGGCGGCGGCCAGCATGGCCTGCGGGAAGTAGCGCAGCAGCAGGGTCAACAGGCTGGTGCCGTCGGCCCGGTAGACCAGGGTGACGGCGCTGTCCTGGGTCAGGTACCAGAGCAGCCAGGCGTTGTCGTAGGCGTCGAGTTCGCCGTTCTGCCAGATCCAGTTGTCGGTGAGCACGGTGATCAGCCCCTGGCCCTGCTGCAGTTGCAGCAGGTGGGTGGAGTCGCCGCTGTTGGCCCAGGCATAGGCCAGGTTCTTCGAGTCGAACAGGTGGTAGTCGGTGTCGAAGTCGATGTAGGCCGGCGCCTTTTCGTTCTCCAGGTAGAGCTTGGTCAGGTTCGGGTAGGGATCGGCCTCCGTCGCCTCGCTGTCGGGAGCGCTGGAGGCCTGGTCCGGGTGCTCGTCTTCCACCTCCGGCTTGGCATCGTGCTGTGGAGAGGCGTCGGCCGCATCGGACGATGGCTCGTCGGACGGCGCCGTTTTTTCCTCGTCCTTGTCCTTCAGGTCAGCCGTGAGGAATTGTTGCACGCCCAGTTGGTCCAGCAGCAGGTCGCCGCTCTTGCCTTCCTCCTCGTCCCACAGGCTTTCGGCGGTGACGATGAGGTGGCCGCCGCGCTTGACCCAGTCGAGCAGACGGGCGTTCTGGGTGGGTGTGACGTTCTCCCGGGTGCCCAGCAGGATCAGGGTCTGGCCCTGGCTCGGCAGATGGTCCAGCACTTCCATGCCGCGGGCGGTGGTCACGTGGATGCCCCGGCCGCGCAGGTACATCTCGGCGGCGAGATAGGGGTTGGCGCGGGCCTCGGGCGAGGCGCCGTGCTCGAGGGTCTCGGTGTAGGGCTCGAGGTTGCGGTACAGGTAGTAGCCGATGCCGCCGAGCACCAGCAGCGCGAGCAGGACCAGCAGGGCGAGGTTGCCGCGCTTCATGCCGGCACCTCGCGGCCGAACAGGTGGCGCCATTCGCCGCACAGCTGTTCCTTGAGGCCGGCCTGGGGCGCGCGGTGGCCATAGGCGAGCGCCTGCCATTGCTGGGTCAGGCTGTGGGCGAAGTTGTCCAGCGGCGGGTCGTTGAGTTCGGCCACACGCTGCAGCACTTCCCCTTCGGTGGTGGATTCACGCAGCGGCACGCGGAAGTCGTGCAGCAGGCGGCTGAGCAGGGCGCGGTAGAGCAGGCCGAGGGCGGCGCGGGGCTGCTCGTCCCACAGGCGCTCGGCTTCGCTGGCGACGTCGCTGGGCAGGGTTTCCGGCGCCAGGTCCAGCCCGAACAGCACGCTGGGCGCTTCGCGGTGCGGTTTCTGCGGCAGGCCGATGCGGCCGACGAACAGCCGCAGCCATTCGCGGTAGCGCCAGATGACCAGGGCGACCAGGGTGAACAGCAGGCCCCAGAGCAGCACTTCGATACCCTGCGCGGCGAACTTGAAGGCCTTCCAGTTTTCCAGCGCCTCGAAGAAGTGCTTCAGGCGCTTGGCTTCGTCCGGGTCGGCCGGCTTCTTCTGTTGCTCCTCTTCATGCAGACGCCAGCGGGTGACCGTTTCACTGTTCTTGAAGGGCGGTGCGGCGAGGATCTTTTGCGCCGCACTGCGCGAATCTTCGCTGTTGAGCTTCTGCTGGGTCAGCCGCGCACCCTGCGGGCCATCGGGGTTCTGGTCGGGCAGCGGGCAGCTGTGGCTGGCCTGGCTGCCGGTTTGCGTGCCGGCGGCCAGGGCGTCATGGGCCGGCAGCAGGGCGAGGGCGCCGGCGACCACCAGCAGCAGGGCGTAGGCGCTGCCGACCAGGCGCTGGCGCAGGCGACGGAACACCAGTTCGATGTCCCAGGCTTCCAGCTCGGTGCGGCGGTTCAGGTAGAGGGTGAAGCCGCAGGCCACGTACACCGGCTCCCAGACGACCAGCAGCAGCGCGTAGATCAGGTTGCTGACGTGCTCGAGCCACGCCCAGTCGCCCTGCGCCACGCTGATCAGCGACTGCCATTTCCAGTCGTCCACCCATTGCTGCGGCAGCATCAGGTACATCAGCGCGGAAAGGCCCAGCCACAGCGCCAGCTCGAAATGCATGCCGACGATGGTCAGCCAGGTGGCGCCGCCGGCATTGCGCTGGCCGAGCACCACCAGGCGCTGACTGCGCGCCTGGCCCGTGAGGCCTTCGAGCTGCAGTACCGGCAGGTCGAAGCTGCGGGTCGGGCTCAGCCGCCGCCAGAGCAGGCTGGGCAGCAGTTGCGTCTTGAGCAGGCCGGGGAAGGCGCGGAGCGCTTCCTTCACGGTCGGCGTATCGCCGAACAGCGAGCGCGACAGGATGTACAGCGGCAGGCGTTCGAAGGCGGGCTTGAGCCACCAGAAGATCAGGATCGCCCAGCTGGAGTAGTTCCACAGCAGCACCGAGAGCAGCACGAACACCGGCAAGGTGACGGCTGCCCAGCTGGCCATCAGCACGCCGGCGTGACGCCGCGCGAGGAGGATGCCGAGGTCCAGCGCTTCCCAGGCGCTGCGCGGGCGGATGGCGACGCTGGCGTCAGTCAGGCGCATGTCGGCTCCGTCCGGCAAGGAGGAAGTAGCTGCCCACCAGCAGCCACAGGCCGGCGCCGACGAGGTATTTCACGGTGGCCGAGAACTGCGTCATGGACGACCAGTAGCCCTCGACGAAGGCGGCGATCAACAGCATCAGGATCACCCCGCCGATCAATTGCACGGCGCGGGCGGCGGCCTGGCGCAGCGCTTCCAGGCGGCTCAGGCGGCCGGGGGCGAGCAGCGCCCAGCCGAGCTTGAGGCCGGCGGCGCCGGAGAAGGTGATGGCGGTCAGCTCGAAGGCGCCGTGGCCGATGACGAAGGACCAGAAGGTCTCGATGTAGCCGACCTGGGTCAGGTGGCCGGCTACCGTGCCGATCATCAGGCCGTTGAACAGCAGGAAGAACAGGCTGCCGACGCAGAACAGCAGGCCGCTGGCGAAGGTCTGAAAGGCGATGCCGATGTTGTTCATGATGTAGTAGCCGAACATCTGCCAGTCATCGCCGGCGTCGCGCGTGCTCATCGGGCCCAGTCGCGTGGCTTCGGGCGAGTACATCGACTCCATCTCGGAAACCCGCTCCGGCGCCATGACGCTGTAGACCAGGTCGGGGAAGTGATAGACCAGCACGCCCATCAGCAGCAGGCTGCCGTAGAACAGCAGGCTGGCGATGGCGATGCTGCGCCATTCCTCGCGCACCAGGCGCGGAAAGCCGGCGATCAGGAAGGCCAGGATGCGCGCGCCCAGGTGGCTGCGGTGGCGGTAGAACTGCTGGTGCCCGCGCATGGCGAGTTGCTGCAGTTGGTCGATCAGGTGGCTGCTGTAGCCGCGCTCCTGGGCCAGGGCGAGTTGCTGGCAGATGCGTCGGTAGTCGGCGGCGAACGTGTCGGTTTTTTCACCGGTCTGCTGGCGCTTGCCGCCTTCCAGTTGCTCCAGGCATTTGCCGAAGCGCTTCCAGCTGTCCTGGTGGCGTTGTTCGAAAAAGGCCTGCTTCATGGGTGGCCCGTCCCGTTGCCGAGCAAGCCGCTGGCGATGCGGTTCAGGCGCGCCTCGGCCTGGTCGGCGGCAACGCCCAGCGGTTGCGCGAGAATGCCGGCCAGCTCCTCGCGGCGCGCGGCGGAGAGTTGCGTGCCACGCTCGGCGAAACTCATCAGCGCGCGCTGTTCTTCAAGGCTCAGCGGCCAGGGTGCGAGTTCGGGCGGGGAGTCCGGCACGTGGGGGCGGCTGGGCGGCGGGTCGCGGTAGATCACCAGGGTGCCGGCGGCGAGATCCCCCAGGCGTTTGAAGGCGGCATTGGACAGGCAGCTGAGCAGGCCGAGCGTGTAGGCGAACGGCAGGATATCGGCGAAGCGCAGCAGGTTGCGCAGCAGCGAGGCGGACCAGCCGATCGGCGTGCCGTCGTCGTGCACCACGCGCAGGCCCATCATCTGTTTGCCGGGCGAGCGGCCCTGGTTGAGCACTTCGAACAGGACCATGTACCACCAGGTCATGATGAAGGTGAGGATCAGCCCCAGGCCGGTGCCCAGTTCGCCGAGAAAGGCCAGCAGCATGAACAGCGCGACCATCAGCAGGACGCGGATGCCCAGGTCGATGAGGTAGGCCAGGGCACGGGGGACGACGCCAGCGGGACGCAGCAGCAGGTCGATGCCTTCCGGAGTCTCCACGTGGTAGCGGGTATCCAGGACGGGCGCGGGGGATGAAAAGTCTGCTGGGCTCAAGGGAAACCGCTGTCGATGACGTAAGAGCCAGATGCTAGCCAGCGCGGTGCGGCGAGGCAACCGCGCGGGCAGGGTCAGGCCGATTTGATCAGTTGGTCGGCGGCAGTACGCCGAAAATGGTGCGGTACAGCACACCGATGGAGATGACGGCCAGCGGCAGGGTCCAGACCAGGCCGATGCCGAGCGGGATGGCGCTCACCATCATGATCAGGCCCAGCACCAGGAACAGGCCGAAGACCTTGAACCAGTGCTGGGTGATGGCCTTGCGCGACGCTTCCAGCGCCTGCCAGGGGCTGAGCTTGCGCTCGACCACCAGCGGGATCGCCAGGATGTAGGCGATGCTCAGGTAGAGGCCCGGCAGGATCAGCAGCAACAGGCCCACGTAGATCAGCACGGTCATCACAAGGCCGGTGATCAGCAGCGGCACGAACTGGCCGAAGTGGCTGAACATCTCGTTGAAAGAGATGGGCTGGTCGGCCGCGCGGCGGATGCCGATCAGGTTGATGCCCGCCATGATCGGGTAGCCCACGGTGCCGGCGAGGATGCCGACGATGGTCTGCAGGACCAGCGCTGTGGCGCTGGGCTCGGCGCCGGAGGCCGCGTAGCCCACGCCGAGGATCATGCCCAGCACGAAGCTGAACACCTGGACCAGCACGGCGTAGACGATGACGCCGGCGATGATCAGGCCCTTAGTGCCGCTGACGCGTTGCCAGGCTTCCTTGATCAGGCCGTCGATGGAGAAGTCATAGCCGCGGGCCAGGGCTTCGTCGATGCTCGGGACCGTGCCGCTGGCAATCGGGTCCTGCAGGTCGCTGGTGGGGGTTGCAAAGGGGGTGGGAGAGGTATCGGTGCTCATTGGGATGCTCCAGGGGCGCTGACTGGGCGCCGGAGTTTGACGGGGCAGGCTAATGCCGGTCGTAGGAACGCTTCTCGAATAATCCGTGGAAACTTCCGCTGTGCCTGCAGGCGGCCGGCCCGGCCGCCTGCAGGGACTGGGTCACGGCTTGCTGGGCAGTACGCCGAAGATGGTGCGGTACAGCACACCGATGGCGACGATCAGCCACGGCACCAGCCAGATCAGCGCGATGCCCAGGGTCAGGCCGCTGAGGCTGAACAGCAGGCCGAACACCAGCAGCAGGCCGAAGACCTTGAACCAGTGTTGGCTGATGGCCTTGCGCGAAGCCTCAAGGGCGGCCCACGGCGACAGGCCGCGCTCGACCACCAGCGGCACGGCGAGCAGGTAGGCGATGCTCAGGTAGATGCCCGGCAGCACGAAGAGCAGGTAGCCGATGAAGATCATCAGCGTGCTCAGCAGCACGCAGGCGACGACCTGGAAGGTGCGGCCGAAGTGGCTGAAGATCTCGTTGAAGCGCAGCGGCTGGTCTGCCGCGCGGCGGATGCCGAGCATGTTCACGCCCGCCAGCAGCGGGTAGCACAAGGCGGTGGCGGCGAGGCTGACGATGATGGTGCCGAGAACGAAGGCGAGGATCGCGCCGACCGCCAGGCCACCGGCGGCGTCGCTGTCGCCGAGCAGCCCCAGGCCTGCGATGCCGGCCACGCCGGCGACGGTGAGGAACAGGCTGAGCACGTTGATCAGGACGAAGATCGCCGCGTAGAAGACCACGAAGCCGCCGAGGATCAGGCCCTTGGTGCCCTTGGTGCGGCGCCAGGATTCGCCCAGCAGGTCGCCGATGCGGAAGTCGTAGCCGCGGCTCAGGGCCTGGGCGATGGAGGGCACGCTGCCGTGCGCCGCGCCGGGCTCGAGGTTGCTCAGCGGAACGCTGTAGGGATTGGGTGTCGCGATGTCTTGCATGAGGAAAGTCCTTTCCAGTGGGGTGTCCTTGCGACGCCCATCATAAAGGCGGGGGCTGGCTGGGAGCCAGCGAGGCGTTTTGGAAGTGTGGCCAGCCGCACTGTTAGACTGCGACGCACTCGCTTGCAGGCAAGGAAAAATCATGAGCGCCAGCATCTTCTGGTACGACTACGAAACCACCGGTATCGACCCGCGCCGCGACCGCCCGTTGCAGGTGGCGGGCATTCGGACGGACGAGGACCTCAACGAGATCGGCGAGTCGCTGAACCTCTATTGCCGTCCCAGCGACGACATCCTGCCGCACCCGGTCGCCTGCCTGGTCACCGGCATCACCCCCGCGCGCCTGGAAGAGCGCGGCCTGGGCGAGGCGGAATTCATGACCCGGCTGTACGCCGAACTGGCGCAGCCGGGCACCTGCGTGGCGGGCTACAACACCCTGCGCTTCGACGACGAGGTGACGCGCTACAGCCTCTACCGCAACTTCTTCGACCCCTACGCCCGCGAGTGGCAGGGCGGCAACAGCCGCTGGGATCTGATCGACATGGTGCGCACCGCCTACGCGCTGCGCCCTGAAGGCATCGTCTGGCCCGAGCAGGAGGGCGTCGTCAGCCTCAAGCTGGAGCGCCTCACCGCGGCCAACGGCATCGACCATGGGCAGGCGCACGATGCACTCTTTGACGTGCGCGCCACCATCGCCCTGGCGCGGCTGGTGCGCGACCGCCAGCCCAAGCTCTACGAGTATCTCTACCGCCTGCGCGGCAAGCAGGGGGTGCTCGACCAGGTGCGCGTGCTGCAGCCGATGGTGCACATCTCCGGCATGTTCTCCGCGGCGCGGCACTACCTGTCGGTGGTACTGCCGCTGGGCTGGCATCCGCGCAACCGCAACGCGCTGATCGTCTGCGATCTGGGCGCCGACGTGTCGCCGTTGCTGGAGCTGGACGCGGACACCCTGCGCAAGCGCCTCTACACCCGTCGCGACGCGTTGGCCGAGGGCGAACTGCCGGTGCCGCTGAAGCTGCTTCACATCAACAAGTGCCCGGTGGTGGCGCCATTGTCCGTCTTGCGCCCGCAGGACCGGGAACGTATCGGCCTGAACCTTGCGGCCTGCCTCGCGGCGGCGCAGACGCTGACCGATGGCAAGGCGATCTGGCAGGACAAACTTGCGCCGTTGTATGCCGAGGAAAGTTTCGCCGGCAGTGACGATCCCGAACAGCAGTTGTATGACGGTTTTATCGGCGACCGTGATCGTCGATTGTGCGAACAGGTACGCCAGGCTGATCCCGCGCGCCTGGCCAAAGAACAATGGCCATTCGACGATGCGCGACTTCCCGAACTGCTCTTCCGTTATCGCGCGCGCAATTTCCCGGAAACTTTGTCGGCCGAGCAGCAGCAACAATGGCAGGACTTCTGCCGCGCCCGCCTGAGTCAGCCGGAGTACGGTGCGCCCAATACGCTGGATAACTTCGCGGCGGCCATGGACGAACAACTGGTCAATGCAACGCCCGCCGGCCGTTTGGTCCTGCAAGAGTGGGAGAAGTATGCCCAGGTGTTGCGCGCTCGCTATAACCTGTAGAGCGTCGCAGTTTTTCTGCGGGTAATAAAAAACGCCAGCGCGAGGCTGGCGTTTTTCATCCGTGCAAGGCTTAGCCCAGCAGCGTGGCCCAGCCTTCTACGGCCTCGGCGCCCCACTTGGCTTTCCATTCCTTCAGGGTCTTGTGATTGCCGCCCTTGGTTTCGATGACTTCACCGTTGTGCGGGTTCTTGTATTGCTTGACCTTGCGAGCACGCTTGGTCGCAGTGGTCTTGGCGGCGCGCGGCGATTTGCTCAGCTTCGCGTCCGGATCGAGCAGGGCGATGACATCACGCAGGGACTTGCCGTAGCTGGCCATCAGCGCGCGAAGTTTCTCTTCGAACTCAAGCTCTTTCTTCAGCTTGTCGTCCTGCTCCAGGGATTTCAGGCGCTCCTGAAGTTCCTTGATGGCTTCTTCGGTAGCGCGGTACTCGTTGATCAGCGACATGTTGGGTACCTTGTTCTGGGTCCAGCGGTGGCGGATAGTTTGTAGCAGTCATAATAGTCAGCGAAGTTGTTCAAGTAAATACGCGGGCAAAGTTTTGTGAATAAATGCAAAAGTATTTAACTAATTCATTCCCGGGTAATTAACCGCAGCACTCGCAATGCCGTGAACCGACTCTCGTCGGCGCACCACGGCAATGGCTGATCTTTTCCCTCGCAGCCGCTAGAATGGCGGCCTTCGCGATGTATCTGGAGTACACCCATGCGCACTTTCCGACTGGTGATCGCCTGCCCCGACGGGGTCGGCATCGTCGCCAAGGTGAGTAATTTCCTGGCCACTTACAACGGCTGGATCACCGAGGCCAGTCACCATTCCGACAATGACAACGGCTGGTTCTTCATGCGGCATGAGATTCGTGCCGATTCCTTGCCGTTCGATATCGATGGTTTCCGCCAGGCGTTCGCGCCCATCGCCCGTGAGTTCTCCATGGAGTGGCGGATCACCGACTCCTCGGTGAAGAAGCGCGTCGTGCTGATGGCCAGCCGCGAGTCGCATTGCCTGGCCGACCTGCTGCACCGCTGGCACAGCGGCGAGCTGGACTGCGAGATTCCCTGCGTGATCGCCAACCACGATGACCTGCGCAGCATGGTGGAATGGCACGGCATTCCGTACTTCCACGTTCCGGTGGACCCGAAGAACAAGCAGCCGGCCTTCGAGCAGGTGTCGCGCCTGATCGACGAGCACCAGGCCGACAACGTGGTGCTGGCGCGCTACATGCAGATCCTGCCGCCGGACCTGTGCCAGAAGTACCGCCACCAGGTGATCAACATCCACCACAGCTTCCTGCCGTCCTTCGTCGGTGCCAAGCCGTACCACCAGGCCTCGCTGCGCGGCGTGAAGCTGATCGGCGCCACCTGCCACTACGTGACCGAGGAACTGGACGCCGGCCCGATCATCGAGCAGGACGTGGTGCGCATCAGCCACCGTGACAACATCGAGGACCTGGTGCGCCTGGGCAAGGACGTGGAGAAGCTGGTGCTGGCCCGCGGCCTGCGCTACCACCTGGAAGACCGCGTGCTGGTGCACGACAACAAGACCGTGGTTTTCGACTGATCCACCCGGCCTGGTTCTACACTGGGTACTTCGCAGGCACCCGCCGTCGTCCGGCGGCGGGCGCTGCGCTCAACGGAGATGGCCAGCATGCGTGACCCGAAGAACCCCGGCACCGCCACCCCGCCGCCCACCCTGGGCGAAGGCTGTACCAGCCGCTACGATCCCGACGCGCTGAGCGACGAGGACGGCACCGAGTTTCCCGGCGCCGCCGAACTCTGGGATTCGCTCAACCCCGACGCGCCTTCCGCCGACGACAAGCCTTCCGGCGACTGAGCCTCAGGCGCGCTCGCGCAGGCCGATCAGCTTGCGCAGCAGTGGCCGGCCCGCCATCACGGCGAACACCGGCGCGCCCATCACCAGGTAGAAGTAGTAGGTCACCACGCGCCAGATCAGGATGGCCGCGGCTGCCGTGGACTTGCCCACCAGGGGGGCGAGCAGCGCTGCCGAGGTCAGCTCGGTGCCGCCAGCACCGCCGGGCAGCAGCGTGGCGAGGCCCGCGGCCAGCGACAGCAGCTGGATCAGGAAGGCCCAGGCCCAGTGCAGGTCCACGCCCAGTGCCTTGAGGGTGATGTAGAGCACCGAGAAGCGCAGGGTCCAGTGGCAGCAGGTGAAGAAGAAGATCAGCAGCAGCCGCCGCTTGGGCTGGCGCAGGCAGCTCACCAGCGTGTCGCGAAAATGCAGGCATTTGCGCGCCCAGTGCAGGCGTCGGCGCGGCTTCATGCCCAGTCGCTTGAGCAGCCGGCCGTTGGCCGTGATCACCCGGCGCTGGAAGCGCGCCAGCAGGACCACGCCGAAGAAGATCCCGCCCAGCAACACGCCGCTGGTGATCAGCGAGGTTTCCAGGTTCGGGCTGACGCTGTGCGAAAGCGCCCAGACCAGCACGGCCGCCAGCGCGCAGAGGAAGAACAGCAGGTCACTCAACTGATCCACGGCGAAGATCGCGCTGCTGTGCGCCGGGCGCATGCCGTGGCGGGCGAGCAGGGCCATCAGCGTCAGCGGGCCGCCGGTGCCGCCCGGGGTGGCGTAGAAGGCGAATTCGGAAGCCATGATGATGCCCACCGAGCGCGCCTTGCCGATCTCGCCGGCGCGGCCGTTGAGCAGTACCCGCAGCTTCTGCGCGTTGATGAGCCAGCACAGGCAGATCATGCCGAACATGAGCAGCAACTGGTCGCGGGGGAAGGCCAGCACGTGCTCGAGCATCTCCCGGCCGCCGAGGGCCAGGGGGATCAGCGACGCGCCGATCAGGCCGAGCAACAGCCAGGCGGCGCGGCTCACGGGCGCACCTGTGAGGGGGCAAACGGGACGGGCGAGGCGAAGCGGATGGGCAGTGCCTCCGGTCGGAATCGAACTGTCATGCTGAGTGGACCGTGATCGGCAGGTGGCGTTCGCCCAACTTTACGTGGGGTGGCGCCGCCCGGCGGCGGCGCCACGGCCTCACTCGGCGGGCTTCTCGGCGGAGGCGTCGCCGGCGCCTTGCTCCAGCGCCTTGTTCTGCCAGCCTTCTTCGCCCGGCAGGATCAGGTTGAGCAGGATGGCGACGATGGCGCACAGGGCGATGCCCTTCAAGCCGAAATCGTCCGGGCCGGTGCCGGTGCCGATCAGCACGCCTCCGATGCCGAACACCAGGGTGACCGAGACGATGCACAGGTTGCGCGCCTGGGACAGGTCGACCTTGTGGCGGATCAGGGTGTTCATGCCCACCGAGGCGATGGTGCCGAACAGCAGGCAGAGGATGCCGCCCATCACCGGCACCGGGATACTCTGCAGGATGGCGCCGAACTTGCCGATGAAGGCCAGGCCGATGGCGAATACCGCCGCCCAGGTCATGATCTTCGGGTTGTAGTTCTTGGTCAGCATCACCGCGCCGGTGACTTCGGCGTAGGTGGTGTTCGGCGGGCCGCCGAACAGGCCGGCAGCCGAGGTGGCGATGCCGTCGCCCAGCAGGGTGCGGTGCAGGCCCGGGGTCTTCAGGTAGTTCTTGCCGGTCACGCCGCCCACGGCGATCACCCCGCCGATGTGCTCGATGGCGGGCGCCAGCGCCACCGGGACGATGAACAGGATGGCCTGCCAGTTGAATTCCGGCGCGGTGAATTTCGGCAGCTCCAGCCAGGGCGCGGCGACGATCTTGGCTACGTCGACCACGCCGAAGGCGAAGGACAGGCCGTAGCCCACCAGCACGCCGGCGATGATCGGCACCAGGCGCAGCATGCCCTTGCCGAACACCGCGACGATCAGGGTGGTCAGCAGGGCCGGCATGGAGATGAACATGGCGGTCTTGTAGGGAATCAGCTCGGTGCCGTCACCAGCCTTGCCCATCGCCATGTTGGCGGCGATCGGCGCCATGGCCAGGCCGATGGAGATGATCACCGGGCCGATGACCACCGGCGGCAGCAGACGGTCGATGAAACCGGTGCCCTTGATCTTCACCGCCAGGCCCAGGAAGGTGTAGACGAAGCCTGCCGCCACCACGCCGCCCATGGTCGCCGCCAGGCCGAACTGGCCCTTGGCGAGGATGATCGGGGTGATGAAGGCGAAGCTCGACGCCAGGAACACCGGGACCTGGCGGCCGGTGACGAGCTGGAACATCAGGGTGCCGAAGCCGGCGGTGAACAGCGCGACGTTCGGGTCGAGGCCGGTGATCAGCGGCATCAGCACCAGCGCGCCGAAGGCCACGAAGAGCATCTGCGCGCCAGAGATCACCTGGCGCCACAGCGGGTCGTTGTATTCATCGGCCATCGATCAGGTGTCCTTCTGCTTGGTGCCGAAGATCTTGTCGCCGGCATCGCCCAGGCCCGGCATGATGTAACCGTGCTCATTCAGGCACTGGTCGATGGATGCGGTGAGGATGAGCACGTCCGGATGCGCATCGTTGACCGCCTTGATCCCTTCCGGCGCCGCCACCAGCACCATGGCGCGGATGTCCTTGCTGCCGGCTTTCTTCAGCAGGTTGATGGTGGCGACCATGGAACCGCCGGTGGCCAGCATCGGGTCGATGATCAGCGAGCGGCGCTCGGCGATGTCCGGCGCCAGCTTTTCCAGGTAGGTGTGCGCTTCGAGGGTTTCCTCGTTGCGCGCCACGCCCACGGCGCTGACCTTGGCCCCCGGAATCAGGCTGAGCACGCCGTCGAGCATGCCGATGCCGGCGCGCAGGATCGGCACCACGGTGATCTTCTTGCCGGCGATCTTCTCGACCTGCACGGGGCCCGCCCAGCCTTCGATCTCGTAGTTCTCCAGCGGCAGGTCCTTGGTCGCCTCGTAGGTCAGCAGGGCGCCCACTTCCTGGGCCAGCTCGCGGAAGTTCTTGGTACTGATATCGTGACGGCGCATCAGTCCGATCTTGTGGCGGATCAGGGGATGGCGAATCTCGAGGACGGGCATGGATGGGTTCTCCGGACGGGCTGGCAAAAAAATTGCGGTAGCGTAATGCATCCTAGCTATCTTGGGCCACGATTGTCGGCGACATTCGTCCGCTGACCCTTGCTCCATGGCACGCCGATAGGTACCTTTGCGCACTTTTTCACCGGAGAACCCCCATGTCCGTCGATCTCGCGCACATCCGCCACGTCATGGCCGAAGCCGACTGCCTGTACACCAACGCCGAGGTCGAGGCCGCCATCGCCCGTGTCGCCGAGGCCATCAATGGCTCGCTGGCCGACACCAACCCGGTGGTGTTCTGCGTGATGAACGGTGGTCTGATCTTCTCCGGCAAGCTGCTGCCGCTGCTGAACTTCCCGCTGGAAGCGTCTTACCTGCATGCGACCCGTTACCGCAACGAGACCACCGGCGGCGAGCTGTTCTGGAAGGCAAAACCGGAAATTTCCTTCATCGACCGCGACGTGCTGATCATCGATGACATCCTCGACGAAGGGCACACCCTCTCGGCGATCATCGACTTCTGCAAGCACGCCGGCGCCAAGTGCGTGCACACCGCCGTGCTGATCGACAAGAACCACGACCGCAAGGCCCGCCCGGACCTGAAGGCCGACTACGTGGGTCTGTCCTGCGTCGACCGCTACATCTTCGGCTACGGCATGGACTACAAGGGCTACTGGCGCAACGCCGCCGGCATCTTCGCGGTCAAGGGCCTCTGAGGATGAGCGGGCCGCGTTTCCTCGACAGCGCGCTGTTCGACGAGGTGGCGGCCCGTGCCGCCGCCAGCCCCCGGCGCCGGCAGAACCACAACTTCCATGAGCAGAGCGAGCCGTGTCATCGCCTGCTCAATGCGCTGCAGCCCGACAGCTATATCCCCCCGCATTGCCACCGACACCCGGACAAGGCCGAAAGCCTGCTGGTGGTGAAGGGTGCGCTGGGCCTGCTGATCTTCTCCGACAGCGGTGAGCTGCTGACCACCCGCGTGCTGCGCGCAGGCGGCGAGTGCGTCGGCGCCGACCTGCCGCCGGGCACCTTCCACGCCATCGTGGCGCTGGAGCCGGACAGCATCATGTTCGAAGCCAAGGCCGGCCCCTTCGTCCCGCTGGGTGAAGACGAACGTGGGCAGTGGGCGCCACGCGAAGGCGAGGCGGGCGCGGCCGACTATCTGGCGTGGATGCGCGCGCAGTTCGCCTGAAGCATCTGCGCTTTTGTAGGAGCGAGCTTGCTCGCGAACCGCTTCGCGCCGGGTTTCACATCGAAGTGGGGCCCAATGTTGGCGAGCAAGCTCGCTCCTACAGTTCCGTCTGATACATCTGTCCGCATCGATGCATGCATGGGCTGACTCGCATTTTTGCCGATGCATGCCCCGCCTATCCTGCGACCCTCCCACGACAACCGTCCGAGGTTCGCATGTCCCGTCTCCTGTATATCGATGGCCAGTGGCAAGCCGCCGCCAGCGGCGCCGTCCTGCGCCCGATCGCTCCCGCCACCCGTGAAGCGCTGCCGGAAGTTGCCTGTGCCGGGGCATCCGATGTGGAGCGCGCCGTCGCTGCCGCCCAGCGCGCCTTCGCCGACTGGCGACTGACCACCGCCGCCCAGCGCGCGGGTTACCTGCGCGCCTTCGCCGAGCAGCTCGAGGCGCGCCGCGAAGCCCTGACCACCCTGCAGATGCAGGCCAGTGGCAAGCCGCGCCTGGAGGCGGAAATCGATATCGGCGACGCCATCGCCACCTTCGCCTATTACGCCGAGCTGGCCGACCAGCTGGACGCCCGGCAGAACGCCGAGGTCGCCCTGCCGGACGCCGGCTACCGCTCGCAGACGCGCTTCGAGCCCATCGGCGTGGTCGGCCTGATCGTGCCGTGGAACTTCCCGCTGGTGACCAGCGCCTGGAAGGTCGCGCCGGCCCTGGCGGCGGGCTGCACCGTGGTGCTCAAGCCCTCGGAAATCACTCCGCTGATCGAGCTGGTGCTGGGCGAAGTCGCCGACGCCATCGGCCTGCCAGCCGGCGTGCTGAACCTGGTGCCGGGCCTGGCCGATGCCGGCGCGTCGCTGTGCAGCCATCCGGGCATCGCCAAGCTGTCCTTCACCGGCAGCAACGTCGTCGGCCGTAAGGTCATGGAAGCCGCTGCCGCGCGCACCCTGCCGGTGGGCCTGGAGCTGGGCGGCAAGTCGCCGATCCTGGTGTTCGAGGATTGCGACCTGGACGAAGCCGTGCAGTGGATCATCGCCGGCGTCTACTGGAACGCCGGGCAGATGTGCTCCGCCACCTCGCGCCTGCTGGTGCAGGCATCCATCGCGGCGCCGCTGTTGGCGAAGCTCAAGGAAGCGGTGGAAAGCCTGCGGGTTGGCGATTCGCTGCAGGGCGAGACGGACATGGGCCCGATGACCAGCGAAGCGCAGTACCGCAAGGTGCTCGACTACTTCGCCGTGGCCCGCGACGAAGGCCTGGCCTGCCTGACCGGTGGCGAAGCGGGCGAGGGCTGGTTCATCCAGCCGACGGTGTACACCGATGTGCCGGCGGACAGCCGCCTGTGGCGCGAAGAGATCTTCGGCCCGGTGCTGTGCGTGCGCACCTTCAGCGACGAAGCGGACGCGCTGCGTCAGGCCAACGACAGTGACTTCGCCCTGGCCGCCACGGTGTGCAGCGCGGACCTGGAGCGCGCCCAGCGCGTCGCCGAGAACCTGGAGGCCGGCAACGTCTGGCTGAACTCGCCGCAGGTCGTCTTCCCGCAGACTTCCTGGGGCGGCGGCAAGCGCAGCGGCATCGGCCGCGAGCTGGGCCCGTGGGGGCTGTCGGCGTTCTTCGACATCAAGCACATCACCGCGCCGCGCTGATCGGCGCCGCACCGTGCTCCAGGCACAGGTCCTCGACCAGCGCCTGGAGCGCTTCGTTGTGCCCCGGCTCGTCGCGCACCACCAGGCTGTGGGTGATGCCGTAGCCCAGGCGGTCCGGCAGCAGGGCGCGCATCTCGCCCTGTTCCACCCAGCGCTCGGCGTAGTGGGTGGGCAGGTAGCCCAGGTGGGTGCCGGCGCGCACGGCGTGCAGCACGGCCTCCATGTGCTGGGCGAACGCCGTGCTGCGCTGCGGGTCCGCCGGCAGCTGCACGTCGGCCACCGCGTAGCCGTGCTGAATCCAGTCGCAGCGTTCCAGCTCGCTGGCGTCGTTCACGGTCTGGTCGAACAACGGGTGCGCGCGCCCGCAGAAGACGGCCACGCGTTCGTGGTACAGCGGCTGGTAGCGCAGGTTCGGCAGGCGCCGGCTGAAACAGGCGATGGCCAGGTGCAGCCGGCCGCTGAGGACCAGGCGCTCCAGTTCGCTGGAGGACTCGATGAGAAAATGCAGGCGCACGTCCTGATCGCGGCGGTGGAAGCGGGCCAGGGTCTGGGGGATGCGCGCGTCGGGCAGGGTGGCGATGTTGTCGGCCAGGCCCAGGTGCAGTTCGCCCACCAGCCGGCCGGCAAGGGATTGCACCTGATCGCGGAAGTCGCCCAGCGCGGCGAACAGGCTCTGCGCGTAGGCCAGTACCCGCTCGCCTTTCTCGGTCAGGCGGAAGCCGCTCTTGCCGCGCTCGCACAGCCGGTAGCCCAGGCGCGTCTCCAGGCTGGCGATGTGCGTGCTGATGGTCGACTGGCCCATGCCCAGCTCGCCTTGCGCGGCGGAGAAGCCACCGCAGCGCACCACGCAGGCGAAGATGCGCAGCAGGCGCAGGTCGAGGTCGGAGACGTTGTGCAGCATGCTCTGGTCGATGTGTGATGGCTTTTGCTTCGAAGCCTATCAATGTATCGGCGAGCATGCCATGTGTGCCTGTCGTGTCGCTTGGCGTGCGTGCTAGAGTGCCCGGCCCTGTCCCGCGGAGGTGATGATGTCCGTTCGCATGCCGGGCGCCGTGCTGGCGCTGTTGTTCTGCCTTCCTCTGTCGATAGCCGGGATGGCCGTTGCCGCACCGATGCACAGCCAGTTCCTGCCGCCGGATGATGCCGGCCTGCGCCAGGGCGAGCCGGAGCAGCAGCAACTGCTGCAGGTCACCGAATACAGCGTGGTGCTGGGCAACCAGCGCCAATCCAACCAGCAGCCGATTCCGATCACCACGCCAGCGCTGCTGCGCCTCAAAGGCAAGCCGCTGAACAAGGGCGCGCAGATCAGCCAGGTGGTGATCAGCTTCGACGCCGAGGGCAAGAGCCTGAAAAAGCCGGTCTACGACGAGAAGACCCGCGTGCTAAGCCTGTACTACCCGCAGGCGGCTTATCCGCAGCTGCTCGACCTGCTGCGCAACGGCACTGTCTACGTGCAGTTCCTCACCTACGGCAACGGCCATATCTGGGCCGACCTGCACACCGGCGCGGTGCGTGCGCGTTGAGCCGCGCCCGGCGCAAGGTTAAACTGCCCGACCCGTGGTGCCCGGCCTGAGCCGCTGCCGGCCGCGATTCCCGAGACAGCCGTAGAGAGAAGCGAGCGATGCGTAAAGACAAGAAGCAGGTGATTGGCGAAGAGATAAACGACGACGCCATCAAGCTGTTCCTCGACGTGGAACCGGCCGATGACACTCCGGCGTCCCTGCACAAGCTGGTCAAGGCCTACCGCGGCCTGCGCATCGACGACTTCGAGCGCTTCGTCGGCTTCTTCGTCGAGGCCGGCTACGACCTGTCCGCCAAGGATGCCCAGGGCCAGGATTTCATCGCCCTGATCCAGGACCAGCGCCAGGCCGAGCCGTACATCGAGGTGATCAAGGCCGCTCGCGGCTGATCGCAGCGAGCCGCTGAAAAGCCCGCCATGTGCGGGCTTTTTCGTTCAGGGCGGTTCGCGAGCAAGCTCGCTCCTACAGGATGGGGTCGCTTTTCGTAGGAGCGAGCTTGCTCGCGAACGAACGCCAAATCCCCGCCTAGACTTCTCCTCAGAACGATAACGACAAGGCGAGGATGAAGCCGTGCACGTACAGCCCTATCTGTTTTTCCATGGCCGCGCCGATGAGGCCATTGCCTTCTACCAGCGCGCGGTGGGCGCGCAACTGGGGGCGCTGATGCGCTTCGAAGAGGCACCGGGCCCGTCGCCGGTGCCCGATGGCTGGCTGGACAAGGTGATGCACGCCAGCCTGCAGATCGGCGAGACGGAAGTCTTCTTGTCCGATGGCCGCGGCGAGCACAACGCCGCCTTCAATGGCTTCTCCCTGCACCTCACGCTGCGCAGCGTGGTCGCCGCGGAAAAGGCGTTCGCCGCCCTGGCGGAGGAAGGGCGCGTGGAGACGCCGCTGGAGAAGACCTTCTGGGCGCAACGCTTCGGCATGCTCACCGACCGGTTCGGCGTCGGCTGGATGGTCAGTTGCCAGTGAGTCCACGGAAACGAAAAAGCCCGCCGGATGGCGGGCTTTTTCATGAGCGCACGGCTCAGGACGCGGCGACGATCTGCAGGCGGTCGGCGGTCATCTGGTTGACTTCGCGGTAGGCCGCGGCGTCGGTCTCCAGCTGCTTCTCGCGGGCCGGGAAGATCTCCTTGAGCTTCGCGGTCCACTCGGCCGACTTGTAGCGCTCGGGGAAGCAGCGCTCCAGCAGGCCCAGCATGATCGACACGGTGACCGAGGCGCCCGGCGAGGCACCGAGCAGGGCGGCGATGCTGCCGTCCTGGGCCGCCACCAGTTCGGTACCGAACTGCAGGATGCCGCCTTTCTTCGGGTCCTTCTTGATGATCTGCACGCGCTGGCCGGCGGTTTCCAGACGCCAGTCGGCCGGATTCAGCTGCGGGTAGAACTTGCGCAGGGCCTCGATACGCTGGTCCATGGACTGCATGACTTCCTTCACCAGATAGCGGGTGAGGTCCATGTTGTCGCGGGCCACGGCGAGCATCGGCAACAGGTTGCTGGTGCGTACCGAGAGCGGCAGGTCGAGGAACGAACCGTGGCGCAGGAACTTGGTGGAGAAACCGGCGTAGGGGCCGAACAGCAGGGAGGTCTTGCCCTCTACCACGCGGGTGTCCAGGTGCGGCACGGACATCGGCGGGGCGCCCACTTCGGCCTGGCTGTAGACCTTGGCCTGGTGCTGCTTGACCACCTCGGGGTTGTCGCAGCGCAGCCACTGGCCGCTCACCGGGAAGCCGCCGAAGCCCTTGCTTTCCGGGATGCCGGACATCTGCAGTAGCGGCAGCGCGCCGCCGCCAGCGCCGAGGAAGACGAACTTCGCCTTGACCTTGCGGGCGTCGCCGGTCTGGGTGTTCTTGATGTCCACCAGCCAGCCGTCACCGTTGCGCTGCAGGCCCACGACCTTCTGGAAGTAGCGGACTTCGCTGCCTTCGCGGCTGGCGAGATAGCCCAGCAGCTGGTTGGTCAGGGCGCCGAAGTTGACGTCGGTGCCGCTTTCCACGCGGGTCATCGCGACCTGCTCGTCGGCCGGGCGGCCGGGCATGGTCAGCGGGGCCCAGTCGGCGATCTTCGCGCGGTCCTCGGTGTATTCCATCGAGGCGAAGGCGTGGTGCTGGCTGAGCAGCTCGAAGCGCTTCTTCAGGAACGGAATGTCCTTGCCGCGCACGAAGCTCATGTGCGGAACGGGATTGATGAAGTTGCGCGGCGCGCCGAAGGCGTCCTTCCCGGTCAGGTAGGCCCAGAACTGCTTGGACACCTCGAACTGGGCGTTGATGTTCACCGCCTTCTTGATGTCGATCGAGCCGTCGGCCGCCTGCGGCGTGTAGTTCAGCTCGCAGAGGCCGGCGTGACCGGTGCCGGCGTTGTTCCACGGGTTGGAACTCTCGACGGCCCCGGACTCCTGCAGTTCGACGATCTCGAGCTTGACGCCCGGATCGACTTCCTTGAGCAGGACAGCCAGGGTTGCGCTCATGATGCCGGCGCCGACCAGCAGCACGTCCATCGATTCGATTTCGTTCTGCGCCATTAACGCGTCTCCAAAACTATCAGCAGCCAGTTGTGACAGGGGACTTTCGCTCAGGTGCGTAAAAGTTGCCTGTCCGAATTCTTCTCAGGTCACGAAGGACCTTTCGCGAATGTGTCGGGCCGGGATCGGAGGAGGGGAAATGCGCACCTTCTCGGCAGTCCACGGCGGACATGTGCATCCGCTAGTGCATCCGAAAGTGGCGCTCAGGCGCGGCTTCCGGTGCCGAAAAAGCGATTCAGTGCTGCGGGGTCAGACGTCAATGGTGCTACCAACGCAAAACTCTTCATTGCTCGCCACACTCTCGTGAAGTAGTGAAAAACCTTCGATCACGCTCTTTTGGAGGCGTGAAGCTCAAAGGGGATCGTCGTCGCGGGCCGGTCCGGTCTCCGTACGGAGGGGAGCGGCTGCATCCTTGCCAAGTTCTGCGCAACGAACGTACAAAGCGCGACGGCCAGTGACCGAGGCGAGTGGCGACTCTCTTTGAGGGGTGGCAGCGGCGAGACACGGCGTGTCGGCATCGTGCGGGGCCCGACCAGGAGGCGTCCTTATAATCGGGGGGCGATTATAACGGCGAAACAGAAAAAAAAGCTCTGCACCTTAGACTTTTTTCCTAGTGTGTGCCCCTTGATTTGCCATTTGTGCCCCCTCCCGGTGCGTGTCGCCTGCGGGTGGGTCAAGGCGGCGTATCGACGCGTGGCCAGGGAACCCTGAGAACGGGTTCCGCGTCCAATGGCCAAGCGCTATCTGACCGCGCTGCCCGCCGGTATACTGCCGGCCATCGCTTAACCCCATGGAGAGATGAGCATGCTGCCTCGCCTGTTGCTCGGCTTTATCGCTGCCGCCAGCCTGACCTTGACCGGCTGCGCCCTCAGCCCGCAACAACTCAACCCGACGCCCGAATTCAAGGGGCCGGTCGCCGCCGTTGGCCAGGGCCAGCCGGTGGTGGTGCGTGTCGTCGACGGTCGCCCGAGCACCGCGCTGGGCACCCGGGGCGGCCTGTATTCGGAAACCAGCCAGCTGACCGTGCGCAGCGAAGACGTGATTCCCAAGCTGCAGCTGCAGGCCGAAACCGCCGTGCGCCTGCTGGGCTTCACCCCGTCGGCCAACGCCTACAACGCGCCGCAGCTGACCCTGACCCTGTCCGAGCTGAAGTACCAGTCGCCGAAAGAAGGCGTGTACGTCACCGAGGCCGACATCGGCGCCACCTTCCGCGCCGACGTGCAGAGCGGCACCCGTCGCTACAGTGGCCGCTACGGCGCTTCCACCAACCAGCGCTTCGGCATGGCGCCCAACCAGGCGACCAACACCAAGCTGGTGAGCGACGTGCTCAGCGATGCGCTGACCCGCGTGTTCAAGGACCCGACCATCGGCCAGACGCTGAACCAGCGCTGAGCGAACCGGCCATGAAAAAGCCCGCCAGTTGGCGGGCTTTTTCATGGGCCGCTGATAGCGGTCAGGCGGCCTGGCGATACGGGTCGACTTCGAAGAAACGCATGCGCTCGTCGGTTTCCGGCAAGTCCAGGTGTTCGTGGCCGCAGGCCTGGGTGTAGACCAGCCAATGGTCGTCCTGGACGTTGAACGAGAGTTCCACGACCACGGCTTCGATTTCATCGAGGTGGTCGATCAGGTAGGCGTTTTCGTGGGGGATGATGTCGAGCATGGCGAATCTCCTTGGCGAAAGACCGGATAGGCAACAGTCGTTGAAGCCAGCAACGTGCCAGGGCGCAGGAAAGGTCTTAGACCATTTCTCGATAATTCTTACGCTCGTCGTAAATAAGCGTTGTGCGCTGGCTGCAAGGGCGGCCCAGCGGATAAAATGCGCGTCGATTGTTTCTCATCCATGACGGGCCATGCCCGTTCGTCCAGACTGACCCCCGCTTTGCTTCGAAGTCGATGGTGTGCAGTTCTGAAGCGGAGGTTGTGATGTCGCTGCAGGCGCTCTGGAGTCTGTTCCAGGCCCATCCCGGTCGTATCGTGAACGACCTGGCCCTGTTCTTCGCCCTGGCCGGAGGCTGGCTGTTGCTGGCGACCCGCCGCCGTGAACGCCTTGCCCTGGCGCGCCTGGCCGCCGAAAGCGAGATTGCGCCGGTGCCGCTGGACAGTGTCGAGCCAACCGCGCGGATGAACCGCTTCTTCTACCGCTTCGGCTTCGCCTGCATGGGCCTGGCCGTGGCGGTGAGCTGGTACAGCACCCAGCTCTGAGCCGAGAAACGAAAAAGGCGCCCGAGGGCGCCTTTTTTCATGCCTGCTGCTTGAGCCGGTACTGGTTCAGCACCGGGTTGGCGTACTGCAGGATGAGGTGGCCGCGCTGCTCCGCGGGGCATTCGCCCAGGCGACGCTCCCATTCGGTGCGCGCGCGCTGCAGTTCCTCGGCCTTGAACAGGGTTTCGGCGCGGGGCACGTCGAGGGCCGCGTCGCGCAGGTCGGACGCCTCGTAGGCCAGGTAGTGCACCGGGAACAGCCGATAGTTGCCGAGGATCTGCCGGTCCAGTTCGGCGGCGAGCTGCTTGGCGTCGGCGAAGTTGCCGGTGATCTCCTCGCCGAAATTGATGTGCACCCGTCCCTTGTAGCCGGTGATGCCCTGCACGATGCTGCGATCGTCTTCGCCCGGCGCCTTCTTGTACTCGCCGGTGGTGGCGCGGGTGAACAGCTCGCGGGCCTTGGCGGCATCGCACGGGTCGTACTCGTAGCTGATCGACACCGGGATGAGGTGCAGCTCGCGGATGACGTCGGCGAACGGCTCGTCCTTGCGGCTCATGTGGAACATCTTGAGGATCGCCGAATCGGTGCGGTCGTCACCGTCCTTGGCGCGGCCCTCGGCCTGGGCGATCCAGATCGACTGGCCGTCGTTCCTGATCGAGTGGTTGATGTAGGCCGACAGGTTCTGGTACGCCGCCAGCTTCTCGCGGCGGCCGCTGATGGAGCGGTGCACGATGAAGCTCTTGTTCAGGCGCATCAGGTCGCTGACGAAGGGCTTCTGCAACAGGTTGTCGCCGATGGCGATGCGCGGCGTCGGCAGCTTGGCGTGGAAGATCGCGTAATTGCAGAAGGCCGGGTCCATCACGATGTCGCGGTGGTTGGCGATGAACAGGTACGCGCGGCCGGATTTCAGGCGCTCGACGCCGGAGTAGGTGACGCCGTCGGTGGCGTGCTCGATGGTCCGGTCGACGTAGGGCTCGAATTTGTCCTGCAGCGCGACGACGCTGCGGATGCCGGTGACCTCGCGGGCCAGCCGATGGGCTATAAGTGGTCTGAGCAGCCAGCCGAACGGTCCGGACAGACGCGGGAAACGGTAACGCGCCAGCGCGCCGAGAAAGGCGTCATCGCTCAGCAGGCGTTGCAGGACAGCCGGGACTTCGGCGTCATTGTACGGTCGGATGGCTTCGAACTCGCCCATCATGCTCTCTAATGAATTTTTCGGGGTGTCACGGCCGGGCCGCGACGTAGACGGCTCGGAAGGGGCCCAATGAACGGACGGTCCGGCTGGGCACCCAAAAAGACCGCGCGATTATAAACGGAAGTCACGGGGGAACCAGCGATGCTCGAAAGTCAGGCGTATTCCTGCCCCTATTGCGGCGAGCCGGCCGAGGCCGTACTCGATCTCTCCGGGGGCGACCAGAGCTACTATGAAGATTGCCCGGTGTGTTGCCGGCCGATCCTGTTCCAGCTTCACACCGATGGTGTGGAGTGGACCCTGGAAGTCCAGCGCGAGGACGACTGATGCAGCGAATCTACGAACCTGCCGACCTGATCGAAGCCGAACTGCTGGGCGGCATGCTGGCCAACGAGGGCATTTCGTCGCACCTGGGCGGCCGCCACCTGGTCGGCGGCATCGGCGAGCTGCCGGGGCTGGGGCTGCTGCACCTGTGGGTGGAGGATGAGGTGGCCGAGCGGGCGCGGGAGCTGATCGCCGCGTACAATGCCGCGCAACCCTTGCCGGGTGCCTTCGATGATCACGAGGGAGGCCCTGGCGTCCTGCTGTGCTGACCGCCGTCCACGTCCTGCGATGACCCTCCGCCCATGACCAGCCGTTATGCCCTGTTCCGCTGGAACCGCGAGCTTGCCGACAGCGCCGGCTTCCCGGCTGACCTGCAGCCGCAGTGGAGCGTCGCGCCCGGCGCGCGGGTGCTGATGCTGCGCGAGGAGGAAGGCCGGCGCCAGGCCGACCTGGCGCGCTGGGGCCTGACCCCGGCCTGGCTGAAGGACCTGTCGCGCACCCCGGCCCATGCCCGCGCGGAAACCATCGCCGAACAGCCGATGTTCCGTGACGCCTTCGCCCAGCGCCGCTGCCTGCTGCCGGCCAACGGCTTCTACGAATGGCGCGGGGTGCGCAAGCGCCCGCACTGGATATCCGGTGGCGGGCTGATCTGTTTTGCCGGGGTGTGGGAGGCGTATCCGGTGCAAGGCCACATCTATTACAGCGTGGCGATGCTGACCCAGGCGGCGGGCGAGATGCGCCGGCCGCTGATCCTCGATGTGCAGGAGCAGGCGCAGTGGCTGTCGAACCAGACGCCCATGGCGCGGCTGCTGGAATTGCTGCAACTGCCCCAGGCACGGCTGCGCGAGCAGGCGCTGGCGAACTTTGTCAACGATCCGGCCTGCAACGGGCCGGAGTGCTTGACGCCGGCGTGATATGGCGGGCCAAGCCCTGCCCTCACCCTAGCCCTCTCCCGGAGGGAGAGGGGACCGATCGATGCAGGATGAAACCTTGGCATCAGCCGGCACGGACGGCTCCCTCTCCCTGGGGAGAGGGCTGGGGTGAGGGGGAAGGACGGCAGCGGGGACGCTAGGACCGTAGGGCGGATAACCCGGAACGGGTTATCCGCCGATTGCCCCACGCGGATAACGCTGGCGCGTTATGCACCCTACGCCTGAATCGAATTCCCCGTAGGAGCGGACCTTGTCCGCGAAGGCTTCTTCCCGCCGGGCCAGGTGCGTGGGTGGTTCGCGAACAAGGACTAGGGCGTCCCCCTCGGTCCTACGAAAAGCGGCGCCGCTTCTGCTCGTTAGATTCGCAGGACCGTAGGGCGGATAACCCGGGGCGGGTTATCCGCCGATTGCCCCGCGGTGGATAACGCTGGCGCGTTATGCGCCCTGTGACCTGATCGGGGGGAGGATAAACTCGTGGCATCAGCCGGCACAGACGGCTCCCTCTCCCTGAGGGAGAGGGTTGGGGTGAGGGGGCTTCGCCGTGGGGCGGGTTCGCGAGCAAGCTCGCTCCTACAGGGGCGAGCGCCCGGCCAGGCCGAACAACCTTACACCTTGAACTGATTCACCAGCCGGCGCTGCTGCTCGGCCAGCTTGGTCAGCTCGGCGCTGGCCTGGGAGGCTTCGTCGGCGCCGCCGGCCACCTGGTTGGCGACCATGCCGATGTTGCTGACGTTGCGGTTGATGTCCTCGGCCACCGCGCTCTGCTCCTCGGCGGCGCTGGCGATCTGGGTGTTCATGTCGTTGATCACCGACACCGCCTGGGTGATCGACTCCAGCGCCTGGGCCGCTTCGCCGGCGTGGCGCACGCTGTCCTCGGTCTTGTCCTGGCTCTGCTGCATCACCTGCACCACTTCGCGGGTGCCGTTCTGCAACTGCTGGATCATCGACTGGATTTCCTCGGTGGCCTGCTGGGTTTTCTGCGCCAGGTTGCGCACCTCGTCAGCGACCACCGCGAAGCCGCGGCCCTGCTCGCCAGCGCGGGCCGCCTCGATGGCGGCGTTGAGCGCCAGCAGGTTGGTCTGCTCGGCGATGCCGCGGATGGCCACCAGGATCGCGTTGATGTTCTCGCTGTCGCGGGCCAGCGACTGGACCACGCCCACGGCGCGGCCGATCTCGCTGGCCAGCGCCTGGATCGCCTCGGAGCTGCTCTCGACGATGCGCTTGCCGTGGTGCGCAGCCTGGTCGGCGTGGTTGGCCGCTTCGGCCGCGTGGGTGGCGTTGCGCGCGACGTCCTGGGCGGTGGCCGTCATCTCGTGGACGGCGGTGGCCACCAGCTCGATTTCCGCCAGCTGCTTCTGCACGCCCTGGTTGGTGCGGATGGCGATGTCGGCGGTGTGCTCGGAGGAATCGCTGACGTGCTGCACCGAGGTCACCACCTGGCCGATCATGCCCTGCAGCTTGCCAAGGAAGGTGTTGAAGCCCTTGGCGATGGAGCCCAGTTCGTCGGCGCGGTCGCTGCTCAGGCGGCGGGTGAGGTCGCCTTCGCCCTGGGCGATGTCGTCGAGCATGCCCACCAGTTGGCGCAGCGGACGGGCGATGCCGTGGCCGACCAGCCAGATGACGACCAGGCCGATGGCGGCGATGATCAGGCCGACCAGGGTCATGCCCAGGGTGTCGCTGTCGCGCTGGGCCTTGAGGTCGCTCTGCAACCGGTTCAGGTCACCCAGCACGGCGCCTTGGGGCAGTTGCAGCATCAGCGTCCAGCGCGCGCCGGAGTCGGCGATGGTGAAGGGCAGGAACAGCTCGATGTGGCCGTGTTCCTTGTCCACCGAGGTCAGCGGCTGGTCGAGGGTGAGCTTGGTCAGGTTGGCCACTTCGTTGGCGTCCAGCACACTGCTGGCCGGCTCGCCGAGCTTGGCCGGGTCCTTGGTGTAGGCGACCAGGCGGCCGTTGGTGGAGATCAGCGCCATCTCGCCGGCACCGTCATACAGCTGGCTGTCGGCGGCCTTGAGCAGGTCCTGGATGAAGTCCAGCGACAGGTCCACGCCGACGGTGCCCTTGAACTGGCCCTTGACCATGATCGGCGCGTTGAACGAGGACATCAGCACCATCTTGCCGCCCATCTCGTAGGGCGCCGGGTCGATGATGCAGGGCTGGTGCTTCTCTTTCGGGCACAGGTAGTACTCGCCCTCGCGCACGCCGGTGGGCTGCATCTTCTGGCTTTCCAGGGTGTCGCCCATGGCTTCCACGGTCAGGCTGCCGTCCTTGCGGTACCACCAGGGCATGAAGCGGCCGCTGGCGTCGTAGCCGGGCAGGCCGACGTACTGGCTGTCGTTGCCGGCGAAGGCGTTGGGTTCCCAGCCGGCGAAGGCGTCGAGCAGCTTGGGGTTCTGCGCCACGGTCTGGCGCAGCAGGTTGGACATGCCGGCGCGGCCGATGCCCAGCAGCGGCTGGCCGTTGGCGTCGGTTTCATCCAGCAGGGCGTTGGTGCTGGCCAGCTCGCGGGCGATGGTAAGGGGGTATTCCAGCTCCCGCTGGATCTGGCTGACCTGGCCGCGCGCCAGCGCCACCAGGCGCTCATTGATCACCTGCTCGAGCAGCGCCTGGGTGCGTTCCTGCACCAGCGCCTGGGTCCGCGAGCCGGCGAACAGCGCATACAGCACCAGCGCCGCGACCACTGCCAGAACGCTGGCACCAGCCAGCGCCACCACGGAAAACTGGATCGACTTGAATTTCATACGCGTACCCGGAATGTGCCAGAGACCTGCTTGTCTATCTGTATCGGCAGGCCCCGGGATTTTCCTTAGGCGGCCGTTGTAATGGGTTGTAACGCCGCTGTTGGCTGCCTGTTGCAGGATTGTCGGCGCTGACCGGGAGGTCTAGCATGTGATGTCAAAATGAAATTATCGGGTCGCGCACAGCGCTCAAGGCTCGCCGTTTTGCCGGCGGGCGGAACGCTGTGGCGACGCTCGCGCGGCTGTGCACCGAGGGTTTGCCCAGGCGCAGCGCGAACACCACGACCGGTGGCGCAGGGCGTCATCCGGTGAGCCGGTCCGCTTTCCTAAGTCACTGCTGCACCGGCTGTTTCCTGCCAGTTGCCGGGCATCGGGGGTGGGCCTACCATGCGCGCTGTTCGTGGGAGATTGCATTGTTTCGGGAGAGCAACATGCCCAGAGTATTTCGTGTCGCAGGCCTGGCCGCAGCCCTGCTCCTCACCGCTTGCCAGCAGGTGAACACCACCAGCGGCGGGGTCGTCGGCGTCGATCGCAAGCAGAACATGTTCAGCATGTTGTCCAGTGCGCAGGTCGACCAGATGTATGCGCAGTCCTACCAGCAGACGCTCGGCGAGGCCTCCAAGGCCGGCAAGCTGGATGCCAGCAGCAGCGACGCCAAGCGCGTGAAGGCCATCGCCGCGCGGTTGATTCCGCAGACCGGCGCCTTCCGCTCCGACGCGCCGTCCTGGCAGTGGGAAGTCAACGTGATCAAGAGCGACGAGCTCAACGCCAACTGCGGTCCGGGCGGCAAGATCATCGTCTACACCGGGCTGATCGATCAGCTCAAGCTCACCGACGATGAACTGGCCGCCGTGATGGGCCACGAGATCGCCCACGCCTTGCGTGAGCACGGCCGCGAGGCCATGTCCCGCGCCTACGCGGAGCAGATGGGCCTGGGCATCGGTGGCGCCTTGCTGGGGCTGGGTCAGAACAGCGTGGACCTCGCCCACCAGGTGGTCGAGTACAGCCTGACGTTGCCCAACAGCCGGCAGAACGAGAACGAAGCCGACCTGATCGGCCTGGAATTGGCGGCGCGAGCCGGCTATAACCCCAACGCCGCGATGACCCTCTGGCAGAAGATGGGCCAGGCATCGAACGGCGAGGCGCCGCCGGAAATCCTCAGCACGCACCCGGCGGACAGCACGCGGATGGCCAACCTGCAGGCCGCCATCCCGAAGGTCATGCCGCTCTACGAGCAGGCCAAGGCCCGCTGAGCATTGGTTTTGCAGCAGTGGTTCGTGATTCTCTCGAACGGCCAAGGGCGGCGTAAGGTTGCGCCGCCCGATCCAGTGAACAGGGAGCACCCGTGAAAATCGCTGTACTCGGAGCCACCGGGCTCCTGGGCCACCATGCCGCCCGCGCGATCAAGGCGGCCGGCCACCAGTTGGTGCTGATCCATCGACCCTCGTCGCAGATCCAGCGCCTGGCCTACCTCGAGCCGGAGTGCCGGGTTGCCGAACTCTTCGATCACCAGGGGATGGCCCGCGCGCTCAGTGGGTTGGACGCGGTGATCTTCAGCGCCGGGTATTACCCGGTGCGCCCCCGTCGCTGGCAGGAGGAGGTCGCCAGCGCGCTGGACCTGACCAATCACTTCTACGCCGCCTGCCTGCAGGCGAAGGTGCCGCGCATCCTCTATGTCGGCTCCGCCTTCGCCATGCCCTTGCACCCGCAGGGGCTGCCAGGGCACGAGGGGCTGTTCTACGAAGGGCTGCCCACCGGCAAGAGCGCCTACGTGATGTGCAAGTGGGCGCTGGATGAACAGGCCCGCGAGCAGGCTCGCGGCGGATTGCCGGTGGTCATCGGGATTCCCGGCATGGTGCTGGGCGAGCTGGACATCGGCCCGACCACCGGCCGCCTGATCACTGCCATCGGCCGCGACGAGATGCTTCACTACGTGCCGGGCCGGCGCAACGTCATCGACGCCTCCGAGGCCGGGCGCGGTCTGCTCATGGCGCTTGAGCGCGGACGGGTGGGCGAGCGCTACCTGCTCACCGGGCACAACATCGAGATGGCCGCGCTGACCGCCACCATCGCCAAGTTGCTGGGCAAGCCGGCGCCGACCCCGATGCCGCTGCACCGTGCCCGTGCGCTGGCCACCCTTGGCCGCTGGCGCTACCGCCTGACCGGCAAGATGCCGCTGCTGGACGACACGGCGATCGAAGTCATGGCCGGCGGGCAGTTCCTCGATGGCCGCAAGGCGCGCGAGGAACTGGGCTTCGAATCCCATGTGCCGCTGGAGGACACGCTGGAGCGGGCGATTTCCTGGTTCCAGGCCAACGATTACCTCTGAAGCGGGCTCAACCCCTCTGTGGAGGAGCGGAGTTTCTCCGCGACCACCTTGCCTGAGCCCCGGCCTGCCGGCCGGATTCGCGGATAAGATCCGCTCTTGCAAGAGCCCCTCACCCTAACCCTCTCCCGCAAGCGGGAGAGGGGACCGTTCGGCGCAGGAGGAACCCACGGTGTCAGCCGGCATGGTGTAGGAGCGAGCTTGCTCGCGAACCGCACGGCACCGAGTGGCGCCTTGTTCGCGAGCAAGGGCTGGGCGTCCCCCTCGGTCCTACGAAAAGCCGCTGCCGGGCAGGCTCGGGTTCCCCTTGTAGGAGCGGAGCTTCTCCGCGATCACCTTGCGGCGGTGCCTTGCCCGAGCCCCGGCCTGCCGGCCGGATTCGCGGATAAGATCCGCTCTTGCAGGAGCCCCTCACCCTAGAGGGGACCGTTCGGCGCAGGAGGAACCCACGGTGTCAGCCGGCACGGTGTAGGAGCGAGCTTGCTCGCGAACCGCACGGCACCGAGTGGCGCCTTGTTCGCGAGCAAGGGCTGGGCGTCCCCCTCGGTCCTACGAAAAGCCGCTGCCGGGCTGGCTCGGGTTCTCCTTGTAGGAGCGGGCCATGCCCGCGATCGCGCGCATGGCGCGCTCCGGCAGTTCGTGGACGTGGGTGACAGGCGCACAGAAAAAAGCCCGGCTCATGGCCGGGATTTTTCGGGGTTCAGGGCAGCGCCTTTTCGGCGAACGAGCGGTTGGGCAATCCCATCTGTGCGCGGAAGCTTTCCATGTCGAACAGCGTACACAGCTCCTGCACCTGGTTCTGGCTGTTGAACACCCAGAAGCCCATGGCCGAGATGCTGACGATACGGTCGCTGACCGGATACCCCAGCACCGGGCGGGCGATGCTGCCCATCAGGGTGCTCCAGGTGAAGACCTTGTGGCCCTCGCGGATGCATTCCTCCACCGCCACCTCCAGGTCTTCCATGCCACTGCGAATCTCCTCCACCAGCGCGCGGTAGCCGGCGTTGTCCAGCGGCTGGGCGGTGAAGGCGCTCTTGTAGATGAAGTCCGGGCTGTGCAACTGCTCCACCAGCGCCAGGTGTCCCTTGTTCCAGGCCAGGTCGATGTGCTGGCGGGCAATCTTCTTCAGGTCTTTTTCCGGCATGGCGACATCCTTTGTCGGGGAGGCTCAGGCGCCACTGTGTATCGCGGGCGATACACAGGCATTGGCCGGCGCGCCAGCCCCCCGACGAAAAGCGGCCGCTCAGAGCACCCCGGAGAGCTTCAGCGCGTGGTAGACGGCGGCCAGGCCGAGGACGGCGAAGGCAGCGGCGGCCAGGCGGCGGATCAGGTTCAGCGGCAGGCGTTCGGCGGCGAAGTTGCCGGCCAGTACCACCGGTACGTTGGCGATCAGCATGCCCAGGGTGGTGCCGATCACCACCAGCCAGAAGTGCGGGTACTGCGCGGCCAGCATCACCGTGGCGACCTGGGTCTTGTCGCCCATTTCGGCGAGGAAGAAGGCGATCAGGGTGGTGAGGAACGGGCCGAATTTCTTCAGCGAACCTTCTTCGTCGTCATCGAGCTTGTCCGGAATCAGGGTCCAGCCGGCGACGGCGAGGAACGACACGGCCAGTACCCAGCTCAGGGTGCTTTCCGAGAAGAACGAGGCGACCCAGCTGCCAACGGCGCCGGCGGCGAAGTGGTTGGCCAGGGTGGCGGCGATGATCCCGGCGATGATCGGCCAGGGCTTGCGGAACCGCGCGGCGAGGACGAGCGCAAGCAATTGCGTCTTGTCGCCGATTTCCGCCAGGGCAACGATCAGGGTAGGGACGAAGAGGGATTCCATCAGGCTTCCTAAGGGGCGGGTCGACGAATCACCATGACACGCGCCACCTGCCCGCCCCGGGTCAGGTTGCTCGTGTCATAGGTCTTGTCAAACCCCGGCCTGAACGCTGCAGGCCTGGATCGTACGCGCCATGGTCTGCGGACCAAGTGTGTTGACGCGTACCGGGCGAGCTGGGCGCTCGCGGGAGACTACTCCCCTAGGACGGGGCGCATTCTGCCCAAGTCGTAGGACTTGGGCAAGCCGCTTGTAGGATCAATCGTGCTTCGGACGAATGTCCATTTCCTCGTAGCGCACGAAGCGGGTGCCGTTCTTGAACCGGTAGCCCAGCCAGATCGCCAGGAACAGCGGGATGGTGATGTAGGTGGCGACCAGCCCCGCCCAATCCACGTGCTCGCCGACGAAGGCCTGGTAGTTCTGCCCCAGGGTGATGATCAGGCACAGGGTGAAGGCGAACAGCGGGCCGAGGGGGAACCACTTGGCGCGGTAGGGCAGGTCATCGAGGTTGCCGCCCTGGACGACGAAGCCTTTGCGGAAGCGGTAGTGCGACACCGCGATGCCCAGCCAGACGATGAACCCGCACATGCCCGAGGCGTTGAGCAGCCAGGTGTAGACGGTCTTGTCGCCGATGAAGCTGGTGAGGAAGCACAGCGCGCCGATCAGCGTGGTGGCATAGAGCGCATAGCGCGGCACGCCGCTCTCGGACACCTGGGTGAACAGGCGCGGCGCCTTGCCCTGGGTGGCCATGGTGTAGAGCATCCGGGTCGAGGCGTACATCCCCGAGTTACCCGCCGAGAGGATCGCCGAGAGGATCACCGCGTTCATCACGCCGGCCGCGGCGGCAAGGCCCGCGCGCTCGAACAGCAGGGTGAAGGGCGAGGTGCTGATGTCGGTGCTGTCGGTCTTGAGCAGGTTCGGATCGGTGTAGGGGATCAGCATGCCGATGACGAAGATCGACAGGATGTAGAACATCAGGATTCGCCAGAACACCTGGCGGATGGCAATCGGAATGGACTTGCGCGGGTTCTCCGACTCGCCCGCGGCGACGCCGATCAGCTCGGTGCCCTGGAAGGAGAAACCGGCGATCATCGCCACCCCGATCATTGCCTGGAGGCCGCCGACGAAGGGCGCATCCCCCGTGGTGAAGTTGCTGAAACCAGGGCTGTCGATGCCGTGCATGATGCCGATGATGCTGGCCAGGCCAATGCCGATGAAGATCACCACGGCCACCACCTTGATCAGCGCGAACCAGAACTCGCTCTCGCCGAACCCCTTCACCGAGAAGAAGTTGAGCATGAACATGATGGCCAGGAAGCCGGCGCTCCAGTACATGCCGGCGACCTCCGGGAACCAGAACTTCATCACCAGCTGCGCGGCCACCAGCTCGGCGGCGATGGTCACCGCCCAGTTGTACCAGTAGTTCCAGCCCATGGCGAAGCCGAAGCCATCGTCGATGAAACGGCTGCCGTAGGTGCAGAACGAGCCGGAGTCGGGGATGTACGCCGCCAGCTCGCCGAGGCTGGTCATGAGGAAGAACACCATCAGGCCGATCAGCGCATAGGCCAGCAGCGCGCCGCCGGGGCCGGCGGTGGCGATGGTGCTGCCTGAGGCGACGAACAGGCCGGTGCCGATGGAGCCGCCGATGGCGATCATGTTCAGGTGGCGCGGCTTGAGGGAGCGCTTGAGATGATGCGGCTTCTCCTTCGGCCCCATGGCGAATGTCAGTTCGACGTCATCTTTGATTCTGCGATTCACGGGTGTCCTCGATAGTTCAGGGCGAGCGGCGATGCGCCGATCCGGGCGGGCTCGGTGGAGTGTAGTGCGAGCCGTGGATCAGCGCCGGGCGCTGTAGATTCGGAAGCCGTCGGCCTCGGCCAGAGTGCGGCAGGGGCCCAGGTGCTGTTCGATCAGCGGCGGGTATTTCAGGAAGCTGTTGGCCACCAGGCGCAGCTCACCGCGGGGCGCCAGGTGGCGGGCCGACTGGCGCAGCAGCTGTTCGGTGGCGGCGTAGCTGGTGTGCACGCCCTGGTGGAAGGGCGGATTGCTGACGATGGCGGCGAGATCCTGCGGCGCGGCGTCGATGCCGTCGCCGGCGATCACCTCGCCCTCCAGGCCATTGGCGGCCAGGGTCAGGCGGCTGCTTTCGACCGCGAAGGCATCGACGTCCAGCAGGGTTAGCCGGCTCTGTGGATAACGTCGCTTGAGCGTGGCGCCGAGTACCCCGGCGCCACAGCCGAAGTCCAGCAGATGGCCGCTTGGCAGGTCGGCTAGGTGTTCCAGCAGCAGCGCGCTGCCGCGATCCAGCCTGCCATGGCTGAACACGCCGGGCAGGGTGATGACCTGCAGCGGGCCGTCGGCCAGCGGCAGTTCGTAGCGTTGCGCCAGGCCATGCAGGTCGGGCGCGGCCGGCGCGCCGTCGATGTGGGTGTGCCACAGCTGGCAGTGACGGGCGCTGTCCAGCTTGCTGGCGCGGCCGAATTCGCCCAGCTGCTTGCTGGCGCGTTCGACGCCGGCGCGTTTCTCGCCAACCAGGTACAGCTCACCATCGGGCACGGCGCTGGCCAGGGCGGCCAGCAGGTAGTCGGTCAGCTCGCGGGACTTGGGCAGGAACAGCACGGCGGCGTCGAACTGGCCCGCCGGCGGCGTGGCGCCGAAGTGGCAGCGGCCGGTATGGCGGTTTTCAAGCTGTCGGGCATCGCCGGCGTGCCAGCTCCAGCCCTGGGCATGGGGTAGCTCGCCGAGCAGGCCGTCGGCGGGCAGGCCGGCGAGCAGGACGCGGCCCTGGAAGCGCTCGATCTGGCGCAGCAGCACTTCACTGGTGGGGGCGTTGGACATGCGGCCTCCTCGAAAAAGGGCGCGAGTTTAGCAGGGCTGCCGCGGCCGGGCCTAGGCGAGCCGCACCTCGGCGTTCTTCCAGAAGTCGTCGCCGCGCAGCTGCAATACGCCTGCCGCGACCTGTTCGCGCAGGCGCCAGGCGGCCAGCAGGTCGCTGACGAACAGGCCGTCGACATAGGCCATGGTCGGGCCGATCAGTGATTGCACCGGGCGCCAGGATTCGCTGGCGCTGTCCAGCAGGATGCGGTCGATGTGCGCATAACCGGTGCCGCTCAGTTGACCGTCCAGCCACAGGCGCAGCTCGGCGTTCTGGGCCAGCGCCTGCTGCCAGTCGGCGCCCAGGCGCTGGCGCTCGGCGGCGTCCAGTTCGTGGCTGGCGGCCAGGGCGTTGGCCAGCTCCACGGGTTTGAGCATGGCGATGGCGTGACGGTCCTCGCTGCGGCACTGGCCGCTGCCGGCGCCGACGCTGCGCACGCTCACGTGGGCCGGCAGGAGCGCGCAGACGCGGCGCAGCAGCAGTTGCTCGCTGGCGCTGTCGCCGTGCCAGAGGGTGATGCTGGCGGCGTCCGGGTTGCGCAACCAGGTGGCGTCGCTGGCCAGTTCGCTGGCGATGGCCCGCTCCCGCAGGACGTCGCCGCCCAAGGTATGCCAGAACGCGGCGCGCTGCTGGCAGGGCGGCTGATCCACATCGCCCAGCGGGCCGACGGCCAGGTCGTCCGGCATTACGCGGATTTTCTTCTCGGTCAGCACGCCGTCGGCCACTGCCCGGCGCAGGGCCTCGGCGGCGCCATCGCCGCACACCAGGTGCAGGCTCATGCTGCCACCACCCGGCGCGGCTCGCCGGCGAGGAAACCGGCGGCGTTCTCGCTCAATTGGCCGACGATGCGCTGCCGGGCTTCACGGCTGCCCCAGGCGCTGTGCGGGGTGAGGATGAAGCGCGGGATATCGCCGGCCAGCAGCGGGTTGCCGTCGCGCGGTGGCTCGACGCTGAGCACGTCGAACGCCGCGCCGCCCAGGTGGCCGCGGCGCAGGGTATCGGCCAGCGCCTGCTCGTCCACCAGCCCGCCGCGGGCGGTGTTGATCAGGAAGGCGCCGGGTTTCATCAGGTCCAGTTCGCGCTGGCCGATCAGGTTGCGCGTGGCGTCGGTCAGCGGGCAGTGCAGGGTCAGAGCGTCGACTTGCGGCAACAGCTCGTCCAGCGCCAGCCGATCGGCGCGCGCGGGGCGGCCCGGCAGCGCGCCCAGCAGCACGCGCATGCCGAAGGCCTCGGCCAGTTTTGCCACCGCGCCGCCCAGCTCGCCGTGGCCGAGCAGGCCGAGGGTCTTGCCTTCCAGCTCGACGATGGGGAAGTCCAGCAGGCAGAACTGCGGGGCCTTCTGCCAGCGGCCCTCGCGGATCGCCGCCTGGTAGTCCGGCAGGCGGGTGGCCAGGGCGAGCAGCAGCATCAGGGTGTGCTGCGCCACCGACGGGGTGCCGTAGCCCTGGCAATTGCTCACGGTCACGCCGTGGCGGCGCGCGGCGTCGAGATCGACGTTGTTGGTACCGGTGGCCGCCACCAGGATCAGCTTGAGTTGCGGGCACTGCGCGAAGACATCGGCGTCGATCCGCGCCTTGTTGGTGATCGCTACCTGCGCCCCCTGCAGCCGCTCCGCCACCTGGTCCGCCGTGCTGCCCGCGTGCAGCAGCAGTTCGCTGAACACCGCGCGCAGCGGTGCCAGGTCGAGGTCACCGAGGTCGAGGGAGGCATGGTCGAGGAAGACGGCGCGAGCAGGATTCATGAGCGATGACACCTTGATCGAAAGGGCGTGATGAAGGGGATTCTCGGCACAACCGGTGGCGAGGACAACCCGGTCTGCCCGCAGACGGAGGCCCGGAATGGCGATTCAGTGATGGTAGTTGTTTGAGTGAAAAGTCTGACAGGCGTTTCGGGTTTCCCTCATCTGCGCGGTGGCGGCGACTTCGTAGAGTCCCCTCATCGACGATTCGAGGTGACTCACGATGATGGGGTGGATCCTTTCCGGCCTCGGTGCCGCCGGCCTCACCGCGCTGGGCTTCATGGGCGCATGGGCCTGGTCCCGGGCGGGGGCGCCCGTGGCTCACGCCGGTGCTCAGCGGAACAATCGGGTGTATTCGGCAGGTACCGAACCCCTGTTGTGCTTCGGCGCGCTGATGGCGGCGTGCAGTGTCGGGGACGGCAGCGCGCCGCCGCACGAGCAGTTGCAGCGCTGGGGCATCCGCGATGCCGGGTCGGCGCGCAGCATCCTGCAGGACCTGTTCATGCAGGCGCAGAGCCGCACGCTGGACGATGACTTCCTGCGCTTGCAGCGCAAGGAGCCGAGCGCCTTCGACGGCGAACAGCGGTTGCGCTGGAAGCAGGCCCGACGCGCGTGGAGCCGGGCGGGGCTGCGTGTTCCGCAGGACCTGTCGATGTCCGCCTATGAACTGGAGCGCATCGCCTGGCTGGCTCGGCGCAGTCATGCCTGTGCGTATCTGGACGAGTCGGCGTTCTGGCTGACCCTGACCTGGGTGGCGGAGGCCGCGCGCCGCACCTTCACCGACTGGCAGGCCTACGCCGCCTCGTTCGTGCTCGCGCGCGCCGTGCTGCTGCGGGAGGAGTGCTCTGCCGGCGAAGCCATCAGGGCATTCAAATCCCTGCTGGACGACCCGCGTGGCGCGCCGGCGGGCCTATGGCGCAGCCACCCCTTGGCGGAGATCGAGGTGCGCGATGTGCTATTGCAGCTGGAACGCTACGACGCCGCGCCGCAGCGCCCGTCGCGCGACGCCTTGCTCGCCTTCGGCGCGCTGATCGCCACTTGTGGCGGCGCGCGCATCGACCGGTTGGCCATTGCGCCGCATCAGCACGAGCAGCACCGGCAGTGGCTGGCGCGGCACTGGCAGGCCGCCGATTCGGTGCAGGTGCGCAAGCGTTTGGCGTGGCTGCTGGAGACCGGCAGCCGCAGCCGTCTCGACGCGATTCTGCGGCAGGCTGCCAACGCGGAAGGGGCTTCGCCGCCCGCGGGCGGGCAAGGCAGCCCCGCCGCCCGTTACGAGCAGGGGCGGCGCGCCTTACTCAAGGCGGGGCACGACCCTGAGTGCATCGATCATTGTCGCAGCGTGCTGGGCTACGACCTGGAGCGCGCGGCGTTCGGCGCCCGGCTGGCGTTCAGTGCGGGGCTGCTGGATGAACAGCGCCTGTGGAATGCCCTGCGGCATATCGCCCGCCTGGCGCGCGACGCCTTCGAGAGCTGGGAGGATTACCTGGTGTCGGTGGTGCTGGGGCATGCCCTGGCGAACGACAACCGACAGGCGAGCCAACAACTGATCCGCAGCGCAACGACGCTGCTCGACGGCATCTGTCCGTTCCCCGAATACCGCTCGCCCTGGCAGGCCTGCAGCCTGGCGCGCCTGCCATTGCTGCACAGCGTGCCTCAAGCCGTCGCGCAGTGAGCGGTCGTGCGCCGTTGCCCTTGTCGCGCCCCCGGCGATTCGTATAGAACCTGAGCTTTTCCACGGGTATTCGGAGGCGCGATGTACTGGGCGGAATTTCTCACGGTGGCGTTCATTCACCTGCTGGCGGTGGCCAGCCCCGGCCCGGATTTCGCCGTGGTCGTGCGCGAGAGCGTGACCCACGGCCGGCGCGCCGGCACCTGGACGGCCCTGGGCGTGGGCAGCGCGATCTTCCTCCACGTCACCTATTCGCTGCTGGGCATCGGGCTGATCGTGTCGCAGTCCATCGTGCTGTTCAATGCACTGAAATGGCTGGCGGCGGCCTACCTGCTGTACATCGGCTTCAAGGCGCTGCGCGCGCGCCCGGCGGGCCCGGCGGCCGCCGAAACGCTCGCCGCGCCGGTAGCCCGCAGCGCGCGCGGCGCCTATGTCGCCGGCTTCGTCACCAACGGTCTGAACCCCAAGGCCACGCTGTTCTTCCTCTCGCTGTTCACCGTGGTGATCAACCCGCACACACCGCTGGCGGTGCAGGCCGGTTACGGCGTTTACCTGGCGTGCGCGACCGCCGCCTGGTTCTGCCTGGTGGCGCTGCTGTTCAGCCAGCAGCGCGTGCGCGCCGGCTTCGCCCGCCTCGGCCACTGGTTCGACCGGCTGATGGGCGTGGTGCTGATCGGCCTGGGGATCAAGCTGGCGTTCACCGAACTGCGCTGAGGATCGCTTTTCGCAGGAGCGAGCTTCTCGAGAACAGCTTCGCGGCGGGGCGGGTTCGCGAGCAAGCTCGCCCCTGCAATGCACCATGAAAAAGGGGCGCCTCGGCGCCCCTTTTTCATGTGCGGCCCGGGATCAGACCAGCTCGATCGCCACTGCGGTGGCTTCGCCGCCGCCGATGCACAGCGAGGCCACGCCGCGCTTGCCGCCCTTCTTCTGCAGGGCGTTGATCAGGGTGACGATGATCCGCGAGCCGGTGGAGCCGACCGGGTGGCCCTGGGCGCAGGCGCCGCCGTAGACGTTGACCTTGGCGTGGTCCAGGCCGTGTTCGCGCATGGCGAGCATGGTGACCATGGCGAAGGCTTCGTTGATCTCGAACAGGTCCACGTCGTCCTTGCTCCAGCCAGCCTTCTTGAACAGGTTGGTCATGGCGCCGATGGGGGCCAGGGTGAACTCGGCCGGGTCCTGGCTCTGGGTGGCGTGGGCGACGATCTTCGCCAGCGGCTTCAGGCCACGGCGGGCGGCTTCCTCTGCGGTCATCAGGACCAGCGCGGAGGCGCCGTCGGAGATGGAGCTGGCGTTGGCGGCGGTGATGGTGCCGTCCTTGCGGAACGCCGGACGCAGGCCGGGAATCTTCTCCAGGTTGGCGGTCAGCGGCTGCTCGTCGTCCTTCACCACAGTCTCGCCCTTGCGGGTGGTGACGGTGACCGGGACGATTTCCGATGCCAGCGAGCCGTCGGCGATGGCGGCCTGGGCGCGCTTGAGCGATTCGATGGCGTAGGCGTCCATTTCTTCGCGGGTGACGTTGTATTGATCGGCGGTTTCCTGGGCGAAGGAACCCATCAGGCGGCCGGTGCGGGCGTCTTCCAGGCCGTCGAGGAACATGTGGTCCTTGATCTCGCCGTGGCCCATGCGCAGGCCGGTGCGGGCCTTCTCAAGGACGTAGGGGGCATTGGACATGCTCTCCATGCCGCCGGCGACCATCACGCTGTTGGTGCCGGCCTTGAGCAGGTCGTGGGCCAGCATCACGGCCTTCATGCCCGAGCCGCAGAGCTTGTTGATGGTGGTGCAGCCGGTGGCGGCGGGCAGGCCTGCGTTCAGCGCCGCCTGGCGGGCCGGGCCCTGTTTCAGGCCGGCGGGCAGTACGTTGCCCATGATCACTTCCTGCACGTCCGCGGGCTGGATGCCGGCACGGGAAATGGCTTCACGGATGGCGATGGCGCCCAGGTCGACGGCGGAAACGCCGGACAGGCTGCCCTGGAAGCCGCCCATGGGAGTACGGGCGCCGCTGACGATGACGATCTCGGACATGAAACTAACCTCTTCGCTCTTGTTGTAGAAGTCCGCACGGGGCCGCGTGCTCGGCGGCCGCAGGCCCATGCGTGCTCCGGGTAAAAGGTACCGGTCGTGAACGACCGGGCGCGGGGATTCTACCGCGTGACCGGATGTGGCCAAAGAGTCATCGGCAAATCACTCTTTTGACTGATGAATGGACACCCGCGGCGCTCTAGAGTCGGTCTCATCCTCATAAGACTCAACTCGACGTCCAGCCTTGAGAGTGCGCACGCCATGCTGAAAACCCGTGTTATCCCTGCTGCACAGAACGCCTATCAGTACCCGCTGTTGATCAAAAGCCTGCTGCTGTCGGGCAGCCGTTACGAAAAGGGCAGGGAGATCGTCTACCGCGACACCGTGCGTTACAGCTATGCCACCTTCAACGAGCGCGTCGCCCGGCTGGCCAACGTGCTCAGCGAGGCCGGCGTGAAGGCCGGTGACACCGTGGCGGTGATGGACTGGGACAGCCACCGTTACCTCGAATGCATGTTCGCCATCCCGATGATCGGCGCGGTGCTGCACACCATCAACATCCGCCTCTCGCCGGAGCAGATCCTCTACACCATGAACCACGCCGACGACCGCTTCGTGCTGGTCAACAGCGAGTTCGTGCCGCTCTACCAGGGCATCGCCGGGCAACTGACCACGGTGGAAAAGACCCTGCTGCTCACCGACGGCGCCGACAAGAGCTGCGCGCTGCCCAATTGCGTGGGCGAGTACGAGACCTTGCTGGCCGCCGCCAGCCCGCGCTATGCGTTCCCCGACTTCGACGAGAACTCGGTGGCGACCACCTTCTACACCACCGGCACCACCGGCAACCCCAAGGGCGTGTACTTCACCCACCGCCAACTGGTGCTGCACACCCTGGCCATGGCCTCGACCATCGGCAGCCTGGACAGCATCCGCCTGATGGGCACCAACGATGTGTACATGCCGATCACCCCGATGTTCCACGTACATGCCTGGGGCGTGCCCTACGTGGCGACCATGCTGGGGGTGAAGCAGGTGTATCCGGGGCGCTACGAGCCGGAACTGCTGTGCAAGCTGATCCGCGAGGAGAAGGTGACCTTCTCCCACTGCGTGCCGACTATCCTGCAGATGATGCTCAATGCCGCCAGCGCCAAGGACCACGACTTCGGCGGGCTGAAGATCATCATCGGCGGCAGCGCGCTCAACCATGCGCTGTACGACGCCGCCAAGGCGCGCGGCATCCAGCTCACAGCCGCCTACGGGATGTCCGAGACCTGCCCGCTGATTTCCTGTGGTTACCTCAACCAGGAACTGTGCGCCGGCAGCGAGGACGAGCGCACCACCTACCGCATCAAGGCCGGGGTGCCGGTGCCGCTGGTGGAAGCGGCGATCATGGACGAGCACGGCGAGTTCCTCCCGGCCGACGGTGAATCCCAGGGCGAACTGGTGCTGCGCGCGCCGTGGCTGACTCAGGGCTATTTCCGCGAGCCGCAGAAGGGCGAGGAACTCTGGGCCGGCGGCTGGCTGCACACCGGCGACGTGGCAACCCTGGACGGCATGGGCTTCATCGACATCCGCGACCGCATCAAGGATGTGATCAAGACCGGCGGCGAGTGGCTGTCCTCCCTGGAGCTGGAAGACCTCATCAGTCGTCATCCGGCGGTGCGCGAGGTGGCCGTGGTCGGCGTCCCCGACCCGCAATGGGGCGAGCGCCCGTTCGCCCTGCTGGTGCTGCGTGATGGCCAGGCGCTGGACGCCAGGGCGCTGCGCGAGCATCTCAAGCCTTTCGTCGAGCAGGGCCACATCAACAAGTGGGCGATTCCCTCGCAGATCGCCGTTGTTACTGAAGTTCCCAAGACCAGCGTCGGCAAGCTCGACAAGAAGCGTATCCGGGTAGACATCGCCCAATGGCAGGAAGCCGGCAGCGCTTTCCTCTCCACGGTGTGACCGACGACCGGCAAGTCACGGTTTTCGCGCGCCGTGCCAAGCAAGCGCTTGGCACGGCGCAGCCCAGTGGCGACGCCGCCTCAGCGCCAGCGCAAGCGTCTAGTCAGGGGCTTTGTAAGCGAAATCACACTTTCGAGCGATCAAGGCGGTCAGGTCGCTGGATATAGTCGGTGTTACTCATAACAAAAAACACATGGAGTAGCGTCGATGAAAACCATGAAACATATCTGGCGCCTCGCGCGGCTGCCGCTGGCAGTCAGCCTGGCGTCCTCGCTGGCGGCTCCGGCTTCCGCCGTCAGTTTCAACATCGGGGAAATCGAAGGTTCGTTCGACTCGACGCTGTCCGTGGGGGCCAGCTGGTCGACGCAGAATCCGAACAAGAACCTCATCGGCGTCAACAACGGCGGCAAGGGCCTGTCCCAGACCTCCGACGACGGCCACCTGAACTACAAGGCCGGCGAAACCTTCTCCAAGATCTTCAAGGGCATCCACGACCTCGAGCTGAAGTACGAGGACACCGGCGTGTTCCTGCGCGGCAAGTACTGGTACGACTTCGAGCAGAAGGACGAGAGCACCGAGTTCAAGCCGCTGTCGGACCACAACCGCAAGGAAGCCGCCCAGGCCTCCGGCGCGGAGCTGCTCGACGCCTTCATCTACCACAACTACACCATCGGCGAGCTGCCGGGCACCGTGCGCCTGGGCAAGCAGGTGGTGAACTGGGGCGAGAGCACCTTCATCCAGAACGGCATCAGCGTGATCAACCCGTTCGACGTCACCGCCTTCCGCCGTCCGGGCTCCGAGATCAAGGAAGCCCTGGTGCCGGTGAACATGTTCTACCTGTCGCAGAACCTCACCGACAACCTGTCCGCCGAAGGCTTCTACCAGCTGGAGTGGGACCAGACGGTGGTCGACAACTGCGGCACTTTCTTCTCCCAGCCGGACGTGGTGGCTGACGGCTGCACCCAGAACCTCGCGGTGCTGACCAACAACGCGGCATCGATCCGCACCCTGAACGGCCTGCTCGGCCCGAACCTGGCGGTCACTCCGTCGCCGTGGAACGAAGGCCTGGTGGTCAAGCGCGGCCCGGACCGCGACGCCCGCGACAGCGGCCAGTACGGCTTCTCCCTGAAGTACTTCGCCGACAGCCTGAACACCGAGTTCGGTGGCTACTACATGAACTACCACAGCCGCCTGCCGATCTTCTCCGGCCGTGGCGCCGACACCTCCAAGGTCGCGCAGATCAACCAGCTGATCACCAACATCGCGCGGATCAGCCCGTCCCTGGCGGCCCAGGCTGGCGCGGCGGCGATGGCGGGCAACTCCAGCTACTTCATCGAGTACCCCGAAGACATCCGCCTGTACGGCCTGAGCTTCTCCACCACGCTGCCCACCGGCACCGCCTGGCAGGGCGAGATCAGCTACCGGCCGAACGCCCCGGTGCAGCTGAACACCACCGACATCCTGTATTCCGGCCTGGACCCGGTGTCCATCGGCGGCAACCACGTCTACGACAATGCCTCCGTGCTGACCGGCAATGCCGGCCAGGACCTGCACGGCTACCGCCGCAAGGAAGTCACCCAACTGCAGACCACCTTCACCCACTTCTTCGACCAGGTCATGGGCGCCGAGCGTCTGACCCTGGTGGGCGAAGTCGGCTGGACCCACGTCGGCGGCCTGGAAAGCCAGAACAAGGCACGCTACGGCCGTGACCCGGTCTTCGGACCCGGCCCGCTGAACGGCTCCCTCAACGGCATGGCCACCTGCGAGGCGCTCAACGCCTCGACCCTGGGTACCCCCAACGCCAACAACGTCAGCCGCAACTGCGAAAGCGAAGGCTTCACCACTGCCGACTCCTGGGGCTACCGCGCCCGCGCCATCTGGGACTACAACGACGTCTTCGCCGGTGTGAACCTCAAGCCCAACGTGGCCTGGTCCCACGACGTCGACGGCTACTCCCCCGGCCCGGGCGGCAACTTCGAGGAAGGCCGCAAGGCCGTCAGCCTGGGTATCGACGCCGACTACCTGAACACCTACACCGCCAGCTTGGCGTACACCAACTACTTCGATGGCAAGTACTCCACGGTCGACGATCGCGACTTCGTCAGCCTCAGCTTCGGTGTGACCTTCTAAGCCGGCCGTTCAACCGGCAAGCGGCCCGCCCTTGCGGCGGGCCACCCGCGCGGCCGGGTGACCTGGCCACGCGAGCAGCAGACAAGACCCGCGACCCGCCCTGGCAGCAGCATCCGGCTGGGGCGGCCATCGCGGCGGGCAAAGACTCAACGAGGACGACAAACGCATGAGAACAACAAAGATCCTGCTGCACACGGGCGCCCTGGCGCTCAGCCTCATCGCCTCCCAGGTGATGGCGGCCGTCTCTGCCGATGAAGCGGCCAAGCTTGGCACCACCCTGACCCCGATGGGCGCGGAAAAGGCCGGCAACGCCGACGGCAGCATCCCGGCCTGGACCGGCGGCCTGCCCAAGAATGCCGGCACCGCCGACAGCAAGGGCTTCCTCAGCGACCCGTTCGCCAACGAGAAGCCGCTGTTCACCATCACCGCGCAGAACATGGACCAGTACAAGGACAAGCTGACCCCTGGCCAGCAAGCCATGTTCAAGCGCTACCCCGACACCTACAAGATGCCGGTGTACCCGACCCACCGCACCGCCACCGTGCCGGCCAACGTGCTGGAGGCGACCAAGAAGAACGCCACCTCCACCAAGCTGCTGCAGGGCGGCAACGGTCTGGAGAACTTCCAGGTGGCCAACCCCTTCCCGATTCCGAAGGACGGCCTGGAAGTCATCTGGAACCACATCACCCGCTACCGTGGCGGCCATGTTCGCCGTCTGGTGACCCAGGCCACCCCGCAGGTCAACGGCTCCTACTCGCTGGTGTATTTCCAGGACGAATTCGTCTTCCGCACCGACCTGAAGGACTACGACGCCAGCAAGCCGAGCAACGTCCTGTTCTACTTCAAGCAACGCGTCACCGCCCCGGCGCGCCTGGCCGGTAACGTGCTGCTGGTGCACGAGACCCTCGACCAGGTGAAGGAACCGCGCCTGGCCTGGCTCTACAACGCCGGTCAGCGCCGCGTGCGCCGCGCCCCGCAAGTCTCCTACGACGGCCCGGGTACCGCCGCCGATGGCCTGCGGACCTCCGACAACCTGGACATGTACAACGGTGCGCCGGACCGCTACGACTGGAAACTGGTGGGCAAGCAGGAGCTGTACATCCCGTACAACAACTACAAGATGGACGATCCGAAGCTGAAGTATTCGGACATCATCAAGCCTGGCCACCTCAACCAGGACCTGACCCGCTACGAGCTGCACCGCGTATGGCACGTGACCGCCACCCTGAAGCCGGGCGAGCGCCACATCTACGCCAAGCGTGACTTCTTCATCGACGAGGACACCTGGCAGGCCGTGGAGATCGACCACTACGACGGTCGCGGCACCCTGTGGCGCGTGGCTGAGGCCTTCAACCAGTACTACTACAACTACCAGGTACCGTGGTACACCGCGGAAACCCTGTATGACCTGCTGTCCGGTCGTTACCTGGTGCTGGGTCTGAAGAACGAGGAGAAATCCGCTTACGACTTCAACTACAGCGCTTCGGAAAGCGACTTCACCCCGGCAGCGCTTCGCCAGGAAGGCGTGCGCTGATCCCCCGATCCCCACGGGTGGTTCCGCGGTGAGAAAAACCGGCCTTCGGGCCGGTTTTTTTATGGCGGATCATCCACCGGATGAATGAAGGGCTGAATCCAGAGAGCCTTCTGGTCACATTGTGGGCAAAGGTAACAAAATCGGCTTCTAATCCCGCCCGCGAGCGGCTAGGCTCGGTCAACAGTGTGCCTTTCGTTGACCGCTATAAGAGCTAGAGCAAGAGCCAGGCCGATGACCGACTTCTCGACTCTGCCCAGTCTGACCGATGTCCCCCCCAGCACGGCCGGCAGCCGCTTCTTCCGACCGCCGCTGCCGCATGGCCATGTCGCCCGTTCGCGCCTATGCCAGCGCATGGCGGCCGGGCTCGAAGGACGGTTGATCCTGGTGTCCGCGCCCGCGGGCTTCGGCAAGAGCTCGCTGGCCATCGAATTCTGTCAGACCCTGGAAAGCCAGTGGCGCAGCCTGTGGCTGGGCCTCAGCGCCCGCGACAGCGACCCCGGGCGTTTCCTCGAACGCCTGCTCGAAGGCCTGCGCCTGCATTTCCCCACCCTGGGCGAAGAGGCCCTGGCCCTGCTGAAAATGCGCCAGCGCCATCAGCCCTTCGCCTTCGAAGCCTGGCTCGACGACCTGCTCGATGAACTGGTGGACAGCCTGTCCGTCGACCGCCCGCTGCTGCTGGTGCTGGATGACTACCACCTGGCCCAGGGCGCGGTGCTCGACCGCTGCCTGCAGTTCCTCCTCAACCACCAGCCCGCCGGCCTGGTGGTGCTGGTCACCAGCCGCCAGCGGCCGGACTGGCACCTGGCGCGCCTGCGCCTGTCGCGGCAGCTGCTGGAGTTCAGCGAACAGGACCTGCGCCTGACCGTCGAGGAAACCGCGCAACTCGTTTCGGCCAACGGCGCACAACTGGACGACAACGCCCTGGACAACCTGGTCGAGCGCAGCGAAGGCTGGATCGCCGGGCTGCGCCTGTGGCTGCTGGCCCATGGCGACGAACTGGCGGCGAACGTGCCGGATCTGTCCGTGCATGGTGCCGAGGAGCTGATCCGCGACTATCTGCTGGAAGAGGTGATCGACAAGCAGTCGCCGGAGGTCCAGGTGTTCCTGGCCCAGACCGCGCGCTTCGAACGCTTCTCCGCCGAACTCTGCGATGCGCTGCGCGATGCCCACGACAGCGCGGCCATTCTGCGCCACCTGCAGCAGCACCAGGTGTTCCTGGTGCCGCTGGACGAGCAGGGCCAGTGGTTCCGTTATCACCATCTGTTCTCCGACCTGCTGCTGGCGCGGCCGCTGCCCGGCTCCGGGCCTTCGGCGGCGGCTCTGCACCTGCGCGCGTGCCGCTGGTTCAGCGCCCAGGGGCTGTTCGACGATGCGGTGGAGCAAGCCCTGCGCGCGGGCCACCCGGAAGTGGCGGCGAGCCTGGTGCAGAGCCTTTCCGAGGAACAACTGCTGGCCGAGCAGAACGTCGCCACGCTGCTGCGCTGGAAGATGGACCTGCCCGACAGCCTGCTGGCCAGCACGCCGCGCCTGATCGTGCTGTACAGCTGGGCGCTGGCACTGGCCTGCCAGCTGGACGCCGCCGAAGAGCTGGGGGCGCAGTTGTCGCGCTTCCTGCCCGCCGCTGACATCGCCACCCAGCGTGACCTGCTGGCGCAATGGCAGGCGCTGGCGGGGGTGATCGCCCGCGGTCGTGGCGAGATCGAGGCGGCCGAGCGGCACTGCGAAGAAGCCATGCACGGCCTCGGCCCGGAGCGTTTCGGGCCGCGCCTGCTGTGCCTGTCGACCCTGAGTAACCTGGCCATCGTGCGCGATGACCTGTGGCGTGCGCGCGGGCTGAATCGCGAGGCCCTGGAACTGGCGCAGCGCTTTGGCAATCCGCTGTTCGAAGCCATGGTGCATTACGACCGTGCCCGTGTACTGCAGGCGCGCGGCGAAGTGCTGCGCGCCGAGGAAGAGGTGCGCCAGGGCCTGGCGCGGCTGTCCGGTCTGTCGTCCCAGCGGCGCTACGCGGTGCGCGGTCGGCTGATGCTTTACCAGGGCTACCTGCGCAGCCTGGCCCTGCAGCCGGATGAGGCGCGCAAGTGCCTGAAGGCGGGCATCGAGGAAGCCCGCGCCTGCCGCGATATCAGCCTGGTAATCGGTTTTTGCGTGCTGGCCAGCCTGGAAGGGCGGCTGGGCAACTACACCCGCGCCTTCGCCCACCTCGCCGAGGTGGAGCGGATGATGCACGTCTGGGACGTGCCGCCGGTCTACTACCTGTCGGCGATCACCCTGATCAAATGCGAACTCTGGCTGGGCCAGGGCCAGGTCGAACTGGCCACCGCCTGGCTGGAGCGTCTGCGCGACACCTACACCGGCGACCAGCCGGCAACCCCGCCGGAATGTTCGCCGCAGCTGCCGCGCAACGTGGAAATGCTCCAGGCCCAGCTGGAGCGCCATGAAGGCCGCCTGCAGGATGCCGAAGCGCGCCTGCGCGCCGTGGCCAGCGGTGCCCTGCAGGGCGGCGCGCAATTGCAGGCGCGCTTCGCCCAGGGCCAACTGGTGGCTTTGCTGCTGCAGGATGGCCGCGAGCGCGAAGCCTCGTTCGAGTTGGGCGAGTGCCTCAATGGGCTGGCCGTCGGCCTGCTGATCCCGCTGCATGAAGTGCTGCTGCAGCATCCGGAATGGCTGCGCGAGCAACTGGCGGTGCGGGCTCCCTCACCGGCCATCGAGGCCCTGCGCGAACGCTTGCCCGCCCTGCCGGAGCGCGGCGCAGTGCTCGCCGACTGCCTGAGCGGGCGTGAGCTGGCGGTGCTGGAGCTGATCGCCCAGGGCTGCTCCAACCAGGAGATCAGCGAGCGCCTGTTCATCTCCCTGCACACCGTGAAGAGTCACGCCCGCCACATCAACGACAAGCTCGGCGTCGAACGCCGCACCCAGGCGGTGGCGCGGGCGAAGGAGATGGGGCTGTTGCGGTAGGGGCGGCTGTCTTCTGAAAGTCCGTGCCTGTGTTTCCCTCTCCCTAACCCTCTCCCTGAAGGGAGAGGGGACTGGATCGGTGCCGGTTGAAGCTGCGGCGTCAGCCGACTCGGATTGCTCCCTCTCCGTTCGGAGCGGGGCGCGTAGCCAGGGCTGGGGCGGAGTGGCGGTGCCAACTGTAGGAGCGGGCCATGCCCGCGACAGCGCCCGGAGGGCGCTCCTGCGATTGAGTTCTACACATCAGCGTCCACCGGTAACGGCCAAATCCGCCGCGCAGGATTTCGCGGGCATGGCCCGCTCCTACAAACCCGGAGCGGAGCACACAGGCACGGGCTGTCAGAAGAGGACGGTTGCTCCGACAGATCACGGGTACCGCTCCGGTTCACATTCCCGTCTTCTTCTCCGCCTCCGGCGGTGCACTCAGGTCCAGCCCCTTGGGCACCGGCTGCCCCTTGGCCGGAGCGGCCAACTGCTTTTGCACATCCGCCTGGATCGCCTGCAGCACTGGCAGCAGGTCGCGCATGTTCTCGCGCACTTCCGGATAGGCGTGCTTCTGCGCCAGCTCATCCACGCGCATCAGCAGTTGCACGCGCACCTCGGGCGGCAGGTGGATGAAGAGTTCCGGCAACTGCTTGGCCAGTTCCGCGCTGTACAGCACCAGGTCCTGGCGGTCGAACTGCGCGGTCAGGCCGAGGTAGTCCAGCGCGCTGCTGGTCAGCATCGAGGCGGCGGCCTTGGCTTCCTGCATGCCCTGCAGGCGCACCGGGTTGCGCTGTTCGCTCTGCGCCAGGGTCATCCAGAACTCCACCGTCAGGTTGAACAGGATCGCCTGTTCGCGCAGCGAGTAGCTCATCAGCCCCAGCGCCTCGGCGCCATAGGGCTGCTTGGCGGCGCGGAAGTTGAAGTACAGGCGCATCAGCTCCTTGAGCTTGAACAGCACCTCGCGCGCCTCGTTCTGCCGCAGCTCCAGTGGCGCGTAGATGTTCAACTGCGGGCGGAAGTTCTCCTCGCTGACCATGCGCTGGTAGATCGGCCCGGTGAACTCGCCGCTGCGCCGGGGCAGGCCGTTGGCCTGGGTTTCGTCGATCTTCTTCAGCGCATCGATCAGCACCTGGTAGTCGGCGCTGGTCCAGGGGCGCTGGATATCGGGAATCTTCTGGCCCAGGTAATACAGGTCGGCGGACAGGGCAGGGCGGCACAGGAGTAGCAACAGCACGGCCAGCGGCCACAGCGAACGGCGAGTGAGGATCGGCACGAACGGGCTTTCCTTGCGCGGGGGCGGGTCGGGCTAGGTTAGCGGGGCACGCAGCCTGCGTCATCCCGTTGCGGGCCTCGACACTACCTAGGTTGGGCGCGGTGCCGCAGGCGCTGTGGTGTGATGGCGCTTCAGAACAACAAGCACGGGAGTCACTCGTCCATGACCGCCACATTGTCTGTGCAACCGCCGCTGGCCGAGGGCCTGGCCCGCTACGGCTTCGGCGCCCTGCCGCTGGCCGCCCTGAAGGCCCGCTACGCCTCGCCCGAGTCCGGTTCGAAGTTCATCACCGTCGACGGTTTCGACATCCACTACCGCGACGAAGGCAGCCCGGACAAGCCGGTGCTGGTGATGGTCCACGGCGTCATGGCCTCGCTGCACACCTGGGACGGCTGGGTCGCCGAGTTGTCTTCGCACTTCCGCATCATCCGCCTCGACGTGCCGGGCTTCGGCCTCACCGGCGGCGGCCAGGACCGCGAGTACGACGGCGAGCGCCTGGTGAAGGTGTTCGGCCTGTTCCTCGACCGCCTGGACCTCAAGCAGGTCTCCATCGCCGGCAATTCCCTGGGCGGCTACATCGCCTGGAACTATGCGCTGGCCAACGCCCACCGCGTCGAACGGCTGATCCTCATCGACCCGGCCGGCTACTACATGCAGAAGGTCCCGCTGATGATCGCCAGCGCGGTGCTGCCCGGCGCCGGCATCATGATGCCGATGTGGATGCCACGCGCCCTGGTGGCCCAGGGCATCAAGGAAGTCTACGGCGATGCGCGCAAGATCAAGCCGGGGGTGATCGACCGCTACTACGACATCAGTCGCCGTCCGGGCAACCGCCGCGCGATGATCGATATCTTCCGCGTGCTGGTGAAGGCCAACCGCGAGGAACTGCCCACCACGCCCAACCGCGTGGCCGGCTTGAAGGTGCCGACCCTGCTGATGTGGGGCGAGCGAGACCGCTGGATCTCGCCGCGCCACGTGCCGATGTGGCAGCGCGACGTGCCGGGCATCGAGGTGAAGGTCTACCCCGGCGTCGGGCATATCCCGATGGAGGAAATCCCCGAGGAATCGGCGGCGGATGCGCTGCGCTTCCTGCATGCCTGAGTGTTGATCTCGTGATGAAACAGCCCGGCCATGTGCCGGGCTTTTCGTTGCGCCGAGTTGCTCTGGGTAGGAGCGAGCTTGCTCGTGAACCGCCGGAGGTATGGGGTTTCAACCAGAGAGCTTCGCGAGCAAGCTCGCTCCTACAAAAGCCATGCAGAGCCGGGGCATCCCTGCTTGGGAGACGCCGATCGAGGATGAATCCGCTCCTACGCTGGGCCAGGCGACGGGGCCAACGTGTAGGAGCGGGCCATGCCCGCGATCGCGCGCATGGCGCGCTCCTACAAGGGCGCCCCCGAGAAGCCGCGATGCCCGATGCGTAGGAGCGGACCTTGTCCGCGAATCCCGCCGGCAGCTCGGTGTACCCGCTGGGCGCGGTTATCGCGCAGAAGCCCCGCTCCTACGAAAACCCAAACGCCTCCACGCACCAGCAGAAACGACACCGCCCCGACAGAGCGGGGCGGTGTTCGTAAAGCGCTGAGGGATCAGCCCGCGTGCGCCAGCGGCTGCGGATCGTATTCCTTGCGCACCTCGTAGAGCACATCGAGGTTGTTGTGCTGCCACGGATGGAAGTCGGAGCGGAAGAAGTCCAGGTACTCCCGCAGCAGCGGGCGGAATATGCCGTGCTTGCCCCAGGTCCATTTGATGCCGTCGCGCCAGACGCGCCAGTTCCACAGCAGGCCGTCCACCTTGAGCATGTGCACCAGGCCGCGGAAGGTATCCAGCACGAAGAAGAAGGTCGCCATGCGCATCGCCCGACGCAGCAGCGTGCGGCTGCCGCAGACCTGGTTGTAGACGTCGAAGGCCACCGCCTTGTGCTCGGTCTCTTCCAGCGCGTGCCAGCGCCACAGGCGTTGCATCACCGGGTCGGCGCCTTCCATGGTGCGCGGGTCGGTCAGCAGCCCGTTGGCCATGATCGCGGTGATGTGCTCCAGCGCGGCGGTCGCCGCCAGTTGGCGCTTGGCCGGGAACTTCTTCTGGGTGAAACGGATGCGCGCCTGGGCACGCTTCTCGATGGCGGTGACGTCGTAGCCCAGGTCGCGCAGGCGCTGGCTGTAGGTCAGGTGCTCGCGGCTGTGGTGGCCTTCCTGGCCGATGAAGCCGCGGATCTGCTCCTTGAGCACCGGGTCGCTGATCTGGTCGCGGAACTGCCGCACCGAGTCGATGAAGAAACGCTCGCCGTCGGGGAACAGCACCGACATGGCGTCGAACAGATGGGACTTGAAGGCGTCTCCACTATGCCAGTGACGCGGCAGCGGATCGGGCAGATCGAAGTCCATGTGCCGGGGCTTGATCTCCAGTCCTGCGGGGGTAGTGCTGGCCATGGCGGCTCCAGTGTTGTGGTTATCCATGGTCAGTACTCTGGGCTTGTAGGGAAAGCGTCACAAGGTTATTGTCTGCCAACTTTCCGGTCATATCCGGCCAGTGGTCAACCATAAGAAGAACGATGAAACAACCGCTCAATTTCACCGCCGAACTGGTGCCCGTCGCCTATGCGCAGGCGCTTCTGGACCTCGCCGAGGAACTGGGCGTGCCGCGCACGCGCCTGTTCGAACTGGCCCGCGTGCGCCCCGAGGTGCTGCAGAGCCCCAACGGGCGCCTGTCCTTCATCGACTTCAACCTGCTCGCCGGCGCCGCCCTGGCGCACTGCAACGAGCCGGCCTTCGGCCTGCTGCTGGGGCAGCGGCTGAACGTGTCCACCCACGGCATCCTCGGCTACGCAGTGCTGTCGAGCGCCAACCTCGAACGCGCCATCGCCTTCGCCCTGAAGTACTACCGCGTGCTTGGCCTGGCCTACGACCTGGAGATGGTGGAGGACGGCGGCGTGTCCTACCTGCGCGCCAGCGAGTCGATCCCCCTCGGGCCCATGGGCCGCTTCGCCGCCGAGGGCCTGATGACCAGCCTGCACACCATCGCCCGCTTCCTGGTGGGCGAGCCGCTGCAGGGCGTCAGCGTGGGCTTCGCCCATGCCAGGCCCGCCTATGTCGAGCGTTACGTCGAGGTGTTCGGCGCCGAGGTGTCGTTCGACCAGCCGTTCCACTTCATCGGCCTGCCCAGCGAGTATCTGGCGCGGCCCATGGCGCTGGCCAACCCGGCCACGGTGCAGATGTGCGAGCAGCAGTGCGAGGCGCTGCTGGCCACGCTGGACGTCCAGGAAGGCCTGCTGACCCGCATCCGCCGCCTGCTGCTGGCGCGCCCCGGCGAGTTCCCGGACCTGGAGAGCGTCGCCGCCGACCTGCACACCAGCGGCCGCAGCCTGCGTCGACATCTTTCGAACCTGGGCACCACCTACCAGGAGGTGCTCGACGACGTGCGCAAGCGCCTGGCCCTGCAATACCTCACCACGACGCACCTGCCGCTCTACGAAATCGCCCTGCTGCTGGGCTTCAACGACCCGTCGAACTTCCGCCGGGCGTTCCGCAAGTGGACCGGCAAGCTGCCCACGGACTATCGCCAGGGCGATTGAGCCGACGGCCCATCGACTCGCCAGGGCAGGGGGAATCGGCGAAAATGCCGGCCGCGTATTCCCAACCGAGCGAGTCTTCGATGAGCGCACAGCCTGCCCTGATCCGCGAAACCTTCCCTGTCGGCCCGTTGCAGTGCAACTGCACGATCATCGGCGATCCGCTGACGAAGAAGGCCATCGTCGTCGATCCGGGCGGTGACCCCGAACTGATCCTGCAGCGCCTCGACGCGCTGGGGCTCAAGGTGGTCAGCATCATCCACACCCATGCGCACCTGGATCACTTCCTCGCCTCCGGGCAGATGAAGGAGAAGACCGGTGCCACCCTGCACCTGCACAAGGACGACCAGTTCCTCTGGGACAACCTGGAAATGCAGTGCCGCATGTTCGGCGTGCCCTACACGCCGGTGCCGTCGCCGGACCAGTGGCTGGCCGATGACGAGGAACTGGCCTGCGGCTGCGGCGTGGCGCTGCACACGCCGGGGCATACGCCCGGCTCGATGAGCTTCTGGTTCCCCCAGGCAAAACTGCTGATCGCCGGTGACACCCTGTTCCGCCGCAGCATCGGCCGCACGGACCTGTGGGGTGGCGATTACGCCACGATCGAGCGCTCGATTCGCCATCGCCTCTATTCGCTGGACGAAGAGGCGACCGTGGTCACGGGTCACGGCCCGGATACCAACCTGGGCGATGAGATGCGCGAGAATCCCTTCATCCGTGCTTAAGGTTGCTACGGAATTATTTGCACGACCTAAGCTCTAATCAGCCGCCCACTAATGGGTGTTGCGCTATTTCGAGGAGTCATCCGACATGTTCACCGCACGTAGTCTGTCCATGGTTGCGGCTGCGACCGCCCTTGCCCTCATGGCCGGTTGCGCTTCCCAGAACCCCTATGACCCCAACACCCAGGCCCCGCCGGCCGAAGGCGGCATGAGCAAGACCGCCAAGTACGGTGCACTGGGTGCGCTGGCCGGCGCCGTCGCCGGTGCCGCGATCAACCACGACAACCGTGGCAAGGGCGCGATGATCGGCGCCGCCGCCATCGGTGCCGCCGCCGCCGGCTACGGCTACTACGCCGACAAGCAGGAAGCCAAGCTGCGCCAGCAGATGCAGGGCACCGGTGTGCAGGTCGAACGCCAGGGCGATGACATCAAGCTGATCATGCCGGGCAACATCACCTTCGCCACCGATTCGGCGAACATCGCGCCGTCCTTCTACACCCCGCTGAACAACCTGGCCAACTCCTTTAAGGAGTTCAACCAGAACAGCATCGAGATCGTCGGCTACACCGACAGCACCGGCAGCCGCCAGCACAACATGGACCTGTCCCAGCGTCGTGCGCAGTCGGTGGCCGGCTACCTGACCTCCCAGGGTGTCGATCCGTCCCGTGTCAGCACCCGCGGCATGGGCCCGGACCAGCCGATCGCCTCCAACGCCGACGCCAACGGCCGCGCGCAGAACCGCCGCGTGGAAGTGAACCTGAAGGCCCTGCCGAACGCGCAGACCCAGCAGTACCAGCAGTAAGCGCCGCCCATGAAAACACCCGCCGATTGGCGGGCTTTTTCGTTGCCGCAGAGATCAGGACGTGACTTGTAGGAGCGGGCCATGCCCGCGATCGATTTCCGGCGCGATGCGGGGCCCATCGCGGACGGAGTCCGCTCCTACAGAAGCCGGTCAGGCTCTGGCAGGGAATTCGTGGTGCAACTGCGCCAGCAACTGGTCCTTGCGCTCCCACAGCTGGTTCACCCACAGCTGGAACTCGGCGCGGTAGCCCTCGTCCTGGTCGTAGCTCTTGCCGACGAACTGGCGGGGGATTTCCATTTCCTCGAAACGCACCACCACCGAGCGCAGGCGGCCGGACAGCAGGCACCAGAAGGTCGGGCGGCCATCGGGGTAGTGGATGGTCACGTTCACCAGGGTGCGCAGTTGTTCGCCCATGGCGTCGAGGACGAAGGCGATGCCGCCGGCCTTGGGCTTGAGCAGGTGGCGGAACGGCGAGTTCTGCTCGTCATGCTTGGCCTGGGTGAAGCGGGTGCCTTCGAGGAAGTTGAAGATCGCCACCGGAATGCGGCTGAACTTGGCGCACGCCTTGCGGGTGGTTTCCAGGTCCTTGCCTTTCTTTTCCGGGTGCTTGGCCAGGTACGCCTTGGTGTAGCGCTTCATGAACGGGAAATCGAGCGCCCACCAGCACAGGCCGATCACCGGAACCCAGATCAGCTCCTGCTTGAGGAAGAAGCGCAGCAGCGGAATGCGGCGGTTGAGCTGGTACTGCAGGACGAGAATGTCCACCCAGCTCTGGTGGTTGCTGGTCACCAGGTACGAATGGTCGTACTCCAGGCCTTGCAGGCCCTGCACGTCCCAGCCGGTGCGGCGGACCAGGTTCATCCAGCCCTTGTTGCAGGCGATCCAGCCTTCGGCGATCAGGCTCATGATCTTGCTGCACACCTGTTGCGCGGCGGCGAAGGGCAGCAGCAGCTTGACGATCGACATGGACAGCAGCGGAATGCACCAGCACAGCGTGCTCACCACCAGAAGCAGGGTCGCGAGGATGCCGCGCAGGGTGTGCGGAAGGAAACTCAACATCGAGGAATGGTCCTTGTACGTAGGCGCCCGGCCAGCCGGGCGCGTGATGCGTTCGTGGGCACATCCCTCGTGCCGCGGTTGTCAGCCGTCCTTGTCGCTGTCCGCCTGGATCGCGGTGAGTGCGATGGTGTAGACGATGTCGTCCACCAGCGCCCCGCGGGACAGGTCGTTCACCGGTTTGCGCAGGCCCTGCAGCATCGGCCCGATGCTGACGCAGTCGGCGCTGCGCTGGACCGCCTTGTAGGTGGTGTTCCCGGTGTTCAGGTCGGGGAACACGAACACGTTGGCGCGTCCGGCCACCGGGCTGTCGGGCGCCTTCTGGCGGCCCACGCTGGCGATGGCGGCGGCATCATACTGCAAGGGGCCGTCGATCAACAGATCGGGGCGTTTTTCCCGCGCGATGCGCGTAGCTTCGCGGACTTTCTCGACATCTGCGCCGGTTCCCGAGTCGCCGGTGGAGTAGCTGATCATCGCCACCCGCGGGGTGATGCCAAAGGCCTGCGCCGAGGCCGCACTCTGCAGCGCGATCTCCGCCAGGTCACTGGCCGAAGGATCGGGATTCACCGCGCAGTCGCCATACACCACCACCTGGTCGGGCAGCAGCATGAAGAACACCGAGGACACCAGGTTGTAGCCCGGCGCCGTCTTGATCAGTTGCAGGGCGGGGCGGATGGTGTTGGCGGTGGTGTGGATGGCGCCGGACACCAGGCCGTCCACTTCGTCGAGGGCGAGCATCATGGTGCCCAGCACGACGTTGTCTTCCAGTTGCTGCTCGGCCATCGGCGCGTTCAGGCTCTTGCCCTTGCGCAGCTCGACCATGGGTTCGACGTAGCGGCTGCGCACCAGGTCCGGGTCGACCACTTCCAGGTCCTCGGGCAGCACGATGCCCAGCATCTGCGCCACCGCCTGTACGTCGTCGGGCTTGGCCAGCAATACGCAGCGGGCGATGCCGCGGGCGTGGCAGATGGCGGCGGCCTGCACGGTGCGCGGCTCGCTGCCCTCGGGCAGGACGATGCGCTTGCCGGCGCGGTTGGCGCGCTGGGTCAGCTGGTAGCGGAACACCGGGGGCGACAGGCGCAGTTCGTGGGGCGCGCCGCAGCGGTCCTTGAGCCATTCGAAGTCGATGTGCTCGGCGACGAACTCGGTCACGCGCTCGGCGCGTTCGCGGTCGTCCACCGGGATTTCCTTGTTCATCCGCGACAGGTCGCCGGCGGTGTCGAACGAGCCGGTCTTCACCGTCAGCACCGGCAGGCCGCTCTGCAGCGCGCTGCGGCACAGTTCGAGGATGCGCGCGTCCGGCGTCAGGCCCGAGCACAGCAGCAGGCCGGCCAGCGGCACGCCATTCATGGCGGCCAGGCAGGCGGCGAGGATGATGTCGTCGCGGTCGCCCGGCACCACCACCAGCACGCCCGGCTTGAGCAGGTGCACGGTGTTGGGCGCCGAGGGCGCGCAGAGGATGATCTTCTGCACGCGGCGTTGTTCGTAATCGCCGGCGTTCAGCACGCTGGCGTCCAGCAGGTCGGCCACGTCGCGGGTACGCGGGGCGTTCATCTCGTCCTGCCAGGGGATGCAGCCGAGCAGGCGCACGTCGCCGTCGCGCAGCAGCGGCGAGTGTTCCTTCAGGCGCTCGCCGAACAGCCGCGCGGCTTCCTCGGCGTCACGCGGCATGTCCTCGCGCTCGCCGCCACGCACTTTGTTCACGATCAGGCCGGCCAGGTGCGGGTCGCGCGGGCCGCCGAACAGCTGGGCGAGGATCTCGATGCGGTCGGACAGCTCGCCCACCGTCTCGTTGTCCGGTGCGGAGACGAGGATCACCTCGGCGTCCACGCTGCGCGCCAGGTGCGCGTTGATGCGCGCGGCGTAGCTGGCGTGCTTGGTCGGCACCATGCCCTCGACGATCATCACGTCCTTGTCCACGGCGGCGCGGTTGTACATGCCGACGATGTCTTCGAGCAGTTCGTCGAGCAGGCCATCGCCGAGCATGCGCTCGACCTTGGCCAGTGACAGCGGGGTGGGCGCGTTGAGTCCGTGGGTGCGCGCGACCAGTTCGCTGGAGCGCTCCGGGCCATCGTCGCCGGCATGCGGCTGGGCGATGGGCTTGAAGAAGCCGACCTTCAGGCCGGCGCGTTGCAGGGCGCGGATCAGGCCCAGGCTGGTGGACGTCAGGCCGACACCGAAACCGGTCGGCGCGAGGAAGAAGGTGTGCATCCGGGCTCCTTAAGCCGTGCGGGAGGGGCGCTGCCCTTGTGGGGTAGCGCCCTTGATCAGGTTCGATGAATCTTCAGTCGAGCACGGCCAGGGTGTCGAGTGCGATCTGCTTTTCCTCGTTGGTGGGGATCACCAGCACGCGGGGGTGGCCCGCCAGGTGGATCGGCCCGCCGACGCCGCGCACGCAGCGGGCGTTGGCTTCGCCATCGAGTTCGAGGTTGAGCACATGCAGGTGCTTGACCGTGAGGTTGCGCACCAGCGCCGAGTTCTCGCCGATGCCGCCGGTGAAGATGATGCCGTCCAGCCGTGGCAGTGCACAGGTCAGCGAGGCCAGGGACTTGGCCAGTCGGTAACAGAATACTTCGATGGCCAGCGCGGCATTGGCGTGGCCCTGTTCGCGGGCGTTCTCCAGGGTGCGCATGTCGTTGGACAGGCCGGACAGGCCGAGCAGGCCGCTGTCGTGGTTGAGCATGTGGTCGATCTTTTCCAGGCTCCAGCCCAGGGTGCGAGCCAGGTGGCTGTGCAGGTTCGGGTCGACGTCGCCGGAGCGGGTACCCATCATCAGGCCTTCCAGCGGGGTCAGGCCCATGCTGGTGTCGCGGCTCTGGCCGTTGGCGATGGCGCAGGTGGAGCTGCCGTTGCCCAGGTGCGCGGACAGCCAGTAGCTGTCGCCCACCGCCAGCCCGCTCATCTCGGCTGCCTTGTGGCTGACGTAGCGGTGGCTGGTGCCGTGGAAGCCGTAGCGGCGCACGTGCTGTTCGCGGTACAGCGGCTCGGGGATGGCGTAGCGGTAGGCGCGCTCGGGCAGGCTCTGGTGGAAGGCGGTGTCGAACACGGCGATGTGCGGCAGGTCCGGGTAGAGCGCCATGGCGGCGTCGATGCCCACCAGGTTGGCCGGGTTGTGCAGCGGCGCCAGGGGCGAGGTCTCGCGGATGGCGTTGAGTACTTCGTCGGTCAGGCGCGAGGCCTGGGTGAAGCGCTCGCCGCCGTGCACCACGCGGTGGCCGATGGCGTGCAGTTCGCCCTGGGCGGCCTGGGCCACCAGCGGCAGCAGGCGGGCGAGGGCGGCCTTGTGGTCGGCGCCGGGCAGCTCCAGGGTCTGCGGCTGTTCGTCGGTCTCGCCCTGCCAGCGCAGGCTGGCGCCGTTGGCGCCGAGGCGTTCGGCCAGGCCGTGGAGAATGAAATCGTCGCGTCCTTCTCGAACCAGAGCGAACTTGATCGACGAACTGCCGCAGTTGATCACCAGGATGTTGCGAGCCGGCATGCCTACTCCTTGTTGCTGTCGGAATCCTTGGCGCACCAGCCGCAGGGGAACTCGCGGCCGATCTGCGCCGTGCGCTGCTGCGGGTCCAGCACCCAGGGCCGCGACTGCCAGGGCGGCTGATGGCGCAGGTGCTGGGTGTGGCCGCAGGACAAGACTGCCACCCAGTGGCCGTCCTCGTCCTGATGAAAGTCAAGCAGGCGCGGCGGGCCCGCGTTATCCCGTCCGTCCGTCTTCGGGTCGCATTCGGGGGCGTCGCCGCGTAAACTTAGGCGCTCAACTTCTATATCGGATAGGTTTCGAACCATGCAGATCGCGGCCAACAAGGCGGTTTCCATCGACTATACCCTGACCAACGACGCAGGTGAGGTCATCGACAGCTCCGCCGGCGGCGCTCCGCTGGTCTACCTGCACGGTGCCCACAACATCATCGGCGGCCTGGAAAAGGCCCTGGAAGGCAAGCAGGTCGGCGACCAGCTGGACGTGACCGTCGAGCCGGCCGACGCCTATGGCGAATACAGCGCCGAGCTGGTCGCCACCCTGACCCGCGAGATGTTCGAAGGCGTGGACGAGCTGGAAGTCGGCATGCAGTTCCATGCCTCCGCTCCGGACGGCGGCATGCAGATCGTCACCATCCGTGACATCGACGGCGACGACGTGACCGTCGACGGCAACCACCCGCTGGCCGGCCAGCGCCTGAACTTCAAGGTGAAAGTGGTCGACATTCGCGACGCTTCCGCCGAAGAAGTCGCCCATGGCCACATCCATGGCGAAGGTGGTCATCACCACTGATCGCTGTCACCGGTCGCCCATCGACCGGGTGAAGCCATCAGGGAGCTGCTAAGCTCAATCGGGAAAGGCGCCTTCGGGCGCCTTTCTCTTGCAAGTCGCTGTTATTGCAATGAATGCCAGGGCATTTTTCCCGCATCGACTGGGATTGCGCAGCACGACGGACGCGTTGTCCGCTCCCTGCGCGGGCACGGTGTGCCTACTTCTTCAAGGAGCAAGCAATGAGCGCTTTTCACGATCTGACGCTGCATGGTCTCGACGGCCAGGATCTGCCGCTGGCCCCGCTCAAGGGCAAGGTCGTGCTGGTGGTCAACGTCGCCTCGAAATGCGGCCTGACCCCGCAGTACGCCGGTCTGGAGAAGCTCTACCAGCAGTACAAGGATCAGGGGTTCGTGGTACTGGGCCTGCCGTGCAACCAGTTCGCCGGGCAGGAGCCGGGCAGCGAAGCCGAGATCCAGTCGTTCTGCGCGCTGAACTACGGGGTCAGCTTCCCGATGTCGGCCAAGCTCGAGGTCAACGGCTCCGAGCGCCATCCGCTGTACCGCCTGCTGGCGGGCGAGGGCGCCGAGTTCCCCGGCGACATCACCTGGAACTTCGAGAAGTTCCTCCTCGGCCCGGACGGCCGCGTGCTGGCGCGCTTCAGCCCGCGCACCACGCCGGATGATCCGGCGCTGGTGCACGCCATCGAGAAGGCGCTGGGCGCCGCCTGACCTCGCCGGCGGGAGAGGGCGCTTGCGCCAATCCCGCCGGCATTTTTACCCTGCGTCTTGTTCCTCGCCCGTCGGGGCGGCTTAATCGGGCGACCTGCTTCCGGAGCCTGCCATGAGCCGTTTCGCTGCCGAATCCGCTTGCCTGCCCGCCACGCCCGACGCCTTGCGCGCCCTGATCGAGCAGCGCCGCGCGGTGCGCCGTTTCCTCGCCGAGCCGGTGCCCGACGCGGTCCTGCGCGACTGCCTGGAGCAGGCGGTGCTGGCACCCAATGCCTGCAACCTGCAGCCGTGGAGTTTCCAGGTGATCCGCGATGCCGAGCTGCGACGGCAGCTGGTGCCGGTGTGCCTGGGACAGAACGCGGCGCGCACGGCGCCGGTGCTGATCGCCGTGCTGGCGCGCCCGGACACCTGGCGCGAGTCCTGTGCGGCGATCCTCGACCAGTGGCCGGAGCCGCAGGTGCCGGACAAGGTGCGCGACTTCTACCAGCGCACCGCGCCGTTCCAGTACAACCAGGGCGCATTGGGCCTGCGCGGCTTGTTCAAGCGCGCGCTCTACGCGGTGGTCGGCCTGCGCCGCGCGCTGATGCGCCAGCCCAACAGCCACGCCCAGATGCGCCTGTGGGCGGTGAAGTCCACCGCGCTGGCGGCGCAGAACCTGATGCTCGCCCTGCAGAGCCACGGCTACGCCACCTGCCCGATGGAAGGCTTCGACGAAGTGCGGCTGCGCAAGGTGCTGCAGATACCCCCGCGCGCGGTGCCGATCATGCTGCTGGCCGCCGGGCGGGCCGCCGACAATGGCGTCTACAACCCGCGCCTGCGTTTCCCGCTGGAACAGCGCGTCAGTTGGCACTGAGCGCATCGGGGCGCGTCAGCACGCCCATGCGCCCGCCGCCGAAGGACCAGTCGTCCGCCTCGCTGGTGGTGATCTGCACCATCACGTCCTCGCTGGCGATGCCCAGCCGCTCGCCCAGCAGTGCGTTCAATCGGCGGTAGAACGCCTGCTTGGTCTGCGAGTCCCGCGGGCGCCCGATGGTGATGGCGATCAGCACGAAATCGTCGCTGCGCGGGCCGCCCAGGTAATGGCGGTTGAAGACGAATTCCTCCGCCTCGTGCTGGTGGATCATCACGAACTGGTCGCCCTCGGGCACGTTGAAGGCGTTGTGCATGGCGTCGTAGACGGTGTCGGCGAGTTCGCGCAGGTACTTGGCTTGCTTGCCCTTGCGCAGGGAGATGCGGACGGTCGGCATGGTGTCATTCCTCTTCGAGACGGTTGAGAGCGGAAGCGGCCGTCGGCCAGCCGCTGTAGAACGCCAGGTGGGTGATCAGCTCGACCAGTTCCTCGTGGGTCAGACCGTTGTCGCGCGCCAACTGCAGGTGAAACGGCAACTGCTCCAGGCGCCCCATCGCCACCAGAGCGGCGACGGTGGCCAGGCTGCGCTCCCGGGGCTTGAGCTGGGGGCGTTGCCAGAGATCGCCGAACAACACCTCGTCGGTGAGCTGCGCCAGTTTCGGCGCCCGGCGATGCAGGTCGGGGGACGCCTGGGGTGGAAATGCCATGGTGCCGTTCCTCTTCTGTGGCTTGACGAGTTCAGGCTAGCTCGGCAAGTTGATTCGGAAAATCAGGAAATATTTGATCGATAGTTCGAATAATTGGGATGGTTGCCATGGCGCGCGTGAACTTCGACCTGGATGTACTGCGGACTTTCGTCACCGGCATCGAGCTGGGCAGTTTCGCTCGCGCGGCGGATCGCCTGGGGCGCTCCACGTCTGCGGTCAGCGCCCAGTTGAAGAAGCTCGAGGAGCAGGCCGGCACCCCGGTGCTACGCCGCGAAGGGCGGGGCATGGCGCTGACCGAAGCGGGCGAGACGCTGCTGGCCTACGCCCGCCGCCTGCTGGAGTTGAACGACGAAGCGGCCGGTGCCCTGCGCGGCGGCGCACTGGAAGGCCGGGTGCGCCTCGGCCTGCAGGAAGACTTCGGTGAAACCCTGCTGCCCGCCGTGCTGGCGCGCTTCGCCCGCGCCCACCCAAAGGTGCGTATCGAAGTGCGCACGGCGCGCAACCAGCAGCTCATCGACGGCGTGCGTGATGGCGCGCTCGACCTGGCGCTGGCCTGGGAGACCGGCGAGCGCACGGCGCACATGGAACGCATCGGCGCGGTGGCGCAGTGCTGGATCGGCGCGCCCGATGCGCTGCCGGCCCCCGGCGCGCAGCCGTTGCCGCTGGTGATGCTGGAGGCGCCGTGCCTGCTGCGCAGTGCGGCCACCGCCGCGCTGGATCGGGCCGGCATTGCCTGGCGCGTGGCGTTCACCAGCGCCGGCTTGTCCGGTATCTGGGCGGCGGTCGGGGCGGGGCTGGGCATCGGCCTGCGCACGCCCATCGGCTTGCCGGCCAGCGTCGCGCGGCTGGATGCCGAGCGCGCCGGCCTGCCGGCGATGGCACCGCTGGGCCTGTGCCTGCACCGTGGCGACGCCGAGCCGGACCCGGTGGTCGAGCGTTTGCGCGAGCTGCTCCAGGAAGGTGTCGCTGAACTGCTGGACAGAACGCCTGCATAGCCCGGCAACGTGCCGATCCATTTCTGACGGAAAATCACTGCGATCAATGGTGCTGGCAAAAGCGAGACGACCGGTCATATTCTTGCGCCCATGAACAGCATCCGACTCGACAAGCGCGACCTGATCCTCGCCAAGGGCTCCCTGGCGATGACCCGCAGCGGCTACCACGGTACCGGCGTGCAGGACATCGTCCAGGCCGCCGGCATCCCCAAGGGCTCCTTCTATCACTACTTCCAGAGCAAGGAAGATTTCGCCCTGCAGGCGCTGGAGCACCTGTATGCGCCGCGCCTGGCCCGCTACGCCGAGGCGCTCGGCAACCCGGCGCTGGGGCCGCGCGCGCGCATCCTCACCTATTACCGCGAACTGCTGGCGCACTTCGCCCGCCAGGAGAAGCTCGAGTACCACTGCTTCATCGGCAGCCTGAGCTTTGAAATGGCCGAACTGTCACCGGCCATCGCCGAGCGTGTGGACGGCATCCTGCAGCAGTCCATCGACACCCTGCGCGCCTGCCTGGCCGACGCCCAGCGCGCCGGTGAGTTGCCGGCGACGGAGAACGTCGAGTCCCTCGCCGAGTTCATCGGCAACGCCTGGCAGGGCGTGCTGGCGCGGATGAAAGTCAGCGCCTCGCTACGGCCTGTGGAACGTTTTATCGAGCGCCTGGAGCACCTGCTTCAGGCCTGAACTGCCTGAGTCATCCCAACCTTCATCGGCCTTTTTATCCAAGAATGAGACGACCGGTCGCCTGGTCGTCATGGAGACTGCAATGACTGCATCCGTCGATACCCTGTTCTCGCCCTTCCGCCTGGGCGGCCTGGAACTGCCTACCCGCGTCGTGATGGCGCCGATGACCCGCAACTTCTCCCCGGGCGGCGTTCCCCACGCCCAGGTGGTGGAGTACTACCGCCGCCGCGCCGCCGCTGGCGTCGGCCTGATCGTCACCGAAGGCACCACGGTCAACCACAAGGCCGCCAACGGCTACCCGAACGTGCCGCGCTTCCATGGTGAAGATGCCCTGGCCGGCTGGAAGCAGGTGGTCGATGCCGTGCACGCCGAAGGCGGCAAGATCGTCCCGCAGCTGTGGCACGTCGGCGCTGTGCGTCGCCTGGGCACCGAGCCGGACGCCAGCGTTCCGGGCTACGGCCCCAGCGGCAAGGAAAAGGACGGCACCGTGCTGGTCCATGAGATGACCAAGGATGATATCCAGGACGTCATCGCCGCCTTCGCCCAGGCCGCCCGCGACGCGAAGGCCATCGGCATGGATGGCGTGGAAATCCACGGCGCCCACGGCTACCTGATCGACCAGTTCTTCTGGGACGGCAGCAACAAGCGCACCGACGAGTACGGCGGCAGCCTGGCCAACCGTTCGCGCTTCGCCATCGAGCTGATCCAGGCCGTGCGCGCGGCGGTGGGCCCGGACTACCCGATCATCTTCCGCTTCTCCCAGTGGAAGCAGCAGGACTACAGCGCCCGCCTGGTGCAGACCGCCGAGGAGCTGGAAGCCTTCCTCAAGCCGCTGTCGGATGCCGGCGTGGACATCTTCCACTGCTCCACCCGCCGCTTCTGGATTCCGGAATTCGAAGGTTCCGACCTCAACCTGGCCGGCTGGACCCGCCAGCTCACCGGCAAGCCGACCATCACCGTCGGCAACGTCGGCCTGGATGGCAGCGAGTTCCTGGCCTTCTTCGGCAACACCGAGGAAGTCGCCCAGCCGTCGGGCATCGATGGCCTGCTGGAGCGCCTGAACAAAGAAGAGTTCGACCTGGTCGCCGTCGGTCGCGCCCTGCTGGTCGACCCGGACTGGGCGGTGAAAGTGCGCGACGGCCGCCTGGCCGACATCAAGCCGTTCAGCCGCGAGGCGCTGACGTCGCTGGCCTGATTCGCGCAGTGAAATGAAAAAGCCCCTGGCGCCGACGGTGCCAGGGGCTTTTTCGTGTGCCGAACCGTTCGCGCGGACGCTCGTTGTAGGAGCGGGCCATGCCCGCGATCGCGCGCATGGCGCGCTCCTACAGGTCAGCTCCGGCATTTCCCGCGCCTCCCGTTCTAACCGGCAGTCTGCGCTTCATTTATGGTAGTGCATAAATTTCTTGAATGGTCTGAAAGCACCGTCCTAGGCGTTTACAAATCTTTTCCGAGACCCACCTTTCCGCATGCTGACTTCCCAGTCCGAAACGGGCAGAGTATGACCGCGTTCACACAACAATAGGCCGGGAGACGGCCATAGGAGTAAGACATGCGGATCGGCTTGGTGGTCGATGCAACCTGCGACCTTCCCCCGGAATTTCTTGCTGCCAACAACATTCGCGTGCTGCCCATCGGTATCCGCGTGGGCGAGCGTCGCATCATCGATGACCGCGATCCCGACACCACCCTCCGCTTCTATTCCCAGGACCTGCCCAAGGTCGGCCCCGAAGACGGCAGCGAACCGCTGACGCCGGCGCAGACCCATGACTGGTTCCTCGAGCAACTGGTCACCGACTTCGACTACGTGATCTGCCTGACCGTGACCCGCCAGCGCAGCCCGATCTTCGAGAACGCCACCCAGGCCTCCTTCAGCCTGCTGCAGAGCTACAAGGAACGCCGCGCCGCTGCCGGCATCGCCGGGCCGTTCGCGCTGCGGGTGATCGACAGCCAGACGGTGTTCGCCGGTCTTGCCGTGCTGGCCGCCGAAGGCGTGCGCCTGCTCGGCGAAGACCAGCATCCCAACGCCGTGCGCACCCGCCTGGAACAGCTCAGCCAGCAGATGAACACCTTCCTGGTCGCCAGCGACCTGGGGCACATCCGTCGCCGCGGCTTCCAGAAGGGCGACCGCAGCAGCATCGGTGACCGTCTGCGTGGCGCCTTTCTGGGCATCGGTTCGATGCTCGACATGAAACCGGTGCTCAGCCTGGTGCAGGGCGAGGACAAGCCGGTATCGGTGTCGCCGAACTACGAGAAATCCGCCGAGCGCCTGCTCAACTTCGCCCGTGCGCGGGTCGAGGCGGGCGAGTTGCTGGCCCCGCAGATGTGCCTGAGCTATGCCGGCGACCCGTCCGCCCTGCGCGATCTGCCCGGTTTCGCGGCGCTGGAGGATGCCTGCGAGGCGAAGGGCATCCAGGTGCACCTGGCGATGCTCAGCCCCACCGGCGGCATCAACCTCGGCGCCGGCGCCATGAGCCTGTCGTTCGCCGCCGAGCCCAAGCCGTTCGCCTGATCGCTACTTGTGCGCTTCAGGATGGCCCAGGCCGCCAGGGTTCCTCCCCGGCAACGCGGTGCGGCAGGCTTCCTGCAGATACCCTTCGAAGCGCTCGATGACCGTGTCCCACGCCTGGTGAATGGCGTGGTGACGCGCGTTCAGGCGCACCCGGCGCAGGCGCTCGGGGTCCTCCAGCAGCCAGCTCGCCGCCTCGAAGAAGCTCTGGTCCTCGCCCGGCACGCCGAGCACGCCGTTGTGCCCATGGCGGATGTGCTGGCCGGCCGCGGCCTGGTCGAAGGCCACCACGGCCAGGCCTGAGGCGAGCGCTTCGAGCACCACGTTGCCGAAGGTTTCCGACTGGCTGGGAAAGAGGAACAGGTCGCCGCTGGCGTAGTGCCGGGCCAGTTCCTCGCCGCGCTGCAGACCGCAGAACAGCGCATCCGGCAACTCCTTGCGCAGCGCGTTGCGTTGCGGGCCGTCGCCGACGATCACCAGGCGCAGCCTGAGTTGCGGGTGCGCCGCGCACAGCGCGCGAAAGCTGCTGCCCAGCAGCGACAGGTTCTTCTCCGCCGCCAGCCGGCCGACGTGCAGCACGGCGATGTCGCGCTCGCCCAGCCCCCATTCGCGGCGCAGCGCTTCATCGCGCCGGGCGGGGTTGAACAATTGGCTGTCGACGCCGCGCGACAGCTGCGCCAGGCGCTCGAAGCCGCGCCGCTGCAGTTCCAGGGACTGGCTCGCACTGGGCACCAGGGTCTGCTGGGTGCGGTTGTGGAACCAGCGCAGGTACAGGGTCACCAGGCGCATCAGCGGGCCGAAGCCGTAGTGCGCGCTGTACTGCTGGAAATTGGTGTGGAAGCCGCTGATCACCGGGATGTGCAAACGCCGCGCGGCGCGCAGGGCGGCCAGCCCGAGCGGGCCTTCGGTGGCGATGTAGAGCACGTCCGGGCGCAGGTTCTTCCAGTGGCGCAATAGCTTGTGCAGGCACGACTGGCCCCATTGCAGGCCGGGGTAGCCGGGCAGCGGCCAGCCGCGGGTCAGCACCAGCTCGCTGTCGCTGTGGCGGCCTTCGTCGCCCTGCTGTCGCGGGCGCACGACCTGGATCTGGTGGCCGAGACGCAACAGCCCTGACGCCAGGCGGCCGAGGGTGTTGGCCACACCGTTGATTTCCGGTGGAAAGGTTTCGCTGATCAGCGCAATGCGCAGGGGAGTCGTGGTCATGCTCGCAGTGTCACGGCGCGCGGTGGCGCGCCGATGACAGTGCGATGATCGATCGGTGACAGCCGCTCAGCTGCGGCGCCCGGTCATTTCACCAGGGCGTTTTCGCCGCCTTCGCGCACCCAGAACAGCACCGCGCCGGCCACGGCGGCGGGCATGGCGACCAGGTTGACCACCGGGATCAGCAGCGCCAGGTAGGTGATGCCGCCAAAGCCCATGCACGCCCAGCGCTTGCTGCGCAGCCAGGCGAGCATCTCGTTCCAGCCCAGCTTGTGGTTGTCCGCCGGGTAGTCGATGTACTGCACGGCCATCATCCACACGCCGAACAGCAGCCACAGCGGGGTGGCGATCAGGTTCAGGCCGGGGATCAGGCTGAGGATGAACAGGCCGATGGCGCGCGGCAGGAAGTAGCCGAGCTTGCGCAGTTCGCGGCCGATGGTGCGCGGCACCATGGCCATCAGCTCGGCCCAGCTGAAGGCGGGAAAATCGTCCTTGCCGCGCACCACCACTTCGACCTTCTCCGCGAGGAAGCCGTTGAACGGCGCGGCGATCAGGTTGGCCAGCAGGGTGAAGGTGAAGAACACGATCAGCAGCACCAGCACGACGAACAACGGCCAGAGGATGAACTGCAGGAAGCTCAGCCACTCGGGCAGGGTCGGCATCAGGGCGTTGACCCAGTGGCTGAACTGGTTGACGGCGAAGCCGATCAGGCCGACGAACAGCAGGATGTTGATGCTCAGGGGCAGCAGGACGAACAGCCGCAGGCCGGGGCGCATCATCAGTTTCAGGCCTTCGCTGAGGTATTGCGGGCCGCTCAGGGTGGACATCGGCATCTCCAGGGTTGAACCGTAGGCGACCTTAGCAGACCCGGCGGACGGCCGGCGAGCCGTCTGTTTTGCCGAGTATGTGTTCTCGCGCCGATGCTCAGGCCGCCGTGTAGCGGTGGCAGCGGTTGCGTTCCTGCTTGGCCTGGTACATGGCGATGTCGGCGGCGCGGGTGAGGGCGTCGGCGTCGCCGGCGTCCTGCGGGTAGAGAGCGATGCCGATGCTGGGGGTGACGAAGTCGATCACCTGGCCGCCCAGGTGGTAGGGCGTGCCGAGCACGGCCAGCAGGCGCAGGCCCAGGGCGTCGGCCTGGTCCGGTTCGGCGTTCTCCAGCAGCACGGCGAACTCGTCGCCACCCAGGCGGAAGGCCTGGTCCGGCTGGCGCAGGCTGCCGCGCATGCGTTCGCCGACGGTACTGAGCAGGGCGTCGCCGATGGCGTGGCCGAAGCGGTCGTTGACCTGCTTGAAGCGGTCCAGGTCGATGTACAGCAAGGCCACCCGGTTGCTGTTGGCGATCGCCCGTGGCAGTTGCTCGTTGAAGGCCTTGCGGTTGCCCAGTTGGGTGAGGGTGTCGCGAAAGGCCAGGTCCAGGAGCTGCTTCTGGTACGCCACCTGGTCGCTGATGTCGCGCAGGATGCCGCGGAAGCCCTGGAATTCGCCCTGGGCGTCGCGGATCGCCGAGAGTCGCGTCTCGCAGTTGACCAGCCGGCCGTCGCGGCGCTTGAAGGGCGCGGAGAAGGTGGTTTCCTGTTCGTCGTCGCGGGCCTGCTCGTAGAGACTGCGGGCGCGCAGCAGGTCCGCCTCCTGCAGCAGGATGCCGAAATGCTGGCCGCCCAGTTGCTCGGCGCTGTAGCCGAGCATGCGGCACAGCGCCGGGTTGAGGGTGCGGATGATGCCGTGGGTGTCCATCTCGAAGAAGCCGTCGCGGATCGCATCGAGAATCGCCCGGTCGCGCGCCTCGCTCTGTTCCAGGCGGTCGAGCATGTCGTTCATTTCGTGGGCGAGCTGGCCCAGTTCGTCCGCGCCCTGCGGGCTCAGGCGCGAGGGCGTGTCGTCCTGGCCGATGACCGCAACCTCGCGGTTCATGGTGGTGACGCGGCGGATGATGCGGAACTCCAGGGCCACGTAGGCGAGCAGGATGGCGCCGCCGAGCAGGGCGAGGGTCAGGTAGAGGAACAGGCGCACGGCCTGCTGCCCCTGCTGGTACAAGGGGCGCGGGCTGGTGAGTTCCAGGCGCAGCTGCGGCCGGCCGAGGGAATCGAGGTAGAGCAGCGACATCTGCTGGCTGTTCTCGTCCAGCAGGCGCCGCGGACTGATCAAGGTGGCGCCGCGCCCGGTGGGGATGTTGAGGGTGCGCCAGTCGTTTCCTTTCACCTCGTCCTGCACCAGGCGCAGGCTCGCGCCCATCTGCGTCTGCAGGTTGGACATGCGCTCCTGGTCGAGCAGCACGCCAACGATCACCGCACCGGCGGGCTCGGCGGTGCCGGCGGTGTTGCTGATGGGATAGCTGAGCAGCAGCTGCGGGATGCCGTCGATCTGCAGCAACTGGTCGAGACTGTGGCGCGGGTCGCCATCGATCTTCAGCGCGCCCAGTTCCAGGGCCGTGCGCAGGATGTTCCGGCGCAGCTGGTCAGGCGTGGGCACCGGTTGTTGGGGGAAGCGTTTGCCCAGTTCGTCGAGCTTCCACTGCTGGGCGAGGATCTGGCCGCTGCGGTCGACGTAGAGGACGTAGTCGAAGCCGAGGATGCCCAGCAGGTCCTGGTCCAGGTTGTCCTCGACGAAGCGCGACTGCGGCTGGTGCATGAACTGGTAGCTGGCGTCCCACCAGGCGTAGCTGTGGACGATGTCGAGGTTGCGCTGTTTCTCGTAGGCGACGCGGTTATGCACGATGCGCACCTCGTCGGCCAGGCGCTGGCGGTCGCCGCGGTCGAAGCGGTCGAGCAGGATCATGTCCGACAGCAGCCAGACCCCGCCGAGGCTCGCGACGAACAGGGGCAGGCACAGCCACAGCAGGCGGGCGCGAAGGTTCATGGTGGTTCGGGTGACCTTTTTTCTTGAGTCTAGCCATCCAGGCACGTGGGTGCCCGCTGCATAGGGGCAGCCTATGGAGGGCATTGAGATTGGGCATTTCAGCAGGACGCGGTGGCGGCGGTAAGCTGCGCGCCATCTGCTATCGAACGAGTTCGAGGGTCGATCCGCCGCACCCTGACCTATCTCAAGGAGCGACGGGCGACTGCGGAAATCCCTGACTTATCTCAAGGGATTTCCAGCGTTCTGCAGGACAATGCGAACTGTGACTTGGGTCACACCGCATTGCCCACGGTCTCCGGGCCATGCGGACCGCGCAAGAAACCTTTACGTGGAGCTGCCGCCCTCCCAACCTTCCCCCTGGTGCTTTGGCAGCTCCCTTTTCTTTGCCCGACTCATCCACCTCAGCACTGGAGACTGTCATGTCCGATCGTCACGCGCGCGTCATCATTCTGGGTTCCGGGCCCGCCGGCTATAGCGCCGCGGTCTATGCCGCCCGCGCCAACCTCAAGCCGTTGCTGATCACCGGGATGCAGGCGGGCGGCCAACTGACCACCACCACCGAAGTCGACAACTGGCCGGGCGACCCCCACGGCCTGACCGGCCCGGCGCTGATGCAGCGCATGCAGGAGCATGCCGAACGCTTCGAGACCGAGATAGTCTTCGACCACATTCACGCCGTGGATCTGGCTGGCAAGCCCTTCGTGCTCAAGGGTGACAGCGGCACCTACAGCGCGGACGCGCTGATCATCGCCACCGGCGCCAGCGCCCGTTACCTGGGGTTGCCGTCGGAAGAGGCGTTCATGGGCAAGGGCGTATCCGCCTGCGCCACCTGCGACGGCTTCTTCTACCGCAACCGCGAGGTGGCCGTGGTGGGCGGCGGCAACACCGCCGTGGAGGAGGCGCTGTACCTGGCCAACATCGCCAGCAAGGTCACCCTGGTGCACCGCCGCGAGAGCTTCCGCGCCGAGAAGATCCTGCAGGACAAGCTGCGGGCGCGCATCGCCGAAGGCAAGATCGAGCTGCGCCTGAATGCCCAGGTGGAGCAGGTGCTGGGCGACGACATGGGCGTTACCGGCGTGCGCCTGCGCCACAACGATGGCGAGACCTCGCAGCTGACCGTCGATGGCCTGTTCGTCGCCATCGGCCACACGCCCAATACCTCGCTATTCGAAGGCCAACTGGCGCTGAAGGACGGCTACCTGGTGGTCAACGGCGGCCGTGACGGTAACGCCACCGCGACCAGCATTCCCGGTGTCTTCGCCGCCGGCGACGTGGCCGACCACGTCTACCGCCAGGCGATCACCTCCGCCGGCGCCGGCTGCATGGCCGCGCTGGATGTGGAGCGTTACCTGGATTCCCTGTAACGGCCCGAAGAGCCGGCGTGCAGGAAGGGGCCCCGCTTGCGGGGCCTTTTTCTTGCCCATTCGGATACTTCGTAGGAGCGAGCTTGCTCGCGAACCTGCCAGGCACGGTGCGGGACTCGTTCGCGAGCAAGCTCGCTCCTACCATATTTGGCGCCATGCGTACTGCCGAACCGACGCCCATTCAGCTCCCGGCACCGATCCCCATTGTAGGAGCGGGCCATGCCTGCGATCGCGCCCGCGGCGCGCTCCCACAGGGGAGCTCCGGTCCGATGTTCCAAGAAAAAAGCCCCGCTAATGCGGGGCTTTTTCATGGAGCGGAAGAACCTCAGCCGCGACGCGACAGCGGTTGGCGTTCGAAGTTGACGCCGGCCAGGCCGGTGACCTGCAAGGCACGGATGTTGGCATGGTCGGTGCCTTCGGGATTGTCGCGCACGGCGCGGTAGTGCTCGCCGAAGGCCAGCAGCGACTCTTCCTCGCTCAGCCCCTCGAGAATGGCAAAACCCAGGGTTTTGCAGGAACCTTCGTTCTGCCCGGCGGGGTTTTCCACGCTGCCGTTGGTGAAGGCGCTGGGGGTGTAGCTGTAGTGCTCGGCGATGTACGCCAGGGTATCGGTGAACAGGTGCTGCTCGCTGCGCAGGCGCGAGCGGAAATCGTTGAGGGTCATCAAGGCAAACTCTTAGTGTTTCTTCGCGTTATCGAAGGCCGCCTGTTGTTCGGGCGAGGCGTCCGTCTGGTACTTGGCCTTCCATTCGGCGTAAGGCATGCCGTAGATCTCTTCGCGGGCCTGGTCGGGGCTGACCGGCAGGCCCATGTCGTCCGCCGCGGCCTTGTACCACTTGGACAGGCAGTTGCGGCAGAACCCGGCAAGATTCATCAGATCGATGTTCTGCACGTCCTTGCGGGTCCGCAGGTGCTGCACCAGGGTGCGGAACGCGGCGGCTTCCAGTTCGGTGCGCTGCTCGTCGGTCAGGTTCATCGGCTCGGTCATGGCAGGTTTCTCACTGTGGCGCATCGCAGGCGCATGGCGGGGCTGGCGAGATTCTAAGAGGCGGGCGATCTGCCAGCAACGCCCGTTGGCCGACTGGCACGGGCGTGCAGGGTGGCAGGCGTGGCTCAGCGCTGGGCGGCCAGGGCGATGGATACCGACTCGGCGAAGCGCAGGGCGTGGGGCTTGTCCACTTCCACTTCGGCGTAGCGCACGGCCGGGTTGGCCATGACCAGGTCGAGCAGTTCCTGGGTCAGCCGCTCGAGCAGGGCGAAGCGGTTTTCCTCGACGTGGGCGATGATCGCCTTGGTGATGGTGCGGTAATTCAGCGCGTGCTCGATGTCGTTGACCTGCACCGCGTCGGCCGCCGGGTAGAGGATGGTCAGGTTGATCAGCACATCCTGCTTGTTGAGGATTTCCTCTTCCTTGATGCCGATGTAGGTGCGTACGCGCAGGTCCTTGACCCGAATTCGCGCCATGCCCGGCTGCAATTGCGTCATGTCACTTGCTCCGTCCGATCAGTTGCAGGAATTCCTGGCGGGTGGTGTTGGAGGCGCGGAAGGCGCCGAGCATCACCGAGGTGTTCATCACCGAGTTCTGCTTCTCCACCCCGCGCATCATCATGCACATGTGCTGCGCCTCGATCACCACCGCCACGCCGGCGGCGCTGGTGACCTGCTGGACCGCCTCGGCGATCTGCCGGGTCAGGCTTTCCTGGATCTGCAGGCGGCGCGCGAACATGTCGACGATGCGCGCCACCTTCGACAGGCCCAGCACCTTGCCGGTGGGAATGTACGCCACGTGGGCCTTGCCGATGAAGGGCAGCAGGTGGTGTTCGCACAGCGAGTACAGCTCGATGTCCTTGACGATGACCATTTCGTCATTGTCCGAGGCGAACAACGCGCCGTTGACGATTTCCTCCAGCGTCTGGCCGTAGCCGTGGCAGAGGTACTGCATGGCCTTGGCCGCGCGCTTGGGCGTGTCCAGCAGGCCTTCGCGGGTCGGGTCTTCGCCGAGCCCCTTGAGAATCTCACGATACTGGTGAGACATGTCGTCGATCATGGTGGGAGTTCCTCGCGCCCGCGCCGGGCGGGTCATTTGAGATGCCGGCCGCCGTTGACGGTGAGGGTAGTGCCGGTCACGTAGGGGCTGTCGAGCAGGTAGCGCACGCTCTGGTAGATCACGTCCGGGCCGGGCTCGATGCCCATGGCGGATTTCGCCAGGGTGCGGGCGCGGTAGGCGTCGTCGTCGCCTTCGTTGAACAGGATCAGTGCCGGCGCGATGCCGTTGACCTTGATGCGCGGCGCAAGGCTGGCGGCGAAGGACAGGGTGAGGTTGTCCAGGCCGGCCTTGCTCGCGCAGTAGGCGATGCGGTTGGCGCTGCCCTTGCGGGCGACGTCGTCGGAAAGGTGGATGATGTCCGCCGGGGCGCCGCGTGCGGCGGCGTCGCGTTCGAGCAGCGGCGCGCAGCGCAGGTTGATCAGGTAGGGCGCGAGCATGTGCAGGCGGAACAGCGATTCGAAGACCTGGGCTTCTTCGCCGGGCGTGTCGCCGATCCACGCCGAGGCGTTGTGGATGATCGCGCGCAGGCGCTCGGTGCGGGCGCTCAGCTCGTCGATGAAGGCGAGGATGCCGGCCTCGTCGGCCAGTTCGGCGTGCAGGCAGGTGGCGCCCAGTTCGCGCAGTTCGGCGATGCCAGGCTTGTCCTGGCGATAGGTGACGATCACCGGCTGACCCTCCTGCAGCAGGCGCTTGGCGCAGTGCAAGCCGATACGCTGGCTGGCGCCGGTGATCAGGATGGGGGCTGGGGTCTGGCCCATGCGCGCCTCGCGAATATCCACTGGGGGGCGCCGCGGCGGACAATGTCCTAGCGGCCGGGTAGGGCAAAACTATACCAGCCCCGGCGCGGTGCGGCACGGATGGGGCATAATGGGCGGCCTTGTCTTGCCTTGTGGGAGTGAACATGAAAGTCGCCATTGTGTCCGGCTCGGTCTACGGCACCGCCGAAGAAGTCGCGCGCCACGCCAAGCGCCTGCTCGAAGCCGCCGGTTTCGAGGCCTGGTACGACCCGCGCGCCACCCTGGACGCCATGCTCGCCTTCGCCCCCGAGGCCTTCCTGGTGGTGACCGCCACCACCGGAATGGGCGATTTGCCCGACAGCTTCCAGCCGCTGTTCCACAGCATCCGCGACCGCCTGCCGGCCGACTGGCGCGGCCGCCCCGGCGCCGTGCTGGCGCTGGGCGATTCCAGCTACGGCGATACCTACTGTGGGGGCGGCGAGCAGGTGCGCGAGCTGTTCGCCGAATTGGGCGTGCGGGAAGTGGTGCCCATGCTGCGCCTGGACGGCAGCGAGACGGTGGACCAGGAAACCGACTCCGAGCCGTGGCTGGCCGAGTTCATCGCCGCGCTGAAGGCCTGATGCATCCCCGCGCCCGTTACCTGATCGACACCCTGCAGCTCGCCCCGCACCCCGAGGGCGGCTTCTACCGGCGGGTGTTCGAATCGCGGCTGGCGGATGCCGGCGGACGGCCGCAATCATCGGCGATTCTCTTCCTGCTGCCGGCGGGCACCGTCAGCCGCTGGCACCGGGTGGACGCCGACGAGCTCTGGCACTTCCACGAAGGCAGCGCGCTGGAGTTGTTGATCGCCGAGCAGCCGGACGCCGCCGTGCGCCGCGAGGCGCTCGGCCCGGTGGGCGAGGGCAGCCTGCCGCAACGCGCCGTGCCCGCCCATGCCTGGCAGGCCGCGCGCTGCCAGGGCGATTACGTGCTGGTGGGCTGCACCGTGTCGCCAGCTTTCGAGTTCGCCGGCTTCAGGTTGCTCGCCGACGATAGCCAGGCGCAGCGTGAATGGCCGCGCCTGATGGAGTTCACCGATCTGCTCTGAGGGACAAGGATGATCCCGGTACCGCTGTTTTCCCCGGCCCTGCTGGTCACGCTCGGCGTGTCCGCCCTGGCCGTTCTGGTCCTGCTGCTCTGGCTGCTGGTGCTGTGTCTGTTTCGCTCCGCGCGCCAGTGGTGGGCGCGCCATCGTGTCGTCAGCTGGAGCCTGCTGGTCGTGCTGCTGGTGCTCTGCCTGCCCCAGGCCTACATGGCGTACGTCTGGCAGGTGGTCAGTAGGGAGAGCCGGCAGGAACAGGCGGCCCGCCACCCGACGCTCAGCGAGCCGGCACGCATCCGCGGTATCGACGTGCCGGCCGGCACGCGCCTGTCGTTGCCCAGCTCCCATGACTGGCAGGCTGCTGATGAGGTCGAGTTCCCGGCGCCGACACCGGTTCACGGGATTGCCGCGCTCGCCGTGCGCTTCAGTTCCACCTGGGACGACCAGGCACCGGCGGTGGAGTTGCCTGTCCACGAGTTGCGCCTTGCCGCGCCCGTCACGGTCGATGGCTGGCACTGCGGGCCGGAGGCGCCGCTGCGCCTGGCGGTGCGCGCGGAGTCGGACATCCTGCTGATGGGCTGCCAGCTGGCGGCGGGCAATCGCGTGGCCGGCCTGGATATCCCGCCGGGCAGCGAGCTGATGCGCTACACCACCACCTACGGCGATGGCCTGCGCGACCCGGATGTCTGGCGCATCGACGTGCACGCGCCACTGCAACTGGCACAGCTACCGCTGTCGGGCGTCACGTTGCTGCTGGGCGGCGAGCGCACACTGTTCGGCTTCGAGAGCGCCAACCTCGCGCGGGAATTCACTCTGGGCGGGATGAGCTATCCCGCCGGCACCCAGGTGCAGTCGGTCAACCGCACCCTGCGCGACCGCGCGCCTGGCGCCTGGCTGTTCACCCCGGTGAATGGCGAGGTGGCGCGCCGTGCGGACGGCGGAACGGTTACGGAAGGCATGACGGTGGTCCAGCAGCCCGACGGGCGCATCGAGGGCGAGTTGCCCAACGATCAGGCCGGCGTGATCGTTTTCGACACCTTCGATTTCTCGTCGGAGGATTCGGGTTCGTAAGCCCGCCTGCGCCGCTGAGGCATCGCCTTCGCGGCAATCGACAGGCAGCGCGGCGGATAACGCTAGCGCGTTATGCGCCCTACGGAGGGGCGCAGGCCCCGCGCCCACCGTAGGACCGAGGGGGCGCCTGGCTCTTGCTCGCGAATCCTCCCTAACGCCGGCCCGACCGGCGGATCGCGGGCATGGCCCGCTCCTACAGGTCAGCGCTGGTGCGCTTTTCGTAGGACCGAGGGGGCGCCTTGTCCTTGCTCGCGAGCCATCGTCACGCTGAGCTTTCGGGATGCAGCGGCATTTCCACCATCAGCGCCAGCCAGGCTTTGGCGGCATTCGACAGGTAGGCATCGCGGCGCCAGATGAAGCTGATGTCCCAGCGCAGGTCCGGCTGGCTCAGCAGCACGCGCACCAGCCCCGGTCGCTCCAGGTCCTTTGCCACCACCCGCGGCAACAGCACCGCGCCTTGCCCGGCGGCGACCAGCGCGCCGAGGAAGTCCGCCTGCCCGCTGCGGCCGCCTTCCTTGGGTTCGAAGCCGGCGTCGCGGCAGGCGCGCAGCAGGCGGTCGTTGAGGGTGAAGCTCTGCTGGTAGAGCAGGAAGGGCGTGTCGGAGAGTTCCGCCAACTCCAGGCTCTCGCGGGCGGCCAGTGCGTGGCCCGACGGCAGCAACACGTCCAGCGGTTCGTTGCAGAAGGGTTGCCAGTCGAAGCCGGGGTCGTCCGGGGTGAGGCCGCCGCCCAGTTCCAGTTCGCCGCTTCTGACCATCTCCTCCATGGTCTTGCTGCCGCCCTCGATCAGGTGCACGTCGATGTTCGGGTAGCGCCGCCGGTATTCGGCGAAGCGCCCGGCGAACAGCGCGTCGGCACCCAGCAGCGGCAGGCCCAGGCGCAGCTCGCCGCGGTGCAGGTGGGTGAGGTCGTCCAGTTCGGTGCGCAATTCACGGCGCAGCCGCAGCATGTCTTCGGCGCGGCGCAGCACCACGTCGCCGGCGGCGGTCAGGCGGATGTGCGGGCCGCTGCGCTCCAGCAATTGCACACGCAGGCTCTGCTCCAGTTGTGCGACCTGCTTGCTCACCGCCGACTGGCTGGCGTTCAGGTGCACCGCCGCCTGGGTGAAACTGCCGTGGCGCACGACTTCGGCGAAGGTGCGCAGTTGCTTGAATTCCATTCTGGAATGGCTCCGATTCGATCTATTCGCTTTGGGGATGATAGGCGCGGGAGTAGGCTTTGCACCATTCCCAACCGATTTTCTTCATCCGCTCAACGCACCGAGATCGCCGCCATGTTCCGCCGTGCCGCCCGCCTGATCTTCGAACTCGCCGTCCTCGCCGCCTTCTGGTGGATCGGCGGCTGGATCGCCGCCCTGACCGGGCTGCCGGTGCCGGGTAGCGTCATCGGGCTGGCGCTGCTGCTGGTGCTGTTCGCCTGCGGGGCGATCCGCCCGGCCCTGCTGCAGGGCGGCGCCGGCCTGTTGCTGGCGGAGATGCTGCTGTTCTTCATCCCCGCGCTGATGAGCCTGCTCGACTACGGCCCGCTGCTGCGCAGCGAGGGCTGGAAGATTCTGCTGGTGATCACCGCCAGCACCGTGATGGTGATGCTTTCCACCGCCCTGGCGGTGGAGTGGATGTGCCGCTGGAGATCGCGCCATGAGCCTCGATAAGCAAGCCCTGTTCTGGTTGGCCGTCACCCTGGGCGGTTACCTGCTCAGCCGTACCCTCTACCGCCGTTTCCAGCAGTACTGGCTGTCGCCCATCGTCTTCGTGCCGGTGTTGCTGTTCGCCCTGGCGATTCCGCTGCAGGTCCGTTACGCCGACTATGCCCGCGACACCAGTTGGCTGGTGGCGCTGCTCGGCCCGGCCACCGTGGCCTTCGCCATCCCCATCTGGCAGCAGCGCGCCTTGCTCGCCCGCCATTGGCCGGCGCTGCTGACCGGCATGCTGGCCGGCTCGAGCATGGCCATCGGCAGTTCCTGGGCGCTGGCCCACGCGCTGGCGCTGGACGGCCAGGTGACGCTGTCGCTGATCCCGCGCTCGATCACCACGCCGTTCGCCATGGAGATGTCCCACGACCTGGGCGGTGTGCCGGCGCTGACCGCGGCCTTCGTGATGATCACCGGGGTGTTCGGCGCGATGATCGGCGGCGTGCTGATGAAAATGCTGCCGCTGCGCTCCGCCCTGGCCCGCGGCGCGCTGCTGGGCGTGGGCGCCCACGGTGCGGGCACCAGCCGGGCTTACGAATTCGGCGGTGAGGAAGGCTCGGCGGCCGGCCTGCTGATGGTCCTGACCGGGCTGTTCAACCTGCTGCTGGCGCCGCTCCTGGCCTGGTGCCTGTAAGCGACGCTCAGCTCAGCTCGTAGGCGTCGAGCATGCGCGAGGTCTCGGCGGGGGAGTTGAACATCATCACGTCGATGATCGACAGGCCCGCCTCGAAGGTCGGGCGCTTCTGGTCATAGGGGCGCAGCTTGGGCTCCTGGAAGCGCAGGGTCAGCCCGGCATTGCGGTACTTGCTGCGGTCGAAGAAGCTCTGGCCGCCCGGCGGGTTCCAGTACTCCTCCACGCCACCCAGCGCCTTGCAGATGTTCAGCGCCCATTCGTCCGGCGCGGTCGGCCGCTCCATCGACAGCTCCATCTGCGACAGCACCGGCATGCGGCGGGCAAAGCCCAGGTAGGCGCAGGTCGCCTCCAGGGTGGTCTTGTTCACCGAGACGATGTCCTCGAAGGGGTGGTCCAGCGCGGCGGCGATCATTTCCCGCACGTCGCGGTAGTAGGGCGCGACCTTGCGGTACACATCCAGTTGCGAGAACAGGGTGCGGCGCCAGTCCTGGCGGTTGTCCAGGCGCACGTCCCTGATCAGCGCGTGGCGGTGGTGCTTGATCCGCGGCACGCGGATGTAGGACCAGCCGGCCTGGTGCTTGAGGATGCGGTTGCGTTCGATCCAGCCGTGGTGGATGTACTGCACGGTGTCGAACAGGACGAACAGGTCGGTGTGCTTGATCAGGCTGAAGTAGCCCAGGTAGGGAAAGAAATAGGGCTGCATGATGGCGGTTCGTTTCACGTCGGCTGCCTCGTTGGCCGAACTGGAGTCTCCTCCCGACTCCCGGGTACTGCTTGAGCGCGGTGCAAAAGTCGAACGCGTTGCAAAAGATATTGCGAAATGTTTCCAGCTGGGGCGAAGACGCCGGAGACGGCGCCGGGGCAGGCATGAAGATCAGGCACGCTTCCGCCAGTCCTGACCTGCGAGCGGGCTGCCGCAGCGTCTGGATAGCGCTGTTGGAGGGAGTCGCCGGGCGCTGCGCAATGCGGGCGCGGCTGAAACCGGCTTTGCCCACTATAGGTGGGGAAATTGCCCGCGCAAGGCGAATCATCGCCCCGTGCTTATGGCGGAACATTCGCCGGACGTTGTCAGGGGCAACTGTCAGTTCCGTGAGAGTCGATTCGCCGCCACGCTGACTAGACTGCGCCATCGAACAACAACAACGAAGAGGCTACCGATCATGCACGCCGCTCACCCGCTGCCCACCGTGAACGTCAGGGACCAGGTCTCCGCCGCCGAATGGCAGACCCGCGTCGACCTCGCCGCCTGCTACCGGCTGATCGCCCTGCAGGGCTGGGACGACCTGATCTTCACGCACATCTCCGCCAAGGTCCCCGGCACCGAGGACTTCCTGATCAACCCCTACGGCATGATGTTCCATGAGATCACCGCGTCGAGCCTGGTGAAGGTGGACCTGTCGGGCAAGAAACTGATGGACAGCCCCTACGACATCAACCCGGCGGGCTACACCATCCACAGCGCCATCCACGAAGTGCGCCACGACGTCGAGTGCGTGCTGCACACCCACACCGCCGCCGGCATCGCCGTCTCCGCGCAGAAGCAGGGCCTGCTGCCGATTTCCCAGCAATCGCTGTTCGTCCTGTCCAGCCTCGCCTACCACGGCTACGAGGGCGTGGCGCTCAATCACGACGAGAAGGCGCGGCTGCAGGCGGACCTGGGCGAAGCCAACTTCATGATCCTGCCCAACCACGGCCTGCTGACCTGCTCGGGCACCATCGCCGATACCTTCCTGATGATGTTCACCCTGCAGCGCGCCTGCGAGATCCAGGTGCTGGCCCAGGGCGGCGGCGCGGAGCTGATCCTGATTCCGCAGCCGATCCTCGATGGCGCCCGCGCCATGGCCGCGGCGGTGACCAAGAGCAAGCAGGGCATGGGCGGCGCGCTGGCGTGGCCGGCGCTGCTGCGCAAGCTGGACCTGCAGAACCCCGGCTACCGCGACTGATGGCGCTGGCCGGCATCGCCCTGCGCGACTGGCGCGCGCAGGGCAGCGACTTCACCTTCCGCGGCCACGGCATTCGATACTGGAGCGCCGGCACCGGCGCTCCGCTGCTGCTGGTGCACGGTTTCCCCACGGCGTCCTGGGACTGGAACCTCCTCTGGCAGCCGCTGACCGAGCGCTACCGGGTGATCGCCTGCGACATGCTCGGCTTCGGCGACTCGGCCAAGCCCAGGGGCCACGACTACCGCATCCTCGAACAGGCCGACCTGCAGCAGGCGCTGCTGGAGCACCTGGGCGTGCGCGAGCCGGTGCACCTGCTGGTGCACGACTACGGCAACAGCGTCGGCCAGGAACTGCTGGCGCGCCACGAGGAGGGCGGTTTCGCCCTGGCGTCGCTGGCCTTTCTCAACGGCGGACTGTTCCCGGAGACCCACCGCGCGGTGCGCTCGCAGAAGCTGCTGCTCAGCCCCCTCGGTGCGCTGTTCGGCCGGCTGTTCGACCGCCGCCGCCTGGCGCAGAACTTCGCCATGGTGTTCGGCCCGCAGACCCAGCCGACCGAGGCGGAGCTGGATGCCTTCTGGGAACTGATCCGCCACAACGACGGGCCGCGCGTCATGCACCGGCTGATCCACTACATCCTCGACCGGCGCCAGCATCGCGAACGCTGGGTGGGGGCGATGCAGCGCACGGCGGTGCCGCTGCGCCTGATCGACGGCCCCGAAGACCCGATCTCCGGCGCGCACATGGTGGCGCGCTACCGCGAGCTGATACCGCAGCCGGATACCGTCGAGCTGCCCGGCGTCGGCCACTACCCGCAGGTGGAGGCGCCGGAACAGGTGCTACAGCACTATCTGGTGTTCCGACAGGAAAGGGCGCCGTAGGTACGGACCGATCCGCCTGCAGTTTCGGAACTGACTGATAGAGCGGCCAGCAGTGGCAGCGGTAGCTTCCCCGGTTTTTGCCAGCCGGAGGTCGCTGTCATGCCACTCAGAGCCGTCATTCCCGTCCGCCAGCCGCAGGGTTCGCTGCTGTACCGGGCGCTGCTGCACCTGCGCCGGGACTTCGCCTTCGTCGCGGTGCCCCTGCTGCTCGCGCTGCTGGGCGTGTGTGCCGCCGGCTTCTACTACGCCTGGATCACGCAGAACTGGGTGCCCGCCGCCCTGGGCCTGCTGGCGCTGCTGCCGGCCTTCGGCCTGCTGCTGTTCTGGAGCGAGTACGACTGGTGGCTGTTCAAGCTCGGCCCGCGTGACGACCTGAACATGCCCATGCGCTGACCGATCATCCCCAGGCCTTATCGCGCACCATTCAGCCACGGTCGTCTTGGTTGTGACCGCATCGTGACTGCCGGACACTCGGGAAAAAACCATCCTGCCTGGAGCCCTAATCATGAGTGATGCCCTGCATTTCGACGGAAAAGTCGTGATCGTTACCGGCGCCGGTGGCGGCATCGGCCGCGCCCATGCGCTGCTGTTCGCCAAGTACGGTGCCAAGGTAGTGGTGAACGACCTGGGCGGTAGCACCCATGGCGAAGGCGCCAATGCCTCGGCGGCGGATCGCGTGGTCGCGGAAATCCGCGAAGCCGGCGGCACCGCCATCGCCAACCATGACTCGGTGACCGATGGCGAGAAGATCGTCCGCCAGGCCATCGAAGCCTTCGGCCGCATCGACGTGGTGGTGAACAACGCAGGCATCCTGCGCGACAAGACCTTCCACAAGATGGAAGACGCCGACTGGGACCTGGTCTACAAGGTCCACGTCGAAGGCGCCTACAAGGTGACCCGCGCCGCCTGGCCGTTCATGCGCGAGCAGGGCTATGGCCGGGTGATCTTCACCTCGTCCACCTCCGGCATCTACGGCAACTTCGGCCAGAGCAACTACGGCATGGCCAAGCTGGGCCTCTACGGCCTGACCCGCAACCTGGCCATCGAGGGCCGCAAGAACAACATCTTCGTCAATGCCATCGCCCCCACTGGCGGCACCCGCATGACCGAAGGCCTGATCCCGCCGCAGGTGTTCGAGGCGCTCAAGCCCGAGCTGGTCAGCCCGCTGGTGGTGTACCTGGGCAGCGAAGCCTGCCAGGAGACGTCCGGCCTGTTCGAAGTGGGCGGCGGCTGGATCGGCAAGGTGCGCTGGGAGCGCAGCCTGGGCGTGGGCTTCGACCCGCGCGAGGGCTACAGCGTCGAGGACGTGGCGGCCAACTTCGCGCAGATCTGCAACTTCGACAACGCCGTGCACCCCAAGGACAACGTCGAGGCGCTGCGCGAGATGATGGCGAACCTGCAGAAATACGCCGGCTGATCCGGCCAGCCTGACCGGCGGAACGGCCAGCGGGGCTGTTCCACGGCGGCGAACGCAGTAAGGTTGAAAGGGCCGGCGCATGCCGGCCCTTTGCGTTTCTGCTTCCGGCCCGAGGAGTTCGCCATGAGCGTGATAATCCAGAAGAACGGCCCGGTGACCACCCTGGTCATCGCCCGCCCTGCGGTGCGTAACGCCGTGGACCTGCCCACCGCCCAGGCGCTGGCCGATGCCCTGCGCGAGTTCGAACAGGACGACCAGGCCCGCGTCGCCGTGCTCACCGGCGCGGGCGGGACCTTCTGCGCGGGCGCCGACCTGGCGGCGGTGGCCGAGGGCGGCGAGCGGCGCAATCGTCTGGAAACGGAAGGCGACGGGCCCATGGGGCCGAGCCGCATGCAATTGTCCAAACCGCTGATCGCCGCCATCGAGGGCTATGCCGTGGCCGGTGGCCTGGAGCTGGCGCTGCTGGCGGACCTGCGGGTGATGGCCGAAGACGCCGTGTGCGGCGTGTTCTGCCGGCGCTTCGGCGTGCCGCTGATCGACGGCGGCACGGTGCGCTTGCCGCGCATCGTCGGCCAGGGCCGCGCGCTGGACCTGATCCTCACCGGCCGCCCGGTGGGCGCCCAGGAGGCGCTCGCCATGGGCCTGGCCAACCGCGTGGTACCCAGCGGGCAGGCGCTGGAGTCAGCCGAGGAACTGGCCCGGGAGATCGCCGAGTTCCCGCAGCGCTGCATGCTGGCCGACCGGGCGAGCGTGTTCGCGCAATGGGAACTGTCTTTCGACGTGGCGCTGGCCAACGAATTTCAGGGCGGGATGGCGGTGATCGACAGCGGCGAGACGGTGGATGGGGCGAGGCGCTTCGCCGGCGGGGCAGGGCGGCACGGGGAGTTCTGAACGCCGTGACCGTAGGAGCGAGCTTGCTCGCGAACCCGCCCAGCATCCGTGTGGCCGGTGGATTCGGTTCGCGAGCAAGCTCGCTCCTACAGGTTAAACACCTCCCATCCAACCAGCACGACCCGCTCGCTCTGCTTCGGGGGAGAGGGCGTTCAGAGTAGCCGGCGGGCTCGGTGTTTCGCTTGACGCCATACGGCTCCCTCTCCCTTCGGAGCGGGGCGCGTAGCCAGGGCTGGGGAGAGGGAAAGCCCGAGCGCCGGGCCAACCCACTACACCGGCAGCCGGATCAATCGCGCTCGATGATCACATAGGTCTTGCGCACGGTTTCCTGAATATCCCACACGCCCAGGCTGTTCTGCGGCAGCAGGAAGGCGTCGCCGGCCTGGAAGGCGATCGGCTCGCCGCCGTCCGGGGTGAAGGTGCCGCGGCCGGCGATGAAGTGGCAGAACTCCTGCTCGACGATCTGGCGGCGCCAGCGGCCGGGGGTGCATTCCCAGATGCCGGTTTCCACACGGTCGGTGCGCTCGATGGATTCCACGCGGGTCTCGGAGATCGGCTCGCCCAGGGGCACGGCCACCGGGTTGGCTTCGCCGAGTTCGGCATGCAGGGTGTTCTTCAGGTGGGTCAGTTTCATACGGGGCTCCAGTGGGGCGTTGCTCTCGGAAAGGGCGGCGTTTCAGCCGACCTTCCAGGTCATCAGGTTTTCCATGCTGGCGGCGACTTTCTCCGCCAGGCGGCGGCGCCAGGGTGCGCTGTGGGGGTTGGCCAGCACATCGTCCTCGTGCACGAAGCTGCGGATGATGGCGTTGTAGCCCAGCCAGCGGCAGGGTTCCGGCTCCCAGCCGCGCAGGCCGTCCTGCACGCTGCGGTCGTGGATGACCCAGGGCTGGCGGGTGAGGGCGCTGTCCTGGCCGAGGATCAGATCGGCCAGCGTGCGGCCGCCCAGGTTGGTGGCGCCGACGCCTTCGCCGCCGTAGCCGCCGGAGAGGGCGATGCCGTTGCGGCGGTCGATCAGCATGTGCGGGTGGAAGCGCCGCGACATGCCCAGGTTGCCGCCCCAGGTGTGGGTGATGCGCACATCCTTCAATTGCGGGAACAGTTCGCTGAACAGGTAGCGGCGCAGGCCGACCTCATCGTCGGTCAGGCTGAAGTCGTTGCGCAGCTTGCCGCCGAAGCGGTAGCCGCCGCGGGCGCCGAAGGCCAGGCGGTTGTCCGGGGTGCGCTGGCCGTAGGTGACCTGGCGGCTGAACTCGCTGAAGGCCTGGCCCTTGTCGAGGCCGATTTCCGCCCACACCGAGTCGGGCAGCGGCTCGGTGGCCACCAGCAGGCTCTGCACCGGCAGTTGGTAATTACCCAGCGGTGGCAGGGCGGCGGCGTAGCCTTCGATGGCGGGCACGATCCAGTGCGCCTTCAGCTCGCCCTGGTCGGTGCGCAGTTGGCCGGGCGCCCAGTGGGTGACGCGGCTCTTCTCGAAGATCGGCGTGCCCTGGCGTTCCACCGCGCGGGCCAGGCCACGGACCAGCTTGGCCGGGTCGATGGTGGCGCAGTGCGGGGTGTGGATGGCGCCGAGCGCGCTGGGGATGCGCAGTTGTTCGGCCAGCTCGCTCTTGCTCAGCCAGCGGTAGTCGTCTTCGGTCAGGCCTTCGGCGTGCAGGTGGGCGAGGTACTCGCGCAGGCGGGTTTCCTGCTCCGGGTAGCGCGCGGCGGTATAGAGCACGCCGCCCTTGCGGTAGTCGCAGTCGATGCCTTCGCGGTCGAGTACGCGGGCCACTTCGTCGGGGATGTCATGCAGCAGGTCGTAGGACGCGCGGCGTTGCTCGGGCGACAGGCCGGCGAGCAGGCGGTCCTCGCCGAGCAGGTTGCCCATCAGCCAGCCGCCGTTGCGGCCCGAGGCGCCGAAGCCGGCGGTCTCGGCCTCGACGATGGCGATCTTCAGCTGCGGTGCGCGCAGCTTCAGGTAGTAGGCAGTCCACAGGCCGGTGTAACCGGCGCCAGCGATGGCCACATCGACGTCCAGGGTGCCCTGCAGGGACGGCCGCGGGACGAGATCGTCGTCCAACTGGTTCATCCACAGACTGATATGACGCCATGCCGACATAGACGACTCCGAAAGGAAGAGGGGGAATGTCGGCAAGCCTAGATTTGGCGCGGGGTTCTGTCGTGCGCGCGGGTACGCGAGGATTGCTCGCGTACCCGCCGGCAGGGGCGCATCAGGCCTCCTGCTGTTCCTCGCGCAGGCGCTTCAGGTACTCGCGGGGGGACTGCCCGGTCTGCTGGCGGAAGCAGCGATAGAAAGCCGAGAGCGAGTTGAAGCCGGCGGAGAAAGCCAGCTCGTCGATGCGCGAGGGCAGCGGTGGGCGCAACTGGCTGAGCAGGTGGGTCAGGCGCGTCTGGTTGACATACTGGTAGAAGCTCAGCCCCATCACCTGGTTGAGCAGGTAGGAGATCTGGTTGCGCGTGTAGCCGGTGGCGGTGGCCACCTGCGTGAGGTCCAGGTCCGGCGCCAGGTAGGGCTGGCTCTTGCCGAAGTAGTCCTCCAGGTCGCTGGCCAACTGGCTGAGCTGGCGCGGCGAGAGGCCCAGGCGGCTGGTGGCCGGGCGCGGGTCGACGGACTGCGGACGGCTCTCGCTGCCTTCGCGTACCACCGAGGCGTATTCGTTGATGCGCCAGATCAGGCCGTCGCGCACGGTGATCGCTTCGCTGGAATGGAAGGTCGCCAGGCGCCCGCTCAGCGTCACCGCGATGCGGTACTGGATGAAGGCGGTGTCGCCGTCCACGCGGATGCGGTCGATGTGGTCGAGGAACTCTTCCGGGCGGCTGGGCATGGTGCTCTGCACGTAGTCGCGCAGGTCGGCGTAGCCCAGGGTGCGGTTCTGGAAAAAGTCGTTGTACTGCACCTGCGGGTGATACAGCGCGAGCACCGCTTCGAGGTCGCGATGCTTCCAGCACTGGTGGTAGCGCAGCACCACCTCGCGGGTCTGCTCGGTCAGGTGACTGTCGGTCGGGCGTTGGTCGATGGCATGCATAGGGACCTAAGAATGCCCCAGACCGCGCCGCTGCGGTAGTGGTAATCGTTCTCTGGATGCCGGTGCACTATCCATCGTCTCGATGATTCGTCATCGCTTGCACCAATATCGCCCGCCAGAGCCCGTGGCAGAGGGGGGATTCACTCTTTCGGGCGACACGCCAAATACCACCTTGGAGCGCTTACTCCCCGTCGGGTCGCTCAGTAGGGTAAGGCCACCTAGACACCGTCAGGAGAGCCGCATGACAACAAAAACAAGGCGCGGATTCTTCCAACCGCAACTTCTCGCCACTGCTGTCGCCCTGGGATGCGCCACCCAGGCTCAGGCAATCAACTTCAACATCGGGGAGATCGAAGGACAGTTCGATTCCAGCCTGTCCGTGGGGGCCAGCTGGAGTGCCCAGAGTCCGAAGCAGGATCTGATCGGCGCCGCCAACGGCGGCCACGGCATGACCCAGACCAACGACGATGGCCGGCTGAACTTCCGCAAGGGGGACACCTTCTCCAAGATCTTCAAGGGAATCCACGACCTGGAGCTGAAGTACGGGGACTTCGGCGTGTTCACCCGCGGCAAGTACTGGTACGACTTCCGCCTGAAGGACGAGAGCACCGACTGGAAGCAAATTTCCGACGACGGCCGCAAGGAAGGCGCCAAGTCTTCCGGCGCCCAGCTGCTGGATGCCTTCGGGTACTACAACTATTCCATCGCCGAGCTGCCGGGCACCGTCCGTGTAGGCAAGCAGGTGGTGAGCTGGGGTGAAAGCACCTTCATCGGCAACAGCATCAACACCATCAACCCCATCGACGTCTCCGCCTTCCGCCGTCCCGGTTCGGAAATCAAGGAAGGCCTGATCCCGGTGAACATGGTCTACTTGTCGCAGAGCGTGACCGACGCGCTGTCCGTGGAAGGCTTCTACCAGCTGGAATGGGACCAGACGGTGCTCGACAACTGCGGCACCTTCTTCTCCACCACCGACGTCGCTGCCGACGGTTGCAAGACCAACTACAACATCCTCGATCCGGCCACCCTCAATACGCTGAACTCGCCGGGGATCCACTCGCTGCTCAATTCCATGGGCGTGACCGTCAACCAGGAAGGCCTGATGGTGCCGCGCGGCGCCGACCGCGATGCGCGCGACTCCGGCCAGTGGGGCCTGGCCCTGCGCTGGCTGGGCGACGATGTGGAGTACGGCGCCTACGCCATGAACTACCACAGCCGCACGCCCATCGTGAGCATGCAGAACGCCGGGCGAGCCGACATCATCAATGCCCTGCGCGTGTCGGCGCTGGCCCAGCCGATCCTGCTGGGGCGCGGCAGCTACTTCCTCGAATACCCCGAGGACATCCGCCTGTACGGCCTGAGCTTCTCCACCACCCTGCCCACCGGCACCGCGTGGAACGGCGAGATCAGCTACCGGCCGAACATGCCGCTGCAGCTCAACACCACCGACCTGACCCCGCTGCTGGCCACCACCGTGGCTGGCGGGTTCGCCAGCGGCGGCGTGGGCGGTGCGCTGGCCCAGGCCAACGCCGTCAACCACGGCTACATCCGCAAGGAAGTGACCCAGGCGCAGACCACCTTCACCCACTTCTTCGACCAGACCATGGGCGCTGACCGCCTCACCCTGGTGGGCGAAGTCGGCGTGACCTACGTCGGCGGGATGACCAACGAAGTCGGCGAGCGCTACGGCCGCGACTCGGTGTACGGCGTGCCGGAGAACGCCACCGCCCGTAACGAATACGGCAGCGGCGGGTTCTACACCTCGTCCTCCTGGGGTTACCGCGCCCGCGCCATCTGGGACTACAACAACGTCTTCGCCGGGGTGAACCTCAAGCCGAACCTCGCCTGGTCCCATGACGTGCACGGCTACGGCCCGGTCTTCAACGAAGGCAGCAAGGCCGCCAGCGTCGGCATCGATGCGGACTACCAGAACACCTACACCGCGAGCCTGAACTACACGAACTTCTTCGGCGGCGATTACAACACCATCGTCGACCGCGACTTCGTCTCGCTCAGCTTCGGTGTGAACTTCTGACCTGCCTGCTCAAGGAATCGACATGAGAACGACAAGAATCCTCCAATGCGGCGCGCTGGCCCTGAGCCTGCTGTCCTGCGGCGTGATGGCGGCGGTGTCCGCCGACGAAGTGGCCAAGCTGGGCACCAGCCTGACGCCCATGGGCTCGCAGAAGGAAGGCAACGCCGACGGCAGCATCCCGGCGTGGACCGGTGGCATCTCGCGCACCGCCGGCAAGCTGGACGCCAAGGGCTTCCTCTCCGACCCGTTCGCCGACGAGAAGCCGCTGTTCACCATCACCGCGCAGAACGCCGACCAGTACAAGGACAAGCTGTCCGCCGGCCAACTGGCGATGTTCAAGCGCTACCCGGACAGCTACAAGATCCCGGTGTACAAGACCCACCGTACCTTCGCGCTGCCCGACGACATCTACGCCGCCATCAAGCGCAGCGCCGAGTTCGTCCAGCCGATCAACGACGGCAATGGCCTGGAGAACTTCGAGAAGAGCCGCTACTACGCCTTCCCGCTGCCCAAGAACGGCGTGCAGGCGCTGTGGAACCACCTGACCCGCTACCACGGCGGCAACATCTCGCGCACGGTGGTGCAGGTCGTCCCGCAGACCAACGGCAGCTACACGCCGATCCGCTTCGAGGAATCGATCGCGGTGCCGCAAAGCATGGCTGACCAGGATGCCAGCAAGACCAGCAACATCCTCACCTACTTCAAGCAGCAGGTAACTGCGCCGGCGCGCCTGGCCGGCAACGTCCTGCTGGTCCACGAAACCCTGGACCAGGTGAAGGAGCCGCGCCTGGCGTGGATCTACAACGCCGGCCAGCGCCGCGTTCGCCGTGCCCCGCAGGTCGCCTATGACGGTCCGGGCACCGCCTCGGACGGCATGCGCACCTCGGACAACTACGACATGTTCTCCGGCGCGCCGGACCGTTACGACTGGAAACTGGTGGGCAAGCGCGAGATGTACATCCCGTACAACAGCTATCGCCTGAACTCGCCGCAGCTCAAGTACGACGACATCGTCAAGCCGGGCCACATCAACCAGGACCTGACCCGTTACGAACTGCACCGTGTGTGGGAAGTGGTGGGCACCCTGAAGTCCGGCGAGCGCAACATCTATGGCCAGCGCCACTTCTACCTCGACGAGGACAGCTGGCAGATCGCGGTGTCCGAGCTGTACGACGGTCGCGGCCAGCTGTGGCGCGTCGGCGAAGGCCATTCGATGACCTTCTACAGCGAACTGGCCACCGGCTACGCCGCCGAATCGCTGTACGACATCCTCGCCGGCCGCTACGTGACCTTCGGCCTGAACAACGAGGAGAAGCGCGGCTACCAGTTCGGCCAGAAGGCCAGCATGGCCGACTTCACCCCGGCTGCGCTGCGTAACACCGGCGTTCGTTAAGTAACACCCGCTCCTTGGCCCCGGCATCCCGCGTGGATGCCGGGTTTCTTTTTTCTGCCGCCGGCAGGGCCGGGCAGCCTCTATCGCGGGTCAGAGCGCCGCCTGCGCTATACCCGTCCATGAATCTGGCTGATGGTCCTTTGCCCGCTCCGCCCAGCGGCATAGTCTGGCCTGCAAATGGCCGGAAGACGCCCATGTCGACAATCGCCCTGCACAGTCTTGCCCAGCACGGTGCGGCGCTGCCTCGCCTGCCACGCCAGCATCTGCCCCGCGAACGGCTGCATGCCAGCCTGAGCGCCACCGAATGCCGCCTGCGCCTGCTGGTGGCACCGCCCGGTTGTGGCAAGACGGTGCTGATGAGCGAGTGCGCGCGCCTGGCGCCGGCCGGCACCCGGGTGGTGTGGCTCGGCCTGGGCGGCCGGTCGCTGGCACCCGAGCAATTCTGCGAGCGGCTGGGCGAAGCACTGGGCGTGCCCTGGGCCGGCGAAGCCGCCCTGGCAGCCTGGCTGGAAAGTGCCAGCGAGTCGGTCTGGTTGATGCTCGACGACTACCCCCGCGCCCCCGATCCCGCCCTTGACGATTGCTTTGACCGCCTGCTCGCCGTGGCCTCGCCGCAGATCGGCTGGTGGCTCGCCAGCCGCCGTCGCCCGGCCTGCAATCTCACCCGCCTGCTGCTCGAAGGCGAGCTGCTGGAGCTGGGGGCCGGCAGCCTCGCGCTGACCCAGTGCGAAATGAACGCCTACCTGCAGACCGCCGGCCTGGAATGGCCCCAGGCCCAGCGCGAGACGTTGCAGGAGGCCACCCATGGCTGGTTCGCCGGCGTGCGTCTGCGCCTGCTCAGCCTGGGCAGCGAATCCGTCGCGCCCTGCGCCACGCAGATTGCCGGGAGCGGCAACGGCCTGCTGCAGGACTACCTCCAGCGCGAAGTGCTCGCCAGCCTGCCGGCGGAGCTGGCGGAGACCCTCTGCGGCCTCGCGCAGATCGCCCGTTTCAATCGCGAACTCTGCGACTACCTGTTCGACGAACCGGGCCTGGGGCTGGATGGCCTGCAGGCCTGGGGCGTGCTGATCGAACCGGTGGACAACACCCAGCACTGGTTCCAGGTCGCGCCCATGCTCGCGGCGGCGCTGGCCAGCCTGTCGCGCTGGCCGGCGGCGACGCTGCACCGGCGTGCCTGCCAGTGGTTCACCCAATGCGGGGAAATCCACTCGGCGTTCGAGCATTCCCTCTACGCCGAGCAGCCGGACGTGTCCGCCAGCCTGCTGCAACGCCTGACCGAGGAGCAGCTGCTGCACGGCCGCAACGTCGAGCGCGTGCTGCAACTGCGCGAAGCACTGCCCGAAGAATTGCTGTGCAGCACGCCGCGGCTGCTCATCCTCAACGCCTGGACCTTGCTCTTCGTCGGTCGCCTGGACGATGTGGAGGCCTTGCTGGCCGGCTTCGACCGCTTCCTGCCGATGCCCGGCGAGCACCGCCAGCGCGCGCTGATCGCCCAGTGGCAGGGACTCAACGGCATGCTCACCCATGCCCGCGGCCTGCTCGGTTCGCGCGAGCAGCTGCGCGAGGCGCTGGCGCACCTGCCCGAGGATGCCTGGGCACAGACCCTGATCTGCCTGTCCGCCCTGACCCAGCAGGCCCAGGCCGACGGGCGACTCGCCGAGGCGCGGCTGATCAACCGCGAAGCCCTGCGTCGCGCGCGCCTGCAAGGCAGCACCACCTTCGAGGCATTGCTGGAACTGGACCGCGCCCAGTGGCTGGAGCAGCGCGGCGAACTGCAACGCGCCGACGCGCTGCTGGCGCGGGTGCAGGACTACCTCGACGAGATGCGCATCACCTGCAACGCCATGGCCGGCCGCGTCGCCCTGCGGCGTGGCTGGCTGTGCCTGCGCCAGGGCCGTGACGACGAGGCGCGCGAACTGTTCATCGCCGGGCTCAACGAAACCCGCCGCAGCCATGACCCGAGCCTGATCTACGGCTTCACCGGCCTGGCCTGGCTGGACGCCCTGGACGGCGACACCGACGGCGCCTTCAGCCGCCTGCTGGAAGTCGAACGGCTGATGCAACTGCAGCACGTGCCGGAGCCGATCTACCGGGGCCCGCTGCTGCTCGCCAGCGCGGCGCTGCACCTGCGGCAGCAGCGCGCGGCGCCGGCGCGGGAAATCCTCCAGCGCGTGGCCTCGCGCTACCGCACCGACCGCCTCAGCCCGCCGGCGGCGGCGCCGGATCAGATCCTGCGGGTCGAACACCACCTGGCACTGGCCGAGCTCTACGACGGCGACGTGGAGGCGGCCCTGCAACGCCTCCTGGCGATGCTCCCGGACCTGCTGCGCCAGGGCCGCAACACCCTGGCCTGCGACGTCTGGCTGGCGCTGGCCGAGGCCCACTTCATCGGCGGCAGCCTGGACGAAGCGCGCAGTGCGCTGGACGAAGGCGTCACGCTCGCCCAGCGCTTCGGACTGCTGTCCACCCTGCGCGACACCCAGCGCCGCCAGCCCGGCCTGTTCGGCCTGCGCCCCAGCGCGGGCGAGATGGCTCCGCATAACCTGCTGAGCCTGCGCGAACTGTCGGTGCTGGAATTGATCGCCCGCGGCTGCTCGAACCTGGAGATCGGCGAGCGGCTCTACATCTCCCTGCACACGGTGAAGACCCACGCGCGCCGGATCAACGGCAAGCTCGGCGTGGAGCGGCGCACCCAGGCCGTGGCCCGGGCGAAGGAACTGGGCCTGCTGAAGGTCTGACGCGCAAGCCTCAGTGCAGCGCCTTGGACAGCACGCTGATGTTGCCCAGGCGCTGGGCCAGGCGCAGCTGCTCGGCGGCATCGTTACTGAGCAGCAAGGCGCGCTCCAGGTCGTAGCGTTCGGCCTGCGGGCAATCCAGGGTGTGGTACAGCTCGGCGCGGGCCAGGTGATCGCTGGCGCTGGGCGGCCCCAGCTCCAGGACACGCTGGGCATCCTTGAGCGCCGCCAGCGGTTCCCCGGCGGCCAGGTGCAGCTCCCGCAGGTTGCGTGACAGGCGCTGGAGCATGTCGGCGGCGCTGGCCGTGGCGAGGTGCGCCGCCGTCAGCTCGGCGTTGGGCCCCAGGCTGCGCGCCAGCAGGTCGCGGCAATCGCGGGTGTACAGGCGGCGACCGGTGGCGGGGTCGAGCAGGTGGTTGGCGCTGGGCACACGCAGCAGGAAACGACCCGGGAAGTTCACCCCGACCAGGGTGATGTCGTTGCGCCGTGCCAGCTCCAGGGCGATCAGCGCCAGCGACAGCGGTTGCCCGTGGCGCCACTGCAGCACCTGCGGCAGGAGCGCGGCGCGCGGACGCAAGGGGTACTGGTCATCTTCGGCAAAACCCAACTCGCTCATGCGGCGCAGCAGGACCTGGGCGCGTTCGGCGTCGCCTGTGCCCGAGGGCAGGGCGACCGCCACCTGGTGCGCCAGCGAGTCGAACAGCCGCTGCGCCTGTTCCGGCGGCAGCTGCGGTTCGTGCTCGGCGGCGATCCACAGGGCCGCCTCGAACAGGGCGGGCGGGTCCTGGGCAAGACAGGCAAGGCAGGCTTGACGCGGGTCCATGGTGTTCTCCGGCTGACCCTGCGGTTGTAACCGCTGCGCTGGCTCCGCGTCCAGTGACGCGGTCGTCGCCTGTGAACATGGCATGACAGGCGCTGCCTATACTGTGGGGGTCGGTTCGCCGACCGACGACCCATCCCAGCAAGGGAGCGCCGCCATGTTCGACATGATGGAAGCCACCCGGCTCGAGTCGCTGCATCTCGCCCAGGACCCGGCCACGGGACTCAAGGCCATCATCGCCATCCACAATTCCCGGCTCGGGCCGGCACTGGGGGGCTGCCGCTATCTGCCGTATCCCAGCCACGACGCCGCCCTGCGCGACGCCGCGCGCCTGGCCCAGGGCATGAGCTACAAGGCCGCGCTGGCCGGCCTGCGCCAGGGCGGCGGCAAGGCGGTGATCCTGCGTGCGCCCCATGTCAACAACCGGGGCGAGCTGTTCGAAGCCTTCGGTCGCATGATCGACTCGCTGGGCGGCGCCTACATCACCGCGGTGGACAGCGGCACGTCCAGCGCCGACATGGACTGCATCGCCCAGTTCACTCGGCATGTCACCAGCACCAGCGCGGGCGGCGATCCGTCGCCCCACACCGCGCTGGGCATATTCGCCGGCATTCGTGCCAGCGCCCAGGCGCGCCTGGGCAGCGACGACCTCGACGGCCTGCGCGTGGCGATCCAGGGCCTGGGTCATGTGGGCTATGCGCTGGCCGAGCACCTGTCGGCCGCCGGGGCGGAGTTGCTGGTCAGCGATATCGATGCCGGCAAGGTGCAACTGGCCGTGGAACAACTGGGCGCCCGCCCGGTGCCCAACGAGGCGCTGCTCACTACCCCGTGCGACATCCTCGCGCCGTGCGGGCTGGGCGGGGTGCTGACTTCGCAGGTGGTGGGCCACCTGCGCTGCGCGGCCGTGGCGGGCGCCGCCAACAACCAGCTCGCCCATGCGGACGTGGCCGATGAACTGGAAGCCAGGGGCATCCTCTATGCGCCGGATTATGTGATCAACTCCGGCGGGCTGATCTACGTCGCCCTGCAACACCAGGGCGAGCCATTGCCGACCATCACCGCCCACCTCTCGCGCATCGCCGAGCGGCTGACCGAGGTCTATGCCCACGCCCAGGCCGATCACCTGTCGCCGGCACGCGTCGCCGACAAGTTGGCCGAGCGGATTCTCTACGGGGAATATTCGGGACATTGAGGCTGTCGCACCGTGTAGGAGCGGGCCATGCCCGCGATCACGCGCAGGGCGCGTTCCTGCAGATGGGCAGTGCAGGTTGGTGTCACCTGGTGATCGCCCATTCCGCCGCGATGGATTTCGCGGACAAGGTCCGCTCCTACGAGGGACACGTCGGCTCCCCGTGTAGGAGCGAGCTTGCTCGCGAACCGCCCAGCGCCGGTACTTCCTTGTAGGAGCGGGCCATGCCCGCGATCACGCGCATGGCGCGTTCCTGCAGATGGGCAGTGCAGGTCGGTGCCACCTGGTTATCTCCCATTCCGCCGCGATGGATTTCGCGGACAAGGTCCGCTCCTACGAGGGACACGTCGGCTCCCCGTGTAGGAGCGTGCTTGCTCGCGAACCGCCCAGCACCGCATTCCCTTGTAGGAGCGGGCCATGCCCGCGGCCCGTCGGCAGGGCCGACGTTTTGTGATACTCTGTTGCGTTGGCCTGGGAGCTTTTGCGCCGCTTCGGTGTACGCGCGGGCTCTGTGTTTCGCCCCCTCGGGCGACCTTCTTTGGCAAACGCCCCAAAGAAGGCAAAGGTCTTACCCCGGACATCCGGTTTTTCGCTTAGGCGAAAAATTCCCTCGCTCCACCGAAGTTTCAGGGGCACGCTGCGAAGGGCCATCCCTGGCCCATCGCAGCTCTCGCGACATCCATGTCGCTCAACCCCCGAAACTCCGATTCCACTCGGCCTCCTGAACGGGGCATTCGGCGCGTGCGGATATTCCGCTGGAAATCTTCAAGAGCCAGAGGGCGGCACGGAGTGGCTCTTCGTAGGAGCGAGCTTGCTCGCGAACCGCCCGGCCTCGGTACTTCCTTGTAGGAGCGGGCCATGCCCGCGATCCGCCGGCAGGGCCGGCGTTCGGAGTGCGCGGATCCAATGGAAAAGCAGAGGAATACGCGGTGGCCACGGGCTCGCTGCAGAACTATTCCTCAGCCGCCGCCTCGCTGAAAAGCTCACTCAACGCATCGGGCTGGTTCTTGAAGGCCCGCGCGAAGGCATCGCGGTTCCTGGCCATGAAGATGCCGATCTCCTCGACCTGGTCCTCCTTGAGCGAAGGCACCGCCTTCTGCAGCACGTCGGCCAGCGTTTCCGCCAGCTCCAGCATCTTGTCGTGCCGGTCGGCTTCTGCCTTATCCATGAACAGGCGCTCCGGATCGCGGCTGCTGCGGTACACCACTTCGACGGCCATTCATCACCTCTGTGCCTTCTCTTGATAGGGGGAGTTTGAAATTACTGGTTATTTATACAGTAAAGTGATCGCGCAATGCTACTGCTGCTGTGCGGTTCGTTGCCAGCAGCGTAGACGCTGGAGAAGGCGGTGCCTGTAGATCGCCACTATGGGCGGCGGGCCAAAGCAGTGCGCGCGCCCTGTTGGCGCGCGCGGCAGGGTCGCGTGACTGGCGCAAGGAATCGTCAGTCAGATGGCTCTGAAGGAAGGAAAACTTGCGGCCTGCGGCGTCAGGACGCGATCGGCAGGCCGCTTTCGCCCCGGGTCATGGCAGCGAGCAGCTGCGGCGCGGTGCCGCCTTGCTCGATGGCGATGCCGAAGCGGATGCTCTGGATGAAGCGCTGCAGCTGCTCCGGATCCTGCAGTTGGGTGTTGCGGATCAGGCGGCGCGCGGCCACGCCGGCGTCGGTGGAGAGGGTAAGGACGATACTGCCGTCAGGCCGTTCAAGGCTGAAGTTGACGCGGTACTGTTCCTGGAAGGCGTCGGTCAGTTTTTGAAAGGGGCTTTCCATCACTCGTTCCTGCCTGTTCTGTGGCGTGCCTCTGGATGGACTCGGGGGCCGCGGAAAAAGTTGCAGTCATCTTGTCGCAGCCTGTCTGTGGGATGACTGCGCAAGATCAATGGCGTAGCACTTGCAGGCTTCACGCCAACCAAGCCTTGTGATGCTGATTTGTGATGGGGAGAACCGACGAATGAAACAGAACTGGGCCGAGCGCCTGAGCGAGCGGATGCACGGCTGTGCCGAATCCCTGGGCAACCTGCTGGTGGAGGGCTTCCACTATCTGGCCCTGTTCGCCATCGGCGGCACGGTGTTCTGGTCGGCGGCGGTGGCGTTCGGCGAGATGGTCGGCAAGGGCCACGCGAGCATCGACGACATCCTGCTGCTGTTCATCTACCTGGAGCTGGGAGCGATGGTCGGCATCTACTTCAAGACCAACCACATGCCGGTGCGCTTCCTGATCTACGTGGCGATGACCGCGCTGACCCGCCTGATGATCGCCGACATCCAGCACAACCACGTGCCCGACGACGGCATCATCCTGGTCTCGGTGGCGCTGTTGCTGCTGGCACTGGCGATCCTGGTGGTGCGCTATGCCTCCTCGCGCTTCCCCTCGCCGAGTTCGCCGCAACGCAGCGGCGAGCGCGAGCTGATCAGCGATGACGAGCGCTGATCGCCCATCCTCATTGATCCGCGACCGCCGCTCCGGCGGCGGATGCACTACCATCGGTGCATCCGCCAGCTGAAAAGAGCGCTCCATGAAGGGATGGAAACTGTTTGCCCCCCTGCTGATCCTGGTGATCATCGCCATCACGCTCTACCTGCGCCTGCACACCCAGCCGCTGCTGCTCCAGGGTGAAGCGGACGCCACCAACGTCATCGTCGCGTCCAAGGCCAAGGGCCGGGTCGAACTGCTGCACGTGCGGCGTGGCGACGATGTGAAGCAGGGGCAGCTGCTGATTTCCCTCAGCAGCCCGGAACTGCAAGCCCAGCTGGATTCCCTGCGCGCCGCGCGCAACCAGGTGCAGGCCAACCTCGACGAATCCCTGCACGGTACCCGCGAGGAAACCCTGCGCGCCCTGCAGGCCAGCCTGTCCCAGGCCCAGGCCGAACTGCGCAACGCCGAGCTGGAGTACCAGCGCAACGAGGAGCTGGCCGGCCGCGGCTTCGTCTCGCAGGCCCAACTGGACCTCTCCCGCCGGGGCCGCGACGTGGCGCGCAACCGTGTCGCCGAAGCCCAGGCCAATCTCGACGAAGGCACCCAGGGCGACCGCGAGGAGCGTCGCCGCGCCCTGGAGGCGGCGGTGCGCCGGGCCGATGCGCAGATCCTCGAACTGCAGGCGCAGACCGACGACCTCAACGTGGTGGCGCCGGTGGATGGCGAGGTCGGGCCGATCCCGGCGGAGCAGGGCGAGCTGGTCAACGCCTACAGTCCCTTGCTGACGCTGGTGCGGCTGTCCGACGCCTACTTCGTGTTCAACCTGCGGGAGGACATCCTCGCCGAGGTGAAGAAGGGCGATGAAGTGGCCATCCAGGTGCCCGCGCTCAAGGGCGTCGAGGTGAAGGCCAAGGTCAGCTACATCGCACCGCTCGGTGATTTCGCCACCAAGCGTGCGACCCGCGCCACCGGCGATTTCGACTTGAAGACCTTCGAGGTGCGCCTGTATCCGGACCAGCCGGTACCAGGCCTGCGCCCTGGCATGAGCGCGCTGTGGCAGTGGAAGCAGTAAGGCGCAACCTGCTGCGTTTCGCCCAGGCCTTCGGCAGCGAAACGCGGGTAGCCCTGCGCAGCTGGACCATCCACTGGCTCGGCTGGCTCTGGCCGTTGCTGCTGTTCGTGGTGATCAGCGGCGTGTACCAGGCGGGCACCTTGCTGGACATGCCGGTGGCGGTGGTCGACGCGGATCACAGCAGCCTGTCGCGGCGTATCGTGCGCGAGCTGGACGCCGGCTCCCACGCCAAGGTCGAGGTGCTGGGCGGCGGCCTGCAGGAGGGCCTGCGCCGCCTGCGCATGGCCGACGACTACGCGCTGCTCTACATCCCCCGCGACTTCGAGGCGGACGCGCTGTCCGGACGCCAGCCGGTCGCCGAGCTGTACTACAACTCGCTGTTCTATTCCGCCGGCTTCTACTCGACCCAGGACTTCAGCGGCCTGATGAGTTCGGTCAATGCCGACCTGCGCCCGCACCTGGCCGCCGGCATGGACCGCCCCATGCCGGCGCTCGCCAGCATCAGCGTGTCCTACGAAAGCCTGTTCAACGCCAGCGGCAACTACATCTACTTCCAGCAGTTCGCCGCCATCGTCCATTTGCTGCAATTGTTCGTCATCGTCGCCACGGTGCACGTGCTGGCGCGCGAGGCGCCGGAGCTGCGCGCCTCCTCGCCGCACATCCTGCGCGCCCAGGCGCTCGGCGCGCGCCTGCTGGGCAAGCTGGCGCCCTATACGCTGCTGTTCAGCGCCTTGCTGATGGTGGAGTTGTTCCTGCTGGTCGAGCTCAACGGTGCGCGGATCAACGGCAACCCGTGGTGGATGCTGGCGATCACCGTCTGCTATGTGGCCGCGGCGCAGAGCGTCGGGCTGATGCTGTTCATCTTCACCGCCAACCGCTTCAGCGCCTATTCGCTGATCGGCCTGCTGATCGGCGTGGCGCAGACCTACTCGGGGGTGCTGCTGCCGGAACTGGCGATGCCGCCGATCGCCCGCTTCATCTCCCTGGCCGAGCCGCTGACCCACACGCTGCACGGCCTGTTCGACCAGTTCCTGCGCAAGGCCCCGGCCGAATCCGGCCTGTACGCCTGCTGCAAACTGCTGCTCTACCCGCTGATCGCCTACATGATCGGCAAGATGCGCCTGCGCCGGCGCCTTGACCTGAGCCCGGCGTAAGGAGCCGCCATGGAGAACTTCTACAAGGTCTTTCGCGAATCCCTGAGCGGCATGCTCGGCAAGCCGCTGTGGCTGCTGATGGTGCTGTCCGTGTCGCTGACCACCTTGCCCTACGCCCACCGCACCATGGACGACCTGCCGGTGGCGGTGATCGACATGGACCACAGCGGCGTGTCCCGCGAGCTGGTGCGCCTGCTGGACGCCACACCGAAGATCGCCACCCTGGGCTACGACCAGTTGCCCGAGGCCCAGCATGACCTGGCCTGGCGCAAGCTGTTCGCCATCGTGGTGATTCCGCTGGACTTCGAGAAGCGCGTGCTGCGCGGCGAGGCGGTGACCGTGCCGATCTTCGGCGACGCCACCAACCGCATGGCCAACGGGCAGATCCAGCAGGACATCAGCGCCACCTACAGCGAGCTGTCGCTGCGCTACAACCGCGAGAAGCTCATGCGCGGCGGCTTCTCCGAGGTGCAGGCGGACGTCCTGCTGCAACCGGCCGTCGGCCAGCTCACCGATCTGTTCAACCCCGGCACCAGCTTCGCCGCCATCGTCCTGCCCGGCCTGGTAACGCTGATCCTGCAGCACAGCCTGCTGCTTTCCTGCACGCGGGTGAACCTCAACCTGCGCGGCGGCACCCCCCGCTCGCTGCGCCAACCCACCTCCACGCGCTTCGGTCGCTACGCCGCGCAGCTGTTGATCTGGACGGTGCTGGCGATGCTCTTCTACGTCATCTGGCCGTGGATGATGGGGTACCGGCAGACCGCCTCGTTCTTCATGCTGATGGGCCTGGTGCTGCCGTTCCTGCTGGCGGTGATCGCCATGAGCGAGTTCATCGCCGAGCTGCTGCCCTCCGAGGAAGCGGTCTACCTGACCATGACCTTCATCACCCTGCCGCTGTTCTACATGGCCGGCTTCACCTGGCCGCCCCAGGCCATGCCGCACTGGGTGCAATTGCTGGCGGACGCGATCCCGTCCACCTGGGCGATCCGCGCGGTGGTGGAAATGAACCAGATGAACCTGCCGCTTTCAGCCGTGGCTGACCGCATCCTCATCCTCTTCGCCATGGCGGCGGCCTACGGTTTGCTCGGTACACTGATCTACCAGTACCGCAACTGGCGCTGGGACCAGCTCAAGGGTTGGTAAGCCGCTTGGGCTATGAAGAAGGAGTTTCGACATGCCGATGATCCGCCCCTGGCTGCTGCTCGCCGCCGCGTTGCTCGGCGGTTGCGGGTCCTTTCACACGCTGCGTAGCGATGCGGTGGTGAACGCGAGCGACTTACGCCTCAAGGGCACCTACTGTGGCGCCATCCCGCGGGTGTATGGCGGGGTCGTGTGGGACGCCTGCCAGCTCTACGGCGAGCCGCCGCAGGATGCCAACCAGACGCCGCCCGCCACACCGGCCAACCAGGTCTTCGGCCCGCCGGTCCTGGCCGTGCTGGACATGGCGTTGTCGGGCGTCGTCGATACCCTGGCCTTGCCCTACACCCTCTATCGGCAGCAACGCGACGGCAGTATCGAGCTGCGGCGTGATTGAACGGATATTGGATTTCAAGGGAGATGAGCGATGCTGAGGCGTCTGTTGGCAGTACTGCTAGTCACGGCAGGAGTGACCGGATGCGGGTCGGTTCGGACGCTGGACAGCGATGCACATGAGAGTGTGAGCGATCTGAAGCTGGGCAGGACCTATTGCACCGAGATCCCCCGCATCTACAGTGGTGTGGCCTACAACTTCTGCGCCTTGCACGGCGACCCGGGTGGCAGGTATCAGCGCAGCGCCGGGCTATCGCCCCCGCTTCCCGACTCCCCCCAGGGACTCTACTGGCCCTTGTTCGATGGCTTGCTTTCCGCCGCCACGGATACGCTGGTGCTGCCTTATACGATCTACCGGCAGCAGCGCGACGGCAGTATCGAACTGACCCACGACTGATCCGTCTAGAGTGAGAGTTCCACCTTCCCCCGGAGCTCTCTGATGAATGCATTGAACGGCAAGGTCGCGGTGGTCACCGGCGCGGCCAGTGGCATCGGCAAGCAGATCGCCCTGACCCTGGCGCAGGCCGGCGCGGCGGTGGCCATCGCAGACCTGCAGCAGGACGCCGCCCGGCGCGTGGCGGTCGAGATCGAAGCCGCCGGCGGCAAGGCCCTGGCGGTGGCCATGGACGTGACCGACGAGCAGGCCGTGGATCGTGGTATCGATGAGGTCGTTGCGGCGTTCGGCAGCCTCGACATCCTGGTCTCCAACGCTGGCATCCAGATCGTCAATCCGCTGCAGGACTTCGCCTTCGCCGACTGGAAGAAGATGCTCGCCATCCATCTCGACGGCGCCTTCCTCACCACCCGCGCGGCGCTGCACCATATGTACCCGGCGGGGCGCGGCGGCGTGGTGATCTACATGGGCTCGGTGCACTCCCACGAAGCGTCGCCGCTCAAGTCCGCCTATGTCACCGCCAAGCACGGCCTGCTGGGGCTGGCGCGCACCCTGGCGAAGGAAGGCGGCCCGCACGGCGTGCGCTCCCACGTGGTGTGTCCCGGCTTCGTGCGCACGCCGCTGGTGGAGAAGCAGATTCCCGAGCAGGCGAAGGAGCTGGGCATCAGCGAGGAGGCGGTGGTGAAGCAGGTGATGTTGGGTGGCACGGTGGACGGCGAATTCACCACGGTGGAGGACGTGGCGCAAACGGTGCTGTTTCTCGCCAGCTTCCCCTCGGCGGCGCTCACCGGGCAGTCGGTGCTGGTCAGCCACGGCTGGGGGATGCGCTGAGAAAAAAGCCCCGGCGCAGGAGGAAGACTGGCCAGGGCTGCAGGGGAAATCATGGCGCCGGCAGGAGTCCTGGTTTGCCCGGGGCGTCTGCCTCTGCCGGGTCCGGCTCGTTGTGTCGGCGCAGGTGTAGGTTCCTACAGGTGCGTGCTGGGCGATGTAGTGGATTTCCACTGGTGATGTCAGAAAGTTCTTTTGGCGTAAGCGGGCGAGGGGGACGGTTGCAGGAGTGTTCGCCGGATTGAGCGGATGGGCGGGTGGGATTTCGCGGACAAGGTCCGCTCCTACAAACAGCGGTGCCTGTGCCCGGACGTGCGCCGTGCCGGATGTTCTGTAGGAGCGGGCCATGCCCGCGACCGAGCGCAGAGTGCGCTCCAGGGAAATACCATCGCCGGGCGGATTCGCGAGCAAGCTCGCCCCACAAGGGGCGCGGCGATTCAGACGGCCTTGGGCAGCGGTGCGAACAGGGCGTCGATATCCGCGTCGTCCAATTGCCAGTCGGTGCCGGAGCCTTCGAGGATGCCGGCGGCCAGCGCGGCCTTGTCGCGTTGCAGCAGCTGGATCTTCTCTTCCACCGTGCCCCGGGCGATCAGCTTGTAGACGAACACCGGCTTGTCCTGGCCGATCCGGTAGGCGCGATCGCTGGCCTGGTTCTCGGCGGCAGGGTTCCACCACGGGTCGTAGTGGATCACGGTGTCGGCAGCGGTCAGGTTCAGGCCCACGCCGCCGGCCTTCAGGCTGATCAGGAACAGCGGTACGCGGCCTTCCTGGAAATCCTTCACCGGCGCGCGGCGGTCGCGGGTGTCGCCGGTCAGCAGGGCATACTCCAGGTTGCGCTCGGCCAGGGCCTCGCCGATCAGCGCGAGCATCGAGGTGAACTGCGAGAACACCAACACGCGGCGGCCTTCGGCGAGCAGTTCCTCGAGCATGTCCAGCAGGTACACCAGCTTGCCCGAGGTGACCGCGCGTGCCGACTTGCCGGTAGGCGGCGGCGCTTCCTTGTTCACCAGGCGGATGTCGCAGCAGACCTGGCGCAGCTTGAGCAGCGCCTCGAGGATGATGATGCGGCTGCGCGCCAGGCCGCGGCGGGCGATCTCGTCGCGCACCTTGCGATCCAGCGCCAGGCGCACGGTTTCGTAGAGGTCGCGCTGCGCCTCGCTGAGTTCGATGTGCTGGATGAACTCGCTCTTGGGCGGCAATTCCGAGGCCACTTGCTCCTTGGTGCGGCGCAGCAGGAACGGGCGGATGCGCGCGGCGAGGTGCGCCAGGCGGCCCTGGTCGCCGTGGCGCTCGATGGGCGTGCGGTAGTCCACGGCGAACTGCCGCGCATCGCCCAGCCAGCCCGGCAGCAGGAAGTGGAACAGCGACCACAGCTCGCCCAGGTGATTCTCCAGCGGCGTGCCGGTCAGGCACAGCCGGTGGCGTGCACGCAGGTGGCGTGCGGCCTGGGCAGCCTTGGTGGTGGCGTTCTTGATGTTCTGCGCCTCGTCGAGGATCAGCAGGTGGTACTCGTGCTGGGCGAGCTTCTCGGCGTCGCGCGGCAGCAGGGCGTAGGTGGTGAGGATCAGGTCGTGCTCGGCGATCTTCGCGAACGCCTTGCGCCGTCCGGCGCCATGCAGGGCGAGCACGCGCAGGTCGGGGGTGAAGCGCTCGGCCTCGTCCAGCCAGTTGGGGATCAGGCTGGTGGGCATGATCACCAGCGCCGGGCTGCTCAGGCGCCCGGCCTGTTTTTCCAGCAGCACGTGGGCGAGCGATTGCAGCGTCTTGCCCAGGCCCATGTCGTCGGCGAGGATGCCGCTGGCGCCGACTTCACGCAGGGTTTGCATCCAGCTCAGGCCTTCGTGCTGATAGGCGCGCAGCTCGGCGTTGAGGCCAGCGGGAATCTGCGCCGGCTGGGCCCGGTAGTCGCGCAGGCGATGGGCGATCTCGCGCAGCTGCTCGCCGCCCTGCCAGGTCAGCGGCAACTCTTCCAGTTCGGTCAGGCGCGCGGCGTCCGGCGCGCCCATGCGCAGGCGGCGCACCGGGGGCTGTTCGCCGAGGTAGAACTCCGACAGCGTGCCGAGCAGCGGCTTGAGCCTGCCGAACGGCAGCGACACGCGCAGCGGGCGGTCGGAGGCGGTCTGCCAGGTGTGGATCGGGTTGCGCCCGGCATCCAGGCGCAGCACCAGTTGCTCATCGTCGGCATGGCGGGCGAGGGCGACCGGGTCGAGCAGCGCGGGCATACGCCGGATCAGTTCGATCAGGGCCGGCAGCAGGCTGATGCGCCGGCCCTCGACCTCGATGCCCAGCTCCAGGTCGAACCACTGGCGGTCGTCGGTCTCCTCGATCTCGGCGTACCAGTTCTCCACCGGCGTGAGGTCGAAGACGAACTCGGGGCGGATGTCGATTTCCCAGCCCTGCTCGCGCAGGCGCGGCAGGCCTTCGCGCATGAATTCCTGCCAGGCGCTGTCGTCGGGCAGCTCGAACATCTCCCCGGCGCTGTCTTCCAGGGCATCGCTGCGGCGCATCGCCGGCTTGAAGCCCAGCTCGCGCAGGTCCAGGCGCCAGGCATGCTCCAGCTCCAGCGCGCGGCTGACGCGGACGATCTGGTCATCGCGGAATACCCGGATCTCGCGCCCCGAGCGCGGCGTGACGCTGCCCGACACCGGCATGTCGCCGTACAGGAAGGCCAGCGCGGCGCGATGCCGGGAGATGTTCTGCATGCGCCCGCTGCGCAGGTCGAAGCCGCTGTGCACGTGGCTGCCCAGGGTCAGCCGTGGCCGCGGCGCGAGTTCGTCGCGCTCCACGGCAGGCAGTGGAGAGTCGGCGGGTGGCTTCATCCGAGTGTCCTTCCGGCAGTCCAGCCGAGTACGCAAACGCCCGATGATACCGCGATTTTCCCCGGGCGGGACTGTGAAGGACGCCGGCGGTCAGCGGGCGAAGCGTTTCGCCCCCGCCACGCACAGCACCACGGCGACGGTGGCGCCGGCCATCAGCGGGCTGATCTGCTCGTGCAGCAGCAGGCCGGCCAGTGCCAGGCCGAAGAACGGCTGCAGCAGTTGCAACTGGCCGACCGCGGCGATGCCGCCCGTGGCCAGGCCGTGGTACCAGAAGAAGAAGCCGATCAGCATGCTGAACAGCGAGACGTAGGCCAGGCTGATCCAGGCCGGCCAGCTGGCGCCGCTGAAGGTTTCCGGTTGGGTGTACCAGGCCAGCGGCAGCATCAGCGGCAGGGACAGCACCAGCACCCAGCAGATCACCTGCCAGCTGCCCAGGTGCCGGGCGATGCGTCCGCCTTCGGCATAGCCCAGGCCGCAGACGGCGACGGCGGCCAGCATCAGCAGGTCGCCGGTGACGTTGCCCGCGCCGCTCTGCGACAGGGCGAAGCCCGCCACCACCGCGCTGCCCAGCCCCGAGCAGATCCAGAACGCCGGGCGCGGCTGCTCGCCGGCGCGCAGCACGCCGAACAGCGCAGTGGCCAGCGGCAGCAGGCCGACGAAGACGATGGCGTGGGCCGAGTTGACGTGCTGCAGCGCCAGCGCGGTGAGCAGCGGGAAGCCCACCACCACGCCGCCGGCGACCACCAGCAGCGGGACCAGGTCCTGGCGCGCCGGCAGCCTCTGCCGCAGCAGGACCAGGATCGCCGCTGCCAGCAGGCCGGCGATGCTGGCGCGGGCGAGGGTGAGGAAGGTCGGGTCGAAGTCGGCCACCGCCACCCGGGTGGCCGGCAGCGAGCCGCTGAAGATGAGCACGCCGAGGAAGCCGCTGAGCCAGCCGCCGAGGTTGCTGTTCGTGGTCAGGGTGTGGGTGTTGTTCATGGGGGAAATCCGGCAGGGGAGCGAGCTTGCAGCGTGCGCGCGAAGCCGCCGGCCGGCCAGTGACAGAAAGGTACAATTTGCGCAAACTGTCCGTAAATTATCTCGGTACACCTTATCCGGGGCAGGCGAGGGCAGCATGGGCAGACCAAAGAGCACGCGGGTCGATTCGGTGATGCAGCACGTGCGCGAGCGCCTGGCCGCCCGGGCCTTGGTGCCGGGGGAGCGCTTGCCGTCGATTCGCCAGTTGGCCGAGCAGCTGGACGTGTCCAAGACGACGGTGGTGGAAGCCTACGATCGGCTGGCCGCCGACGGCGTGATCGCCGCGCGCCGCGGCTCTGGCTTCTACGTGGCCGGCCATGCGCCGCCGCTGTCCCTGGCGGATGTCGGCCCGAGCCTGGACCGCAGCATCGATCCGCTGTGGATTTCGAGGCAGTCCCTGGAGGCCGCGGACACTTCGCTCAAACCCGGCTGCGGCTGGCTGCCGCCGTCCTGGCTGCCGGAGGAGGAACTGCGCCGCGCCTTGCGACAGATTGCCCGCGCGCCGCAATCGAGCCTGCTGGAGTACGGCCGCCCCTACGGCCACGCCGGTCTGCGCGAGCAGCTCGCGCGACGGCTGGCGGACTACGGCGTGCCGGTCGGCCCGCAGCAGGTGGTGCTCACCGACAACGGCACCCAGGCCATCGACCTGATCTGCCGCTTCCTGCTGGAACCGGGCGACTGCGTGCTGGTGGACGACCCCGGCTACTTCAACTTCCAGGCCCTGCTGCGTGCCCACCGCGTGCAGGTGATCGGTGTGCCCTATACGCCCACCGGGCCGGATGTGGCCGCCATGGCGAGCCTGCTGGAACAGCACCGCCCGCGCCTGTACATCACCAACTCGGCCTTCCATAACCCCACCGGCGCGGTGCTCTCGCCGCTGGTTGCCCATCGCCTGCTGAAACTCGCCGAGGCCCATGACCTGCTGATCGTCGAGGACGATATCTTCGGCGACTTCGAGCACGAGAGCGCGCCGCGGCTGTCCGCCTTCGACGGCCTGGAGCGGGTGATCCAGGTCGGCAGCTTTTCCAAGACGCTGTCGGCCTCGGTGCGCTGCGGCTACATCGCCACCAAGCCCGAATGGTGCGAGCGCTTGGTGGACCTGAAACTGGCCACCAGCTTCGGCAGCAGCCCGTTCAGCGCCGAGATGCTCTTCGAGCTGTTGCGCAAGGGCAGTTACCGGCGCCACCTGGACAACCTGCGCGGGCGCCTGGCCGACGCCATGGGCGAGACGCTGCTGCGCCTGCGTGCGCTGGATATCCAGCCGTGGATCGAACCGCGCGGCGGGGTGTTCGTCTGGGCCAGCCTGCCCGGCGGGCTGGACGCGGCCGACGTCTCGCGCGCGGCGCTGGCAGACAACCTGGTGCTGGCGCCCGGCAATGTCTTCAGCCTGAGCCAGAGCGCCACCGGCTTCCTGCGCTTCAACGTCGCCCAGTGCCTGTCGCCGCGGGTGTTCGAGGGGCTGCAACGGGCCATGGAGCAGGCGGCGAAGGGCCGCGGAAGACGATGACACGGGGCTGGCGCAAATGCCCGAGGAAAGTTGAACGGTTGTACAAGAGAATCTGAAAAATACCACTTCACGGTCGAACCGCTGGGCGCTCCGCCGTTGGGGCGAACCTCTAGGATTATCGATTCAGCCGCCGGGGCGCACCCGCGTCCCCTGGCAAATCCTTGGATCAGAAAAGAGGGCGCCCCATGGCCGAGCCATGTCAGCTGTATCTGAAGGTTTCCATCAGTCGTTCCCGGCTCGAGGACTTCCTCCGCCAGGAAGCGGGTTCCGCGGCCTGTTTCGCCGACCTCGAGCAGTGGCTGGATGGCAATCACCTGCGACGAGGCGGCCTCACCTGGAGCGAGCTGTGCGAACTCGGGCAGGGCACCACGGCAGCGGCCTGGGTGGCCGGGTGGAGCCAGCACCAGCGCTCGCCGGCCTGGAACCACTACGACGAGGCGAGCCAGACCTGGAGCCTGGGCGTGCTGGAGTTCACCGAAAGCCGCGACTGGATACTCGGCTCGATCAACGTGCTGCGGCGTATCGCCGAGTTCAAGGACCTACCCGGCACGGACTACCTGCTGATCTACGAATACCTGTTCGGCAAGGGCTCGGTGGTGGCCGCCGTCGAGCTGACGCCCGGCGCCTCGCGGCTCCTGCAGGAGCCGCCACCGGCGCGCGTCACGGCCGAGGCGGACCTGATGATGAACAGCCTGTTGCGCGCCATGGACGTGACCGCCACCTATGCCGTTCAGCGACTTTCCGACACAGATGCTCACAAATGGCGGTGTTGAGTTGTTTTAATTGAGAAGCAATATCATATAATTTCGCTTTTCAATCGCGCGCCCGGGCCTGGTCCGGGCCGCCCCGCAGGATTCCGTCCGATGTGCGATGCCCCGCGCCCGATTCTTCCGAGAGCCCACGCATGAGCGCTGCCCACGCCGGTGCCCTGGCGGCCCGTATTCTCAGCGCGGTGGTCGCGGGCTACGCCCTGGCGTACAGCGCCACGGCATTCCTCAGCGTTTACCTGCCGATGTCACGGCCGGACCGTGTGTCGCTGGCCAGCCTGGCCTGCTTCATCGTCTGGGTCGCGGCGATTCTATATGCCTTCGGTGCCAGGAGCCCCTGGCGCGCGGTCTGGCTGCCGGTGCTGCTGAGCGCCGTGCTGGGCGCGGCGGCCTTCCTGCCGGCCGCCTACGGAGTGCGCCCATGAGCCTGCGCCAATCGATGTCCGGGCTGCATACCTGGGCGGGGCTGCTGGTCAGCTGGATTCTCTTCGTCGTGCTGTTCTCCGGCACCGTCGCGGTATTCGACAAGGAACTCACCCGCTGGATGACGCCGCAGCTGCACAGGCTGGAGCAGGTGAGCGTCGGCGCCGACCAGGTGCGCGAGCTGATCGTCGAACGCGCGCCGAAGGCCCACGGCTACTGGATGCACCCGCCCACCGAGCGCATGCCTTACTGGACGGCCGGTTGGGAGCCGGCGGACTTCAGCGAGTTCCAGTCGTTCCGGGTGGACGCGCAGAGCGGCGAGGTATTGCCGGCGACCGTCGGCGGCAACTTCTTCCTCGAACTGCACTACGAGCTGCACGGCGGCCTGCTCGGCCTCTACGTGGTCGGCGTGGCCGGCGTGTTCATGCTGGTGGCGCTGGTCAGCGGGGTGATCGTCCACCGACGCCTCTTCAAGGACTTCTTCACCCTGCGGCCGAAAGCGGCGAAGCAGCGCGCCTGGCTCGACGCGCACAACGTGCTGGGCGTGCTCGGCCTGCCGTTCCACCTGCTGATGGCCTACACGGGCCTGGCGATCTTCATCACCTTCTACATGACCGCGGGCATCAAGGTGGCCTACAAGGACGACCTGGAGCATTTCTTCCATGACGTGCAGGGCGCCTTCGATCGCGAGGAACTGGGCAAGCCGGCCAAGCCGCCGAAGTCCATCGACACCATGATCCTCAAGGCACGCACGGCCTGGGGCGATGACAGCCAGGTCGGCTGGATCAATATCGAACACCCCAACGATGCGTCGGCGATGGTGCAGATCCGCAAGGCGGTAGACAAGAGCATGGTCAACGACCAGCGCACCGTGTCCTTCGATTCCGGCACTGGCGCGCTGCTGCACGTGCAGAAGCCCTACCAGCCGGGCTACAAGACCTACGCCTGGCTGACCGGGCTGCACATGGCGCAGTTCGGCAACGACCTGCTGCGGGTGATGTATTTCGTCCTCGGCCTGGTGGGCTGCGTGATGGTGTTCGGCGGCCTGCAGGTATGGGTGAGCAAGCGCGAAACCCGTGGCCACCGTAGCGTGGCGCTGGTGCGCACGCTCAATGGCGCGGTCTGCGGCGGCCTGCCGCTGGCGTCGCTCGGCCTGTTGGCGGCCTCGCGCCTGCTGCCGGTCGACCTGCCGCAGCGCACGCGCTGGGAAGCCACCGCGTTCGTGGTGATCTGGCTGTTGGCGCTGGCCCATGCACTCCTGCGCCGGGGCAGCCGCGCCATGGCCCGCGAGCAGTTTGCCGCCCTGGCGGCGCTGGCCCTGCTGCTGCCGGTGCTGAGCCTGTTCGGCCCCGAGCCGGGGCGCTTGACGACGCACGTCGCCCAGGGCGACTGGCTGATGGCCGGCATCGACCTCGGCCTGCTGCTGATCGGCGTGCTGTGCGCCTTCCTCGGCTGGCGCCTGGGGCAGGCGCGTGCCGAGCCTGCTCGTCCGCGTCGTGCCCGTCACGAGGAGTACGCCTGATGCTGCTGGTGTTCGGTCTCAATCTGCTGGCGCTGGCGGCGGCGTGCCTGTCGTTGTCGCGCCATCACCGCGATCTGTTGGGCAGCGCTCCGTCCCAGTCCCGGGTGCGCCTGCTGCGCCTCGCGGCAGGGGTGGATGGCGCGCTGGCGCTGGCCTATGCGGTTCACCGCCTGGGGGTGGAGCTGGGCATCGTCTACTGGGCGTGCCTGCTGATGATCGCCGGTGCGGTGCTGGTCCTGCTGCTGGCCTGGCGGCCGCGCTGGGCGTTGCCGACGGCGGCGGCCATGCCGGTGTTTGGCGGCGTGCTGGCGGTGCTTGGCTGACGCATCCCCGCCAGCGCCTCCCTTGTAGGAGCGGGCCATGCCCGCGATCCGCCGGCAGGGCCGGCGTCTGGCCTGATGGCGATCTCGCAGGCTCACTGCCTCGGCTTGGGTGTTCCTGCGCCGCCCCGGTGTGCGCGCGGGCTTCTTGTTTCGCCCCCTCGGGCGACCTTCTTTGGCAAACGCCCCAAAGAAGGCAAAGGTCTTGCCCCGGACATCCGGTTTTTCGCTTAGGCGAAAAATTCCCTCGCTCCAGCGAAGTTTCAGGGGCACGCCGCGAAGGGCCATCCCTGGCCCATCGCGGCTCTCGCGGCATCCATGCCGCTCAACCCCTGAAACTCCGCTTCCACTCGGCCTCCTGAACGGGGCATTCGGAGCGCGCGGGTGTTTCTCTGGAAGTCTTCAGAGCCAGAGCCAGAGCCAGAGCCAGAGCCAGAGCCAGAGCCAGAGCCAGAGCCGAGAGGAGGTGCTCTTCGTAGGAGCGAGCTTGCTCGCGAACCGCGCACCGGCAGGTAAACGGTCGAAACGCTACTCCTCGAACGCCTGCCGATACTCCCCGGGCGTCCCGCCGACCACCGATTTGAATCGATTGGCGAAGTGGCTGGCGCTGGAGAATCCGCAGGCCAGCGCCACCTGGCTCAGCGGCTGGCGGGTGTCGCGCAGCAGGCTTTGGGCGAGGGCCACGCGGCGGGCCAGGACGTACTGGTGCGGCGGCATGCCGAAGCTTTCGCGGAACATCCGCGCGAAGTGGTATTCCGACAGCGCCGTCTGCATCGCCAGTTCGCCCAGGGACAGCGGCTGGTCCAGGCGCTGCTCGATGTAGTCGGCCACGCGCCGGCGCATGACCGGCGCCAGGCCGCCCTTCAGGCGAAGCCCTTCGCGCAGGCCCACCTGGTTCAGCAGCAGGTGGTCGATCAGGTCGTGGGCCAGTGTGCTGGTGCGAATGCGTTCGCCCGGCTCGTGCCAGTCCAGTTTCACCAGTTGGCGGAAGCGCGCGGCCTGCTGCGGGTCGTCGAGGAAGGTGCGTTCGTGCAACTGCAGCTCGCGCGGTTCGCGGTCGAGCAGGCGGATGCAGCCCAGGGCGAACTGCTCCTGGCCGATGTAGAGGTGCGCCAGGCGGATGTCGCCGTTGACGATCCACGCCGACTCAGCGCCGGCCGGCATGACGCAGAGCTTGTCCGGCGCGCCCTTGCTGCCTGGTGCGCCACGGCGAAAGGTGCCGGTGCCGTCGTTCAGGTAACACGACAGCGTGTGGTGGCTAGGCGCGTGGTAGTCGCGGGCGTCGTGGCTGTTGCTCCAGATCGCCGCGGACAGCCCGTCGCCCAGCTCCGCGCAACGCTCCAGGCGGGCGTTGGGCGAGGCGTTCATCGACTGGAAGACTTCGAGCTGGGAAATGGCTGACATGCGGGTTCCTCTGTTGTCGTCACTCTACCCGCGCGGGCGCGCCTTGCCAGCCCGGTTGTCGCAATAAGCGCAAGAATCTGCAAGCCCGCGCCGGGGGCCGGCGGGAGACTGGCGGCGCTGGATTTTTGGAGACCGCCCCATGAACCTCTCGCTCTACCTGCTCACCGTGCTCATCTGGGGCACCACCTGGATCGCCATCAAGTTGCAGGTCGGCGTGGTCGCCATCCCCTTGTCCATTGCCTACCGCTTCAGCCTGGCGGCGCTGGTGCTGTTCGCCGTGCTGCTGCTTTCCAGGAAGCTGCAACCGCTGGGAAGGCGCGGCCAGGCGATCTGCTTCGCCCAGGGGGTGTGCCTGTTCTGCGTGAACTTCCTGTGCTTCTACACCGCCAGCCAGTGGATCCCCAGCGGGCTGGTGGCCGTGGTGTTTTCCACCGCGACGCTGTGGAACGCCCTGAATGCGCGACTGTTCTTCGGCCAGCGCATCGCGCCCAACGTGCTGGGCGGCGGCGCGTTCGGCCTGGCCGGGCTGGCGCTGTTGTTCTGGCCGGAGCTGTCCGGGCACCAGGCCTCGCGGGAAACCTTCTATGGCCTGGGCCTGGCGTTGCTCGGCACCCTGTGCTTCTCGGCGGGCAATCTGTTGTCGAGCCTGCAACAGAAGGCCGGGTTGCGGCCGCTGTCGACCAACGCCTGGGGCATGTTCTATGGCTCGCTGATCCTGTTGGCGATCTGCCTGGTGCAGGGCGTGCCGCTGACCTTCGATGCCAGCGCGCAGTACGTGGGGTCGCTGCTGTACCTGGCGATTCCCGGTTCGGTGATCGGCTTCACCGCCTACCTCACGCTGGTGGGGCGCATGGGGCCGGAGCGCGCGGCCTACTGCACGGTGCTGTTCCCGGTGGTGGCGCTCAACGTCTCGGCCTTCGCCGAGGGCTACCAGTGGAGCCTGCCGGCGTTGGCCGGACTGGGGCTGGTGATGGCGGGCAACGTGCTGGTGTTCCGCAAGCCCCGGCCGGTGATGCAGCCGGCGCGGGCGTGATGATCCGCATGGCGTCGTAGGGCGAATAACGCGTCAGCGTTATCCGCCGCAGAGGTTCCGGCGGATAACCTGTTCCAGGTTATGCGTCCCACAAGGCTGCAGCCTGCGCTGGCTAAATGCTTCTTGTAGGAGCGAGCTTGCTCGCGAACCAGCCCCGCTGCGGAGCGGTTCGCGAGCAAGGGCTAGGCGCCCCCGTCCTACGAAAAGCGGCGCGCGATCAGCCTTTCCAGACCTGCGGATTGACCAGGTTCTTCGGCCGCTCGCCGCGCAGCGCGGCTTCGAAGTTGTCCAGCGCGCATTCGGCCATGGCCCGGCGGGTTTCGTGGGTGGCTGAACCGATATGCGGCAGGGTCACCGCGTTGGGCAGGGCGAACAGCGGCGACTCGGCGAGCGGTTCCTTCTCGTAGACGTCCAGGCCGGCGGCGAGGATGCGCTTGTCCTGCAACGCTTCCACCAGCGCCGCTTCATCGATCACCTGGCCGCGGGCGATGTTCACCAGGATGCCGGTGGGCTTCATCAGCTCCAGCTCGCGCTTGCCGATCAGTTGGCGAGTCTTGTCCGACAGCGGTACCACCACGCAGACGAAGTCCGCCTCGCCCAACAGTTCGTCGAAGCCGCAGAAGCGTGCGCCGAACTCCGCCTCCAGCTCCGGCTTGCGGTGGTTGCCGTGGTAGAGGATGTCCATGTTGAAGCCGAAGCGGCCGCGACGGGCGATGGCCGCGCCGATGCGGCCGAGGCCGAGGATGCCGAGCTTCTTGCCGTGCACGTCGACGCCGAACTGCTGGGCATCCACGGTGCGTTTCCACTGCCCGGCCTTGGTCCAGGCGTCCAGCTCGGCGGTACGCCGGGCGGCGGCCATGATCAGCGCGAAGCCGAGGTCCGCGGTGGTCTCGGTGAGCACGTCCGGGGTATTGGTCAGCGGGATGCTGCGCTGGTTCAGGTAGTTCAGGTCGTAGTTGTCGTAACCGACCGAGACGCTGGAAATGACTTCCAGCTGCGTAGCCTGGGCCAGCTGTTTTTCGCCCAGCGGGCGGCCGACGCCGATCATGCCGTGGGTGGTCGGCAGGGCGGCGGCCAACTGGGCATCGACGTCGCCCTGCTTGGGGTCGAGCACGGTCACGTTGAACTGGCTGCGCAGACGGTCGAGGTGTTCCGGGGCAAGGCGGCTGAAGACGAAGACGTTCTTTTTCATGGCGCTCGGACGGCTGGGAAACGGGAGGGCATTACCCTACCACCAGCGGGCCAGAGCGGCGCAAGGCTGACAGGCGCGGCGGGCGATTATCGACCGCTGTGGTGTGGGTCGGAGCGAGGGGGCCCAGCGCTTGCTGGCCAATGGATGTGCAGGCCGCTTCGGTGCCAAGCGGTTCGCGAGCAAGCTCGCTCCTACAGGGTGTCGGGGGCAGGGCGGAGGGAGGTTCGCGGGCAAGCTCACTGAACACCGGGGTAAGGAGTTACACAGTGAGCTTGCCCGCGAAACACGACGAACAGGTCGGTCAGGGTCCCACACCCGCGAGCCCGGCGCCATCGGCCTGGAGCACACCGGGAAGATTTTCCCGCAGGTAGGCCACCCAGGTCTTGATCTTCGCGTCCAGGTACTGTCGCGACGGATACAGCGCATACACGTTGAGGATCTGCAGCTTGTAGTGCGGCAGCACGCGCACCAGCGAACCGTCGCGCAAGCCGTCGATGGCCGAATACACGGGCAGGGCGCTGATGCCCATGCCCGAGCCGATGGCCTCGGTCATGGCGTCGCCGACGTTCACCTGGAACGGCGAGGGGCCGAGGGTGATCATTTCCTGGCCGTTGGGGCCGTCGAACAGCCACTTGTCCAGCGGCAGCACCGGGCTGATCAGGCGCAGGCAGTCGTGCTCCATCAGCTCGGACGGCGTCTTCGGCGTGCCGCGGCGGGCCAGGTAGTCCGGCGAGGCGCAGAGGATGCTGTAGGTCTCGCCGATGCGCTGGGACACCAGGCCCGAGTCGGGCAGTTCCGAGGCCACCACGATGGCCACGTCGAAGCCTTCGTCGAGCAGGTCCGGCACGCGGTTGGCCATGGTCAGCTCGAAGGTCACGTCCGGGTGCAGCTGGCGGTAGTTGGCGATCGCCCGGATGACGTAATGCTGGCCGATGCCCGTCATCGAGTGCACGCGCAGGCGGCCGGCGGGGCGGGCGTGGGCGTCGCTGGCCTCGGCTTCGGCCTCCTCGACGTAGGCGAGTATCTGTTCGCAGCGCAGCAGGTAGCGCTGGCCGGCCTCGGTGAGGGCGATCCGTCGGGTGGTGCGGTTGAGCAGCCGGGTGCGCAGGTGCGATTCCAGGTTGGCAACGGCACGGGATACGTAGGCGGTGGTGGTGTTCAGCTGTTGCGCGGCGGCGGTGAAACTGCCAGTTTCCGCGACACAGGCGAACGCACGCATGGTCTGCAGTGTGTCCATTGAGGCCTCGTCAGTGGGGCATCTGTTCCGGGTGGCGACGTGATTGCATCAGTGCGTGGCCGGCGGCGGCATGTCCTTGATCGGTGGCAATGCGCGGAACAGAGCGGGGGCGGCCTATTGTCACACGGATGGGGACACATATTGTTTCATTATCGGTAACAAACAATCGCAATTCAGCCGGCTTATCCGTTCCTGTCGGCCTATCTAGAATTCAATCGCCGCAATTGGCTCTCGCTCTCCTACTAAGCTGAACGCACTCCTACCTTCCAGGACTCTCATTGTGTCGCGTCGCCTCATGAAAGGACTGACGTTCGTCGGCTCCTTTGTCATTTTTTCAACAATCGCCGGATGTATCAGCACCAACGGCATCGCCCCGCAGGAACAGCGCCTGGGCGACACCGAGCTGGCCACCGACGCCGCCATCGCGCACGCCAACCAGGAAGCTGGCTGGCCGGCCGAGCAGTGGTGGCGCGCCTATGGTGATCCGCAGTTGAATGCCTGGGTGCAGGCCGCGCTGGAAGGCAGCCCGACCCTGGCCCAGGCCGAGGCGCGGGTGCGCATGGCCATGGCCATGGCCGGCGTCGCCGAGTCCGCCGAGTCGCCGCAGATCGGCGTGGATGCCTCGCTGACCCGCCACCGCTGGCCGACCGACTACTTCTACGGCCCGGGCGACCTGGCCGACAGCACCACCTTCAACAACAACGCCGCCCTGGGCTTCAACTATTCCCTGGACCTGTGGGGCCGCGAGCGCAGCAACACCGAGCGCTACCTGGACATCGCCAAGATGACCGCCGCCGAAGCGCGCATGGCCCAGCTGGAGCTGGAGGGCAACATCGTCCGCGCCTACATCCAGCTGTCGCTGCAATACGCCAAGCTCGACATCGGCAAGGCCATGCTGGCGCAGCAGCAGGGCATCCTGGCCCTGGCCCAGCGCCGCCTGGCCGGGGGCATCGGCACGCACTTCGAAGTCAGCCAGGCGGAAGTCCCGCTGCCGGAAACCGAGCGCAAGATCGAGGCGGTGGACGAGGAAATCCAGCTCACTCGCAACCAGATCGCCGCCCTGGCCGGCAAAGGCCCCGGCGCTGGCGCCTCGATCCAGCGGCCGAGCCTGAAGCTCGCCGAAGGCCCGGGCCTGCCCAGCAAATTGCCGATGGAGCTGCTCGGCCACCGTCCCGACGTGGTCGCCAGCCGCTGGAAGGTTGCCGCGCAGGCCAAGGGCGTGGATGTCGCCCGCGCCGAGTTCTATCCCAACGTCGACCTGGTCGCGAGCCTTGGCTACAGCGCGGTGGGCGGCGGGGTGCTGGAATTCCTCAATGCCGAGAAGTTCACCTACGGCGTCGGCCCGGCCATCTCCCTGCCGATCTTCGACGGCGGTCGCCGCCGCTCGCAGCTGAGCCAGGAATCCGCCGGCTACGACGCCGCCGTGGCGCAGTACAACCAGACGCTGGTCAACGCCCTCAAGGGCATCTCCGACCAACTGATCCGCATGCACTCCATGGAGCTGCAGGAAGGCTTCGCCGCCAAGTCGGTGGCGTCGGCGCAGCGCACCTACGATATCGCCACCAAGGCGTACCGTGGCGGCCTGACCGATTACCTCAACGTGCTCAACGCGCAGTCCCGCCTGTTCCAGCAGCAGTTGGTGGAGCAGCAGGTGCGCGCCGCGCGCCTGGCCGTGCACGCCGGGCTGGTCGTGGCCCTCGGCGGCGGCCTGATGGACAAGCAGGAAGGCCCCAGAGAGGCGAAGATGGTCCCCGAGACCGTTGACGTCCGCGCGGCGGGCGAGCGCTGAGATGGCCGGCGAAAGCTACGTCGCCACCCGCCAGCTGGCACCGCTGGACGCCCTGCGTCGCGCGCTGCTGGAGTGGGGGCGCAGCGACGGCATCACCTGGGTCTACATCGCCAAGGTGCTGCTCGCCGCGCTGCTGACCCTGTGGCTGGCGATGCGCCTGGAGCTGCCGCAGCCGAGCACGGCGACCATCACCGTGTTCATCGTCATGCAGCCGCAGAGCGGCCAGGTATTCGCCAAGAGCTTCTACCGGATTCTCGGCAGCCTGGTCGGGCTGTCGGTGATGGTCGCGCTGATCGCCATCTTCGCCCAGCAGCGCGAGCTGTTCCTGCTGGTCTCGGCGTTGTGGATCGGCCTGTGCACCGTCGGCGCCGCGCGCTACCGCGACTTCCGCTCCTACGCCTGCGTGCTCGCCGGCTACACCGCCACGCTGATCGGCCTGCCCGCCACGCTGCACCCGGAGGCGGCGTTCATGTCGGCGATCTGGCGCGTGCTGGAAATCAGCCTCGGCATTCTCTGTTCCATGGTTGTCAGCGCCACGCTGTTCCCGCAGACCTCCAGCACTGCCATGCGCAGCGCGCTGTACCAGCGCTTCGGCACCTTCGCCGGCTTCGTCCTGGACAACCTCGGTGGCGGCGAGCGGCCCCGCTTCGAGGCGGCCAACGTGGCCTTCGCCTCCCAGGCCGTGGGCCTTGAGGCGCTGCGCAGCGCCACCAGCTTCGAAGACCCGCACATGCGCCTGCGTTCCGGGCGCCTGTCGCGCCTGAACAACGAGTTCATGGTGCTCACCACCCGCTACCACGCGCTGCACCAACTGCTCTCGCGTCTGCGGGCGCACGAGGCGCAGGCCGTGCTGCGGGCGCTACAACCCTGCCTGGACGAACTGGCCCAGGTGCTCGCCCCCTGGCGTGGCCAGTCGGTCACCGACCGCGACGCCGAGCGCCTCGCCACGCAACTGGAAAGCCATCGCACGCGGATGATGCAATGCATCCGCTCCGGCCGCGCGCAATTGCTGGCCGAGCAGGACGAGCCGTCCGCGCTGCTGGACTACAACACCGCCGGCGAGCTGCTCTATCGACTGGCCGATGACCTCTACAACTACGCCCTGACCCACGCCTCCCTGGCCGCGCACAAGCACGAGCGGGAGAACTGGAAGCACGGCTTCTCGCCCAAGGCCAACCTGGTCGCCTCGCTGGTGGCCGGCGGGCGCACCGCGCTGATGGTGCTGGTGTTCGGCATCTTCTGGATCGAGACCGCCTGGCCCAGCGGCAGCACCTTCGTGCTCAACGCCGCCGCCGTCGCCGCGCTGGTCTCGGCAGCTCCCGACCCGGCGAAGATGGCCATGCAGATGGCTATGGGCACCTTCTTCGCGGCGATCCTCGGCTTCTCCGAAACCTTCTTCGTGTTCCCGCACCTGGACGGCTTCCCCCTGCTGGCCTTCGCCCTCGCGCCGGTGTTCGCGGTGGGCGCGTTCTTCTCGATTAAGCCCAAGTACGCCGGCTACGGCCTGGGCCTGCTGGTGTTCTTCAGTTTCGGCGCGATCCCGGCGAACCTCACCGTGTACGATCCGGGGCGCATGCTCAACGAGTACATCTCCCTGGTGCTGTCGCAAAGTCTCGCCGCGGTGGTTGCGGCGGTGATCATGCCGCCCACCAGCGCCTGGCTCTGGCGCCGCCTGGAGAAGGACCTGCGCCAGCGCGTGGTGCAGGCCATCAGCGGCAAGCTCGACGGCCTGGTGTCGTCCTTCGAGAGCGGCACCCGCGACCTGCTCAACCAGGCCTATGGCGTGGCCGCACGCAGCCCGCAGATGCAGCGCCGGCTGCTGCGCTGGACCTTCGTGGTGCTGGAAGTCGGCCACGCCATCATCGAACTGCGCGTGGAGCAGGAGAACCTGCCCAGCGAGCCCTGCTACGCCGAATCGACGCCGTGGCGGCAGTCGATCCGCGCCATGGGCCGTGCGCTGATCCGCCTGTTCGTCAAACCCGGGCAGGCCAACCGCGAGCGCGCCCTGGCCGCGGTGGAGCAGGCCATCGACTGCGTGAAGCACACCGACGAACCGCGCGCCCCGGACTTCGAAAGCTCGCCGCTGCGCCGCGTGCTCAGCTACCTGCACTTCATCCGCAGCAGCCTGCTCGACCCACAGTCGCCGCTGCGCGATGGCGAACCCACTTCTGGAAGATCGACCCATGCTGCCTGACCTGCCCCGCGAGATCGCCTTCCACGGGGTCTACATGCCGACCCTGACCCTGATGTTCCTGGTCGCCGCGCTGATCTGCTGGGGCATCGACCGCGTCTTCGCCTCCATCGGCCTGTACCGCTACACCTGGCACCCGGCGCTGTTCCGCGTGTGCCTGTTCGCCTGCCTGTTCGGCGGCCTGTCTCTCACCGTCTATAAGTAACGAGCGTGCACCCATGACTCTCAAATCCATCATCAGCCTGCTGGCGACCCTGATCATCCTGGCGGTCGCCGCGTTGATCGGCCGTGCCCTCTGGGTGAACTACATGGATACGCCCTGGACCCGCGACGGCCGGGTGCGCGCCGACATCATCAACGTCGCCGCCGACGTCTCCGGCGTGGTGGTCGACGTGCCGGTGCGCGACAACCAGCGGGTGAAGAAGGGCGACTTGCTGATGCAGATCGACCCGGATCATTACCAGATCGCCGTGAAGCAGGCCGAGGCGGCCGTCGCCTCGCGCAAGGCCACCCTGCAGATGCGCCAGCTCAACGCCAAGCGCCGCCGCGCCATGGACGAGGAGGTGGTCTCCCGCGAGAGCCTGGACGACGCCAGCAACACCGCCGCCGCCTCCGAGGCCGACTACCAGCAGGCCCTCGCCGCGCTGGACGCCGCCAAGCTGAACCTGGAGCGCACCCAGGTGCGCGCCGCGGTGGACGGCTACGTGACCAACCTCAACGTGCACCGTGGCGACTATGCCCGCGTGGGCGAGGCGAAGATGGCCGTGGTGGACGAGAGCTCCTACTGGATCTACGGCTACTTCGAAGAGACCAAGCTGCCGCACATTCGCGTCGGCGATCCGGCCGAGCTGCAACTGATGAGCGGCGAGCGCCTGAAGGGCCACGTCGAGAGCATCGCCCGCGCCATCTACGACCGCGACAACCCGGAAAGCCGCGAACTGGTGGCCGACGTGAACCCGACCTTCAACTGGGTACGCCTGGCCCAGCGCGTGCCGGTGCGCATCCACATCGACGAGGTGCCGGAGGGCGTGCTGCTGGCGGCGGGGATCACCGCCACCGTGATCGTCAACCCGGAAAGCCGCAACGCGGAGCATTCCGACGGCGCGCCTGCCGCGGCGCAGTGATCGGATCGGATGAATGAAAACGGGAGCTTCGGCTCCCGTTTTCGTTTTCAGCCCGGATCGCGCGGAGACGGCGGATAGCCCGCTTGCGCTGGGTGGGTGCTTTCGTAGGAGCGAGCTTGCTCGCGAACAGCCCAGCTCCGGTGCCTTGCGGAGCGCGAGCAAGCTCGCTCCTACAGTTATCCTTCGGCCGGCTTGTGCCGGGGGCTGTCACGGCGTGGGGCGGATAACCCGTTCCGGGTGATACGCCCTACGAATTGCCCGGTCGCGCGGGCGGGTGCTCTTGTAGGAGCGAGCTTGCTCGCGAACAGCCCAGCTCCGGTGCCATGCAGTTCGCGAGCAAGCTCGCTTCTACAGGAATGGTCAGGCGTCGCTCTGTTCGCGTCGGCGGTTCTTGTAGCTGCCGCGGATGTTCATCGCCGCCAGGCACAGCTGCAGCACCACCAGCGCGTAGGCCTTGGCCGGCAGGCCCCAGGCGATCCACAGGGCGTTGCTGGCGATGAATACCCAGAAGCCTACCTTGCGCCGCTTGCGGTCACGGGAACCGACCAGCCAGGCGGCGAGGACGGTCACCAGCATGGCGGGCCATTGCAGCAGATCGATCAGTTCGTTCATGGCAGTCAAGCTCAGGCGGTTGTCCTGAACTCAGACCAGCCCCGGCGCGGCAAAGTGCGGACGAACTGGGTAGCCATCGAGCAGCGCGTTGGTCTTCTGCGCGTCCAGCGCGCCGTTGAACGGCACGCCCAGCGCCTGGCGGTGGATGCCGGTGGCAGCCAGCCAGAGGGTGTCGATGCGCGCGGCGAGGGCGCCGGGCACGTCGGTCACCAGCGAGTCGCCGACGAACAGGATGTGCCTGGCGCCGCGTGCCTCCAGTTGCCGCTGGGCGATGCGGAAGGCCGACGGGTCGGGCTTGCCGTACCAGTGCACGCTGCCGCCTTCCTCGGCGAAGGCCTCGGCCAGGCGGCCGGCGCCGAACACCGTCTGGCCGCCGGACACCACCACGCGGTCCGGATTGGCGCACAAGAACGGTTTGTCGGTGGCGCCGCGCAGCGGGGCGAAGCGCTCTTCCAGCTCATCCTGCGGGAAGCTGCCGACGCCCAGGATCAGCGACGCGGCGTGGATGTCATCGCAGAAGCGCTCGCGGATTTCCGCGGGCCAGGTGGTCAGCGCATCGCCCACGCCGACGGTGTAGATACCGCCGCGCTGGAACTCGCGCTCCTGGGTCAGGGCGTCGATGGCCAACTGGCCGGAGGTGGTGATGCCGGCGAACAGCTCGCGGGCGACGCCCAGGCGCACCAGGGTATCGGCCATCTCCGGCACGCTGCGCGAGGCGTTGCTGAGGAACCACACCGGCTTGCCCTCGGCGGCGCGGCGGGCGAGCCAGTCGAGAGCGCCGGGGAACACGTCGACGCCGTCGATCAGCACGCCCCAGAGGTCGAGCAGGAATCCGTCGTAGTCGGCGCAGAAGGCATCGAGGCCGGCGTGGTCGATGTAGCGGGTGTGGGTGACGGCGCTGAAGCGGGAGGAGGTCATGGCGAGCCTGGGAAGCGGTGGGAGTGCGCCCACGTTAGCGCACTCTCGCCATGCCGGTGTACCCGCCGCGCGGATCAGTGCGCCGGGTGCAGCGGCCGCTGCTCGCCGAAGGTGTCCGCCAGCCAGCCCTTGAGCTGGCAGCCGGCGAAGGCCGAGGTGCTGCATTCGCCGCTGGCCAGGGCCTGCTGCAGTTTGCCGATGTCGGCTTTCCTGACGTAGGCGATGGCATCGTCCATGTCATCGGCGCTGCCGAAACCGGCTTCGGTCATTTCCTTGAGCGCGTCTTCCTTGCTCCAGCCCTGGATGACGGTGCGGTACATCGCCGAGAACAGGCCGGTGCGGTCGCTGCCGTGCTTGCAGTGCATCAGCACCGGGCCGTCCTGTTCGGCTTTCTGCAGGATGCGCAGCACCTTGAGCACGTCGGCATCGTCGACGCGGTCGGCGTGGGTGGGGAAGCTCACCGTCTCGATGCCCTGCTGGCCGATCCAGGCGCGGTCGTCGTCCTTGATGAAGCTCACCACGGTCTTCACCTGCAGGCGCTGCAGCACGGGCAGGTCGGCGCTGTCGGGCAGGGCGCTGCGGTACAGGGTGGGCGACATCTGGTAGAGGTTGAACGACTTATCCACAGGTTTGGCCCAGTCGGCCGGCGTCTCGCCAGCGGCCAGGGCGAGCGGGCCGAATGTCAGCAGGGCGGCGGCGATGGCGCCACGGAGAATCGGGGGCAGGGACATAGGTGCTCCTCTAAGGTTGGCGGTACCTTAGGCGGGGCACGGTTGTGTCCGGATGAAAAGCAGGTGAAGAAAGCGTGAAGTCCGCTCAGCGCCGCTCGCCAGGGAGGAAGCGCGCGAGCACCGCGGGGCGGAAGAACCACCAGACGCACAGCGGGTAGCACAGGTAGTTGAGCGCGTAGATCAGCAGTCCTGCCGGGCTCGGGGTGTTCTTCCACGCCGCCATGCCCACCAGCAGCGCGTAGAGCACCGCCAGCCCGCCGCCATACAGCGCGGTCAGCCGCCAGCGCTCGGCAGTTTCCGCCAGGCGTTTGTGCCGCCGGGCGAACCAGACGGCCATGGCGGCGGCGATCACGGCCGCCACCAGCAGCGTCGCCGGCACCCCGCCGACCCGCAGCAGCCCTCGCGCCACGACGTTGAGGAAGAAGGCGGCGAGGATGCCGGCAAGGGCGAGGTAGCGGACCTGGACTGTCATCAGAGCTGCCCGTCCAGGCCGAAGCGCTTCTTCAGCGCCTTGTCCAGCAGGCCGGTGGGCAGCCAGCGCGACAGCAGGGGCAGGGCGCGGCTGCCGTTGCCGATGCGCACCAGGCGCGGGCGTGGCGATCGTTGTGCGGCGGCCAGCAGCGCGCGGGCGAAGTCGCTGGCGGGGGTGGGCTTGTCCTGGGAGGCGGCGGCACGTGCCTGGATGAACGAGCGCAGCGGCCACCAGGGCGACTGCTCGCTGACCACCGCGGCCATCTCGCGGCTGGCGTTGGCGCCGAAGCTGGAGGCGATGGCCCCGGGCTGTACTTCCATCACCTCGATGCCGAAGGGCGCCAGTTCCAGGCGCAGTGCGTCGTTCAGCGCATGCACGGCGGCCTTCGACGCGCAGTAGGCGCCGGCGAACGGGGTGACCAGTACGCCGGACACGCTGCCGATGTTCACCACCAGGCCGCGGCGCGCGCGCAGCGCCGGGAACAGCGCGCGGGTGACGCCGACCACGGCGAACACGTTGGTTTCGAACTGCCGGCGGATCGCCTGGCTGCCCCCATCGAGCAGCGGGCCCATGGCGCCGTAGCCGGCGTTGTTGATCAGTACATCCAGGCCACCGGCTTCGCGTTGCAGCAGCTCGGCGAGGCGCTCGACGGCGGGTTCGTCGTTGACGTCCAGCAGCACGCCACGGAACCCCGCCTGGCCGAGGACGGCGACGTCTTCGTCGCGGCGGGCGGTGGCCCAGACCTGGTAGCCGGCGGCCTGGAAGGCATCGGCAAGGGCGCGGCCGATACCGCTGGAGCAACCGGTGATGAGGGCGACGGGTTGGGGCATGGTCGGGCAGTCCTTTGGGCGATGAGCGCGGACTACCGTACCGGATTGTGCCGGGCAGGTGAATCAGTTGCCGAAGCGGCCGCTGACGCGCTCGGCGCGGAATTCCAGGGTGCTGGGGCGGTAGCCGGGGCGCAGCGGCGGCAGCGGCAGGCAATCGCTCCAGCTGTCGCCGGCCAGCAGGGCGCCGGGGCCGCGGTAGCGCGGAGCCTCGTAGAGGTTTTCGGCGAGGTCGGTGGTGTCGCCAGGGCGGTAGGCGGCGACCTTCCAGCGCAGCTCCAGCAGCGGACGCGAGGAGCCGTTCTTCAGGCTGACGGCCAGCGGGCGGCCGGGCTGGCACTGGTCGGGCTGGTAGGCGATGCGCAGTTCCAGGTGCTGCAGTTGGCGGGCGTCGCTGTTGTCCTGCCAGATGGCGACGGCGATCACCGAGGCCAGCCCGACCAACCCGGCGCCGGAGATCGGCAGGGCGCGGGACGGGTAGCGAATCAACAGGATGATCCAGGTGACGATCAGCAGGATGCCGTACAGCATGAAGCGCTCCGCGGGGGATATCGAGCTTTACCTTAGCAGGCGGCGGGGTGGCGCGGGTTGATGTGGCGCGGGCGCCGATGCGAGCTGTAGGAGCGAGCTTGCTCGCGAACCAGCCCGGCGCCGGTGCTTCCCTGTAGGAGCGGGCCACGCCCGCGATCGCGCGCATGGCGCGCTCCTACAGAGGGCTGGTTGTTTCGGCGAATGGTCAGCCCTGGCTCAATCGGACCTCGGTCTCGAGGCTGGCCGACGGCAGGAGTGAACTGGCCGCCCAGTTCACCAGGGCCGCGCTGGTGGCCGGGTGCTCTGCGCTGCTCGTCTGGGCGTCGGCATCGACGGCGTGGGTATCGCCGCCGAACAGCTCGTTCGAACCGTCGTAGAGCAGATCGCCGAGGCCGTGGCTGGCGTTGTCTGCCTCGCTGGTACCGCCGTCGGGCAGGGTGATCTGCAGATGATAGGGCTGCATCGTGCTGTGATCGTGGTCGCTCGAGTCGATGGTGAAGGCGTGCGCGCCCGGCGCCAGGGGCGAGTCCGGCGTGAAGCTCCAGCGTCCATCGGCATCGGCGGTGGTGCTGCCCAGCAGCGCGTCATTGTCGTAGATGGTCACGCCCGAACCGGGCTGCGCATGCCCGCTCAGGACGGGCGAGGCATCGTCGGAGCTGCCGCCATCCGCCACGGGGCCTTCAATGGCTGGCACCTGGGGTTCCGGTTCCGGTTCCGGCTCCGGGTCGAGATTATCGGCACTGACGGTGAACACCAGGGGAGCGGTCGGCAAGCTGGTGTGGCCCGCGGCGTCCGTGGCGGTGGCGGTGAGGCTGTGGCTATCCGCCGACAGGTCCTGCTCCGGGGTGAAGCGCCAGGTGCCGTCGGCCTTGACCGTGGTAGTGCCCAGCAGGTCGTTGCCGTCGTAGAGGCTGATGGTCGCGTTCGCGGTACCGCTGCCGAGGATTTCCGGTCGGGGCGTGTGCGAGGTGTCGTCGCTCAGCCCGCTGATGGCCACCTGCGGCGGCTCGACGTGGCCGCTGGACGCTTGGTGCGACCCGGACCCGCCGGAGGAATGCCGGCTGGCAGCCAGCACGCCGACGCCGCCCGCGACGGCCGCCAGGGTCCAGGGCACGAAGCTGGGGCTGTAGTCATGCGCCTGGCTGATCACCGGGATCTCGCTGGTGGTTTCGCCGGCCAGGGCCAGCGGCACCTGCTCGCCATCGGCCAACTGCAGCGCGCCGCCGGCGCCGTCGTCCCGGGCAGAGGCGTAGGCGGCGAGCTGGCCATCGTCGGCGATGCCGTAGAGCTGCGCGTCCATGCCGGGGCTGAAGTAGTTGGCCAGCGTCAGGTCGGGGTGTTTCTCGTCATCGACGAACAGCTGCAGGTTCTGGCCTTCGCGCTTGACCGAAATGGCTTCCTTGAGGGGGCTGCCATCCACCGACTTGAGGATGTACTTCATGTGTGGCTCGGCCAGGACCTCGCCGCCTCCCTCCACGGTCAACCGGGTGGCGGTGTCGGTGGCGGCGGTGATGAGGGTGATCCGTCCCATGGGTGATTCTCCGGTGCTGTGATGGCGGGAAAATCACCGAGTATCCGGAGCGGTCGAGGGAGCGGAAATCCGAAGGCGCTGGGCTTTCGCGCGCAAGGGCTGGATACCACGTAGGAAAGTGGAGCGACGGCAGTGCGGCGCCCAGAAAAAAGCCCCCGCACCCAGAGGGGCGGGGGCATTGGCGCCGATGGGGGAAAGCGCCGGGGCCTGGGACTTAGCGCACCACGGCCTGGATTTCCACGTTTTCCGTGGTACGGCCGTAGACGTCTTCCAGACGCTCGATGTCGTCCTCGCCCAGGTAGCTGCCCGATTGCACCTCGATGATCTCCAGCGGGATCTTGCCCGGGTTGGCCAGGCGGTGGACCGAGGCGATCGGGATGTAGGTGGACTGGTTCTCGGTGAGCAGGAAGGTCTTGTCGTCACAGGTCACCTGGGCGGTGCCGGAAACGACGATCCAGTGCTCGGCGCGGTGGTGGTGCATCTGCAGCGAGAGGCGCGCGCCGGGCTTGACGGTGATGTGCTTGACCTGGAAGCGGCCGCCCATGTCCACCGAGTCGTAGGAGCCCCACGGACGGTAAACCTGGCAGTGGTTCTGGGTTTCGGTGCGGCCGGCGGCGTCGAGCTGGTTGACCACCTTCTTGACGTCCTGCACGCGGTCCTTGTGGGCGATCATCATGGCGTCCTTGGTCTCGACCACCACGATGTCTTCCAGGCCGACCACCGACACCAGCTTGCCGTTGCCGTGCACCAGGCAGTTGTGGCTGTCGTGGACGACCACGTCGCCCATGGTGACGTTGCCGTCGGCGTCCTTGTCGTGCACTTCCCAGATCGACGACCAGCTGCCGACATCGTTCCAGCCGGCGGCGAGCGGGACCACGCAGGCGCGGCGGGTCTTTTCCATCACGGCGTAGTCGATGGAGTTGTCCGGGCAGCACTCGAAGGTGGCGGCGTCGATGCTGATCAGGTCGCCGTCGTGCTGGCTGCGCTCCAGGGCGAGCAGGCAGGTGTCGTAGATGTCGGCGTCGTGCTTCTTCAGCTCTTCCAGGAAGCGGCTGGCGCGGAACAGGAACATGCCGCTGTTCCAGAAGTAGCCGCCGTCTTCGACGAACTGCTTGGCGCGGGCTTCGTCGGGCTTCTCGATGAAGCGTTCGACGCGGATGACGCCATCGGGCAGGCCGCGCTCGTCACCGGACTTGATGTAGCCGTAGCCGGTTTCCGGGCGGTCGGCCGGTACGCCGAAGAGCACCATCTCGCCTTTTTCGGCGGCGTTGGTGGCCAGGGCCAGGGCGCGCTGGAAGGCACGCTGGTCGTCGATCACATGGTCGGCCGGGAGGATCAGCAGCAGTTCGTCACGGCCTTCGGACAAGAGCTTCATGGCGGCGATGGCGACTGCCGGGGCGGTGTTGCGGCCGAAGGGTTCGAGGAGGATCGACTGGGTTTTCAGGTTCAGCGCTTCGAGCTGCTCCTGGACGATGAAACGGTGCTCCTGGTTGCTCACCACCACCGGCGGTTCCATGCCTTCGAACACCAGGCGCTCGAGGGTCTGCTGGAACAGGGTGTGTTCGCCGGTCAGGGCCAGGAACTGCTTGGGATACTGTTTGCGCGAAAGAGGCCAGAGTCGCGAGCCGCTGCCACCGGAAAGAATTACTGGGATCATCGGGTTTCTCCTAAAGCGTTTGCGTACTGTGGGCCGGACCGCGTCATGCGGGCCGACGTGCCGTTTGGGTGACCTCTCCTGTGCAGACCGTGGTTGCGGCGCACGGGTCTTGCTGCCGGTGTGGGGCCGGTCTTGTTGTTTGGCTTGGGAGTGGTTGCACAGCGCCCTCTCCCTGGCCCTCTCCCTGAAGGGAGAGGGAACTGTTCGGAGCGAAGCGGGGCATCCCCGCTCGCCGGGTAGTACTGAGCTTTTCGTTCGCACGGATGGCTCCCTCTCCGTTCAGGGAGAGGGTGGGGGAGAGGGGCGGGATTCGCCCCCAGTGCGAAGCGCGCCATCCGCATCAAGACTTCAGTCCGCCTTCACCGGGCGCTTGACCCACACCGGGTTCAGCTTGGCGCCGTCGCCGGTGACGTAGAGGCAGACCACTTCGCCGCGTTCGAGGGTGACCGGCTTGAGGTCGCTGACCTTCTTCGCGCCGTCGAACAGCGCCAGGTTCACCTTCACCGGGTTGATTTCGCGGTCGCCGTGGCTCTGCGGGGCGACGTTGCTGACCACTTCGGTCTTGCCGTCGGCGGTCTTCAGGGTGAGGGCCTTGCCGCTGAGGTTCTGCACGCGGACCAGGGCCTTCTGCTTGTTCTTGAACGGCGGCTCGGGCACCAGGCGCGGCTGGCCGCCGGGCTGGCTGACGAGGGTGTAGTAGGAGTCCGGGTCGAGTTTCACCGGCAGGCTCTGGGAGCCGACCTTGGCGGTGTAGTTGCCCGGCGGGAGGAACTTGAAGTCGCTGGAGCCCAGCGGCGAGATGTCGTTCAGGGTGGCGTTGCCGACCGCGACGGACAGCTCGCCGCTGCCGGCGTTGTAGGCCCGTACGAAGGAAGAGCCCTTGGGAGCCTGCGGGCCGTAGAGCGCGCCTTCACCGCCAGCGAAGGCGCCGAGGGATGCAGCGCCCAGGGCCAGTGCCAGGGCGGACGACGTCAGGGTGCGAATGCTCAGTCGGTTCATGGGGTGTACCTCCGTCTTCTCTTTCATGTGGGCACGGGGGGTGCCCTGTTCAGCGCGCGGTGCGCCGTGGGTTCGTGGGATCAGTGTTCGGCGGCCTGGTTGGATGCCAGGCGTTCGTCGCGGCCACCCGCTGCCCGCAGTTGCGCCACCCAGTCCGGGTTGAACTGGCTCAGGTCGCTGTGCATCGGCAGGTAGCGTTCGGGGAATTCCCAGACCAGCAGTTGCGCCGGCTTCTGCTTGAAGCCTTCGTCCTGCAGGAGTTCGAGCATGGGTTCCAGGGGGCCCTTGCCCTCCTTGGCGTAGTTGATGACATCCGCCGAGAGCGCCTGCTTGAGGGCGCCGGCGAAGTTCCAGCGCGGGTTGGCGCTGTAGCTGGTGCCGACCAGCGCGACCTGCGGCTGGGCGCTGTCGCCGAAGAGGTCGCCGCCACCGTTGTCGGCGGACGCGGCGTCCTCGGCCGGATGGGTCTCGCGCTGTTCCAGCTGGTCCTCGGGGGGCAGCAGGTTGGTGAACAACGGGTCCAGCGGCAGGAAGGTCAGCAGGTCGCCCTTGTGCGCGCCGCTCTTGCCCGCCTCGGTGACGAAGCTCTGGGTCGGCAGGTCGGAGCCGACGCTGGCGCGGATGCTTTCGCCCAGGCGCTGGGCCACGGCTTCGGCGCCCAGCGGGGTCCAGTGGGTGTCGGTGCGCAGGAACACCTGGCCGTTATCCTTGGCCTTCTCCAGCGTGCCGAGCAGCTCCGGCGCGGCCATGCCGGCCTGGCGGGCGCGCTGCAGGAAGTCGTTGTACAGCGACGCGTGCAGGGCGGCCGGTTGCTCCTTGCCGACGTACTCGGGGTAGAGGCGGGTCTTGGCCGGGATGATCGCCAGCACCAGCTTCACGCCGCGGCGTTCCAGCTCCTGCTGTACGCCACGCACCAGCGCCCAGTTGTCCTCGAGCTGCTGCTGGGTGGGGGCGGGCTTGAACTCCTCATCGGTGAACAGCCAGCCGTCCTTGCCGATCACCACGCCCGGGCGGCCTTCGTCGAAGACGGTGTAGTCCAGCGCGGCCCAGAGGTTGGTGCCCAGGCGCTTGATGGGGAATTCGTCGTCGTAGTGGCCTTCGAAGGCGTGGGCCAGCTTGCCGTTGAGCACGGTGGTGCCTTCGGCGGCGGAGAAGCTGGGGAATGCCTTCAGCGACCAGCCGGCCAGGCCCAGCAACATCCCGCCGAACGCGGCGATGTAGGCGTACTGGAGGGGTTTGGCGATGCTCTTGGTTTCTACTGTCATGATGGCCTCGCTCAGAACTGGAAGTAGAGGAACGGCGAGTAGCTCTGCGCCGAGAGCTTGAGCACCGAGGCGGCGAACAGCAGGAGCAGGGCGACGCGGGTGGCCAGCACCGGCAGCTGGGTCATCCAGTGCGGCTGGTAGACGGCGGCGCCGCTGGGCGAATAGGCGATGGCCGCCGGGTCCTGCTGGGCCATGGCCGGGGTGCGCGGCTGGGCGCTGGCCGGGCCGTCGGCGTCAACCGCTTCGGCCTTCGCCGCGGCCTTGGGCGCCTTGCTCGGCATTGGTTGGTTGTAGAACTGGCGCAGGCCGAAGAAGGCGAGCACGAGGTAGGCGATGACCAGGGTGCCGACCTGCAGGCCGGTGAGGCTGGCGCGATTGAGCTCGGAGAGTTTCCAGTCGCCGAAGCTGAACATGGCTTCGTACATGCGCCAGGCCACGTGCAGGTTCTCGGCGCGGAAGATCACCCAGCCGATGATCACCAGCAGGAAGGTGAAGGCCCACTTCAGCGGGTTGAGCACGCGCGGCGCGGCGTTCACGCCCAGGGCGCGCTCGATGGCCAGCCACACGCCGTGCCAGGCGCCCCAGATGATGTAGGTGACGTTGGCGCCGTGCCACAGGCCGCCCAGCAGCATGGTGAGGATCAGGTTGCGGTAGGTCTGGAAGGTGGTGCCGCGGTTGCCGCCCAAGCTGATGTACAGGTAGTCGCGCAGCCAGGTGGACAGGCTGATGTGCCAGCGCCGCCAGAACTCGGTGATGGACTGGCTGATGTAGGGCTGGTTGAAGTTCTCCATGAAGCGGAAGCCCATCATCAGGCCCAGGCCGATGGCCATGTCGCTGTAGCCGGAGAAGTCGAAGTACAGCTGCGCGGTGTAGGCCAGCGCGCCCAGCCAGGCGTCGCCGGTGGTGGGGTTCTGCAGGGCGAAGCAGTGGTCGGCCACCGCCGCCAGGGTGTCGGCGATGAACACCTTCTTGACGAAGCCCTGCATGAACCGGGTGCAGCCTTCGGCGAACTTGTCGACGGTGTGGGTGCGGTGGTTGAACTGGTCGACCAGGTCCTTGAAGCGCAGCACGGGGCCTGCGATCAGGTGCGGGAAGATCGCCACGAACGCCGCGAAGTCGATCAGGTTGTGCGTGGCCGGGGTGTCGCCGCGGTACACGTCGATGATGTAGCTGATCGATTCGAAGGTGTAGAAGCTGATGCCGATCGGCAGCAGGATGTGGGTCAGCACGAAGGGCTGCATGCCGAACGAGGTGATGATCTCGTTGAGGCTCTCCACGCCGAAGTTGGCGTACTTGAAGTAGCCCAGCACGCAGAGGTCGACCACCACGCCGAGGATCAGCCAGCGCTGCGCGGCCTTGGTGCGCACGCCGGCGGCGCCGATGCGCAGGCCGATCCAGTAGTTGAACACGGTGACGCCGGCGAACAGCAGGAGGAAGTCCACCCGCCACCAGGCGTAGAAGATGTAGCTGGCGACCAGCAACAGGAGGTTCCGGTAGCGGTTCCCGCTCAGGTAGTACAGGCCGAGGAAGACCGGCAGGAACAGGAACAGGAACACGTTGGAAGAAAAGACCATTCCGCGTCTCTCTCTGGAGCTTCAAACCTTGAGTGGCTCCGGACCTTCCGGCGTCTTCGCGACGCCTTGAGGAAAGGCCGGGGCAACCCGCCAATTCCTCCCCATGTGGTGCTCAATCTGCTGCGCCCGCCCGCGTCTTTATTGCGCGGGTCGGGGGTGTTGCTTGCCGGGGCTCCGGCGTTGGGGGTTCACTCTCCCCAGCCCTCTCCCTGAAGGGAGAGGGGGTATCCGTGTTGGCGGAACTGTCCGTGCCCGCCGGCTGACGCGAAACTGCCCATCGCTCGGACAGTCCCCTCTCCCTTCGGAGCGGGGCGCGTAGCCAGGGTTAGGGAGAGGGGCTCTTGCCGTGTAGCTTCAGCTCCCCGCCCCCTGGCGGTTGAAAACCTTGGTCACCTCGCCCCCCAGGCGGAAGCTGTTGAACGGCTCCATCTTCTTCTTCCAGTCCTGGGTCTTGGGCGCGCAGCTGTAGAGCGCGCAGTAGGGTTCCAGCCAGGCGAACTTGCTGTTCTCCTTCAGGTCGCCCATGTCCTGGTCGTTGCCGGTCTTCTCGTCGAACGCTTCCTGGTCGTCCACGCCCTGCATCACGCGGTTGGCCAGGCGCTGCAGGGCGCCGTTGTTTTCCTGGCGCAGGTCGACGCCGTTCACCTGGGCGAAGGCGGCGATCATGGTCAGCGGCGGCAACGAGTAGTTGTGGTACGACAGCGCGCGCTGGCGGCGCTTGAGTTCGTTGGGCAGGTAGCCGTCGGCGTCCACCTGGTTGGCGGCGACCTTGAACTCCTGCACCGACCAGTCGAACAGGTCGCGGCGGTTGGTCACCACGGCGGTGGACATCACCGACCAGGCGGCCCAGTAGGAGTGGTTGTTGATCTTCTTCAGCGGCAGATCGCTCCAGTCGCGCACCACCTGGCTGCCCAGGGTGCTGAACCAGTTCTCGATCTCCTTCGACTGCTCGGTGTAGGAGGCCAGCGGGCGGCTGCTGGAGAACTTCAGGCGCATGTAGGACGACGACAGGCTGCCCAGCGCCCATTTGCGCATGGACTTGCCGGTGTGGTTGTAGTCGCTGCTCTCCAGCGCGCCGGCCTTCGCCCAGCTGTCCAGCCAGGTCATCGCGCAGTCCAGGTCACCCTTGTTGCCGCTGCGCATGTACTGGGTGATGAGCTTGGTGGCGCCGCGCTCCATGTCGGTGATGTCCTTGATCTGGCTGCGGAATTCTTTCTCCGCATCCGCGTTCAGGGTGGCGCGCGCCGAGTCCGAGCCCTTGTACTTGCTGGTGAACTGCAGGCTGCCGGTATAGGGCGTCGGCGGGGTGGGGCAACGGTCGGAATCCTTCTTGCTGCCCTTGTCGCCAACGGCGGAGAAATAGCCCGGCGGCGGCACCAGATCGGCGGCGTAGGTGGTCGCCTCGCCACCGAACAGGGCGCCGAGCACCGCGACGCTCAGGCCGATGCGGGCGACCACGGGGGTCTTGATCTTGCGTAGGCTTGGCATGGAATTCACTCCCTCACGTCTGAGCCTGTTCGATGTCTGCCTGCGCGGCGCTCGGCGAGACCCTGAACAGGCTCCTAGTTGGCGGCCACGTCGGCCGACTTGGCTTTGGGCGTCTGACAGAGCTTGGCCTCGACTTCCAGGCCCGCCGGCATGTCTTCCGGCGCCTCGATCTCCAGGGAGAGGAACTGCTGGTTCGACCAGTCCTCGTCGTTGCGCAGCTCGAAGACGTAGCGTCCGCCGGTATCCACGGCCTTGGACTGCTCGATCTTCAGCTGCTCGCGGCGGCCGTTCATGTACCAGATGGTGTTCTTGAGTTCATGGATGCCGGGGTCGGAATAGGTGACGTCGGCGGTGTAGCTGCCCGAGCGGATCGGCAGGGCGCCGCTGTTGAGCAGCACCTCGTTGCTGCCGGCGTGCAGCTTGACCTTGCGGCTGATGGCCGGCTTGCCGTCGGCGCAGCCGTTGTCCACCAGCGGCATGGCCTGGCGATAGAAGCTCTTCTGCGCCATGTCGTAGTGGGTGGCGAATTCCCAGATGAGGATCTTCGGCGGCTTGTCGTGGAATTCCTTGCTGGTCATGTAGGCCAGCAGGGAGCTGTCGAAGCCGCCGCCGGACACGGCGTTGTTGAGGATGTCGACCTTGCCGTACTGCTCCAGGAAGCCGGCGAAGTTGTACGCCGGGCCGCTGTTGGAGGTGCCCACCAGCGCGACCTGGGCATCGCCGCCTTCGCCGAACAGGTCGCCGCCGCCCGAATCGCCCACCGGCTCGGTCTCGAAGCGGTCGACGTACTGCGGTGCGTAGCTGCTGCCGCACAGCTGCGCGGCGGCCTTGTGGAAGGTGCCCAGCTTGGACAGCAGGCCCACGCGCTTGCTCTCGAATTCCTTCTTGGGAATGTCGTTGTAGGCGGGGATTTCCTTCAGGGTCTCGGCCACGATCTTCGCGCTGCGCATGGCGCCGTACGGAGTCCAGTGGTGGTCGCCCTTGAAGTAGTAGGGGGGCTCTTCCTTCTCGTCGAACAGCGGCGAGAAGTCCGGGGTGTAGATGCCGGCCTTGCGGAACTGGGCGATGGTCGCCTGGTAGTTCTTCTTCGCCAGCTCGAAGTTGAAGCTGGCCTTCTCCTGCGGGTTGAGCTTCTCGCGGTTCACCAGGCCACGGGTGGGCTGGTAGACCACGACGAGGTCGATGCCCTTGCGCTTGAGTTCGTCGCGCAGCTGCTTGAGCTCGCGCCAGCCTTCGGGCGTGGTGCCGAAGTCGGTGCGCAGGTCGTAGGTGGTGCGGAACAGCCAGTCTTCCTGGGCCGGCACCAGGTGGGTGAAGAAGCCCAGGTACTTGGTGTTGTACGCCGTATCGTTGGCGGCGGTCGGGCACAGCCCGGCGGCCGGCTGAGCGGTATAGCTCGGCGCGTCGGCGGCGGTCGCCTGGTGGGCCAGCAGCAGGGCCGCGGAAAGGCCCGACAGGCGCAGCAGGTTGATGGTGATGTTCTTCATGACAGTCGGGTCCTCAGTTCTGCAGTTCGGCCTGGCTTTCGACGGGGTCGATCAGCACCGCGCGTTGCTGGCGCACCAGCAGGTCCAGGATCTGGTCCTGCTTCTCGCCGAGCACGCCGTTGAAGGAGATGCCGGAAGATTTGGTCGGGCCGAGCATGGCCACCTTGTAGAGCTCCAGCGACAGCGGCGAATCCACCGACAGCGGGCCGGAGCCGTTGCCGGCCAGCTTGCCGCCGACCACGATCAGCGAGACCTTGGTATCGAAGGGGTCGAGGTCGATGTTGCGGTCGGTGTCGGAGAGGTCCTTGATGTGGCCGTAGACGCCGATCAGCTTGTTGCCGGCCGCGAGGTTCTCGTACAGGCGGATGTTCACGCTGTTGCGCACGCGGATGCCGTGGCGCTGGTTGGCCAGCACCTGGTTGCCGTAGATGAGGTTGTCGCCCGACTCGTAGAGCGTGATGCCGTCGGAGTGGTTGCGGTACACCTCGTTGTAGGCCACCAGGTTGCGCTCGGAGTTACGGTCGAGGACGATCCCGGAGAGGTGGTTGTCGTAGGTCTTGTTGTGGATGATCCAGCTGTCGTTGACCTCACGCGAAACGATGATGCCGTGCTTCTTCTTGGTCCCGTAGACGGTGTTCTCGGCGATGATCAGGCGGTGCGAACGGTCGTGCGGGTCGATGCCGTAGATCACGTTGTTCTTGTACGTGTTGCCGCGCACCACCAGGTCGTCCGCTTCATAGCAGTAGAAGCCGTACCAGGCGTCCTCGAAGGTGGAGTTGAGCACCCAGCCCTGGGGCCGCGGGCGCTTCATGGTCTTGTCCATGCCCGGGCTGTACTGCGAGATGGAGATGCCGTAGGCCTTGGACGCGTTGTAGCCGAAGCTCGTGAAGTGGCTGTTGACCAGGTAGGCCTCGGCGCCGCCCCAGGAGATCAGGAAGGGGCGGAACTCGTTGGGCTCCTTGAACCAGGCCGGTTCGTTCTTCGCCTCGTTCCAGGCGGTGACCTTGGTGTCACGCACGAACAGCTTGCCGTCGTTGACCAGGAACGATCCGCGATCCTGGGACAGGCGCAGCTCCTTGACCTTGCCGTCGATCTCCAGGGTCGCGCCCTGGCTGACCACGATAGGCAGGCGGGCGACGTAGACGCCCGGCTCGGTCTGCTCCAGAGCGTTCTTGGGCAGCTTGCCGACCAGCTCGGTGAGGTTGACGTAGCCGCCCTCGATGAAGATCGCCTTGGGCATCTGGCGCTGGCGCTTCACCCATTCGCCGAGACGGTTCTTGCCGCCGGTGAACTCCTTCAGCGGCTGCTGCTGCACCATGCGCTGGATCTGCGCCTTGCCGCGCTTGTTGCGCACGATCTTCTTCTCCACCGCCTCGGGGGTGTAGCCGGAGAGGTCGGGCAGCTTGGGCGGCTCCAGGTGCAGCGGCTCGCTCGGAGCCGCGGTCACCGTGTAGTTGCCCGATTGCTTCAGCGTCTGGGTATGGCCCGGTTCTTCGGCCGGGGCGCTCTCGTCCTCGGCGGCCTTATCGGCTTTCGCGGCGTCGGCCTTCTTGGCCTGGGCGGCGCTGGCTTCGGTCTTGGCCGCGGGCTGCGCCGCCCAGGCCGGAGTGGTGGCCAGCAGTACGCTGCCCAGCAGCAGGCCGGCCCAGGGCGTGGCGGTCGATTTGCGTGGGCCTTGCGGCTCCCTCACCCCAGCCCTCTCCCGGAGGGAGAGGGCGCACCCCGGCATTGGGCGGAGCGCCGTGCAAGCCGGCGACTCCGAACAGCCCCCGCTCCCTCTGGGAGAGGGTTGGGGTGAGGCTAATAGAGTGAGAATGTTCATCGCCATACTCCTCAGAAGTGCCAGATCACGTCGACGAAGGCGTGGTGCATGGTCGAGTCGACGTGGCTGCCGTAGGCATCGCCGGGCTTGAACACGCCGCCACGGAAGCGGATCAGCGCCGACGGCTCGTCGATCGCCTGGCTCATCGACGCCGGCAGCAGGCCCTGCTTGAAGTACTTGGTGACGACCAGGTCGACTTCCTGGCCGATGTCCTTGGAGTCGTTGACCAGCGGAGCGGTGATGCCGCTGTTGCCGATGTCCGAGTCGCTGTCCACGCGGCGGAACTTGTTGTAGATGACGCTGGCGTCGTAGTCGTCGCGCAGCTGCCAGGAGCCGAACAGGGTGGCGGCTTCGAGGTTCGACAGCTCGCCACGGAACGCCTCGCCGAAGCGGTGCGCGCGGGCGCGGGTGCCGGTGAAGTTGGAGCGGTTGCTTTCAAGACCGGTCTGTTCGAACTGGTCTTCGCCATTCTTGCCGCCGCCACTGCCACGGGCGTAGGCACCGCCGACGCGCCACTGCTCGTCGATGTTCCAGCGCAGGCCCAGGTCGGCGCCGTAGGCGTCCACGTCGCCGCTCTGCTTGCCGGTGGCGATGCGCTCGCCATTCACCGGGGCGGTGGTCAGGCGGTCGCGGTTGCCGGTCAGCCAGGTGGCGCTGGCCCAGTAGTTGATGGGCATCTGCGAGCGCCAGTTGTAGCCGTCGCCGTTGGCCTCGATGCCGACCCAGGTGAGGTCGCCGGTGGAGCGCTTGTCCAGCGAGTCGACGGTGTCGCCCGGGTCCGGCAGGCTGCCGCTGTCATCGGAATGGTGCACGCGCAGGCCGACCCAGTGCTGCGGCATCCACTGCGTGGAGATGTCGCCGAAGACGTGGGTGCGGTCCTTGTCTTCCGGCGCCAGGTCGGTGATGTCGGTGCGGTAGTCGGAGAAGCGCTGGGCGGCGCCGAGGTGGGCGCGCAGCAGGGTGGTGTCGAAGGTCCAGTTCAGGGCCTCGATGTTGGTGTCCTGCCACATGCCGCTGTCTTCGCGCAGGCGCTGGCGACCGAAGCGCAGGTGCTCGCCGGGGTACTGGGTGAGGCCGGCATAGTCCACCCAGAACTCGCGCAGGGCGAGGTAGGCGTCGTCGGGCTCGCGCTTGTTGTCGCTGCTGCCGCGGCTGGTGTTGTTGACGTCGTCGTTCTGCAGGGTGTCGGTCTGGATGGTGTCGGTGGCGGCGACCGCCTGGCCCATCACGTAGGCGCTCCAGTCGCCCCACTGGCCGAACGCCCAGGGGCGCAGGTCGAGGCCGATGCCGTTGAGGTCGCCGCCGCGGGCGGTGCCCAGGTCGCGGTCATCCTCGGATTCGGCGGTCACCTTGATGTCGAGGCCGAAGTTCTTCGGCGGCTCTTCGGCGGCGTGGGCGAGGCTGCCGAACAGCGTGCCGGCCAGGCTCAGGCCAACGCCGAACATGGCGGGGAACAGGCGGGCGCGGCGGACAGCGGAGGCCAGGGCACGCGGCTGAACTCCATCGACGAGAGCAAACAGCGGGGTGGTCATCGGGTCGGTGCGCTTCATAGATTTTCTTGTTCCTGGTTGTTCTGCAGAAGGCTGACGGTGGCTTGCCAGTTGGCGCCGCGAGCCTGTTCTTCACGCTTGAGCAACTGCTGGGCGGCACTGCGGTCGGCCGGCTGGATCTGCGGTTCGATCTGCGCCATCAGGTCACTGGCGGTGGGCACCTGCTGGCGCTGCGCGAGCTCACCGAAGACGTAGGCGTTGACCAGGTTCGGGCGGATGCCGCGACCCTGGGAGTAGAGCTGGGCGAGGGCCATGTCGGCGCTGGCCTGGCCGGCGCGCGCGGCGATCAGCAGGTGGTCCACGGCCTTCTGCGGGTAGACCTGGCCGAGGAAGCCGCGGCGGTAGATCTGGCCCAGGTAGTAGTGCGCCTGGGGCTCGGTGGCGGCGGCCTTGAGCAGGTGCTGCTCGGCCTTCTGCGGTTCCTGCGGGGCCCACTTGCCGTCGTAGTAGAGGCGCCCGAGCAGCAGTTCCGCGCGGGGTTGGGCGGCGTCCTGGGCCTTCTTCAGGTACTCCAGCATCTGGTCCAGGTCGCCCAGGTCGGGGTTGTCGTACTGCAGCTTGGCGAGGCTGACCCAGGCGGCCGGGTAGGTCGGTGCGATCTCGTTGAGCAACGCCTGGGCGGCCTGCGGGTCGGCGGTGCCGATGTTCGGGTCGGCCAGCACGCCGGCTACCGACTCGACGCGCTCGGACGGCACGCGGCCTGCCTTCCAGCCGGCCTTGAGCGCCTCGAGGTGGGCCTTCTGCTTATCCGCGTTGCCCTGCTTCTGGTACACGGTGGCCAGTTCCATCCAGCACACGTCCATGCGGTTCAGCCAGCGCTGGCAGACCTGCTCGACCTCGCCCAGGTGCTGGTCGTAGGTGCCCTGGGTGCGGTACAGGATGATCTGCGCCAGGTCTGCCTGGGGCAGGCCCTGGGCGCGCCACTGGTCGATGCGCTGCTGCGGGTTCACGTTCGGCCACGCCTGCGGGTATTGCAGGTAGAGGACGATCAGCGGGACCAGCGCGCTGTCCTCGCCTTCGTTGAAGGCGCGGGTCAGCAGTTGCTCGGCTTCGCGGTGCTCGGCGTCGGTGCCGCCGGGCTTGGCCGCCAGCCACTTGCCCAGGCGAGCGCGGGCGCGCGGCGAACTCTCGGCGGCCTCGCGGTAGAGCTTCTCGGCGCGGGCCTGCTCGTCGGGGTCGCCGGTGGCGGCCTGCATGTCGGCCAGTCCAACCTGTGCGTCGGCGTAACCCATGGTGGCCAGGGCCTGGAAGTTGGCCTGGGCCGTGGCCATGTCGCCACGCTCCAGGGCTTCCTGGGCCAGGCGCTGGTCGGGCAGGCCGGCGCATCCGGCGGCTGCGCCGATGGCCAGCGCCAAGGCTAGGTGAGGGGCAAGTCGTGAGACAGGTCGATTCATGCGGGCGGTCCTCTTAGCGGGCGGTGGCCAGGGCCATCGCCTTGTTCAGCAGGGTGCGGCCCGGCAGGCCGCCGATGCTGACTTCAGTCGGGCGACCGGCCATCTGGCTGTCGAGCGGCTGGTCGGGGGTGATCTGCACGCGGATTTCCGAGGACAGGTCGCCGTCCACCGGTGCGGTGCGCTGGATGCGACCGCCGCGCACTTCGCTGTCGCCGGCCACCTGGAAGTTCACGTGGGTGCCGGGGGACAGTTCGGCGGCGTTGCGGTACGGGAAGCGCGCTTCGATGGTGGCGGTGCTGTCGCGCGGGGTCAGGGTGAAGATCACGTCGCCCTTGTTGGCGAACTGGCCGTTGGCGACGCGCTGCTCGACCACGCGGCAGTCGCAGGGGCTGGTGAGGGTGCCCTTCATCTGGTGGCCGAAGAGCTTCTCGATGTTGCTCGGGTTGAGCTGTTCTTCGGTCAGGTTGCCCTTGAGCAGGTCCAGCAGGTTGGCGGAGAAGGAGGCGATCGGCGCGCCCTTGGCGACTTCCGCGCCCGGCTCCACCAGGCTCTCCACGGTGCCTTCGCGGGGCATGGTGATCTGCTGGTTGGCCACGCTGACCACGCCCGAATCGGCATGGGTGACGAAGTACAGGTTGTAGATCTGGTTGAGGATCACCGCGAAGGCGCCGACGCCGACGACGAAGATCGCGGTGCTCACGGTGACTGCGCGGAAGCGGCCGAAGAAGCCCATGCCGCCGGAGCCGGCGCCGTGCTTGCGGGCCTTGGTGAAGTTCTCGCGCTGCAGGGTGTTGAGCATGTCGCCGACGCTGACCACTTCGCCGGCCAGGTAGGAGGTGATCAGGTAGCGCAGGGCGGCGATCTCGCGCGGCTTCAGGTGCTGGAATTCGCAGCCCACGCGGGCGCTTTCGCGGTCATAGGAACGCACCTGGAATTCCACCTCCAGGGAGAAGCTGATGCTGTCGATCTGGAACAGCAGCTTGCCCTTGTGCAGGTCGCCGACCTGCACCGGAGTGTTGTGCGCGGCAGCGAACGCGAAGCCACCGGCGGACAGGTCCAGCAGGCGGGCGTCGACGCCCTCGCGGTGGGAACCGATGAAGCGGATACGGGCGGGCAGCTTGACCCGGGCGTGCTGGCGCTGGGCTTCGGATTCGTGCACGACATTGACGTTGACGGCGGTATTCATGAGGTCGAGTCCTGTTCGTAGCTAAAAAGGAGGTCAGACGATGGTCAGCAGTACGGCGACGAAAATACTGGCCGCGGAGAAGGTCATGGCTCGCGAGGACCAGGTGTTGAACCAGCGCTGGAAGCTGGCCAGTCCGCGGTCGAGCTTGGTGTTCTGGCGGGTCCACGACTGCTGGTCGAGGCGGAAGAACACGTAGATCTTCACCAGGGCACCGACGATCTGGTTGTAATAAAGAATGGCGGGGTAGGCGGGCCCGATGTGGTGGCCCGACAGCGACAGCAGCAGGGTCAGCACGAAGCGGGTGATGCCGATCCACAGCAGGTAGATGAGCAGGAAGGCGATGCTGTACTTGATGCTGGCGATGATCGCGGCCACCAGGCCCAGCAGGCAGGTCCACATCGACAGGCGCTGGTCGAACAGCACCACGCTGGTGAACCAGCCCAGGCGTTGCGGGCCCAGGGCCAGGGCGCGGGAGTTCTGCCGCAGGTTGTTGCCGTACCAGCGGAACATCAGCTTGCGGCTGGCCTTGATGAAGCTCTTCTCCGGCGGGTGCTCGACCGTGTTGATCGCCGCGTCCGGCACGTAGAAGGTGTCGTAGCCCAGGCGCATCAGGCTGTACCAGCTGGACTTGTCGTCACCGGTGAGGAACTGGAAGCGGCCCAGGCGCCAGTGGTCCAGGTGGTCGCTTTCCACGTCGGTGATGAAGTCCGGGTCGGTGACGACCGCGGCGCGGAACACCGACATGCGCCCGGTCATGGTCAGCACGCGCTTGGACAGGGCCATGGAGCACATGTTGATGTGGCGCTGGGCGAAGCGCAGCTTGTGCCACTCGCTCATCACGTAGCTGCCCTGCACTTCGCAGAACTCGTTGGTGGTCAGGCCACCGACGTTGGGGAAGAGCTTGAACCACGGCACGGTCTTCTTCACAACGCCCGGTTCCAGCACGGTGTCGCCGTCGATCACCGCCACCACCGCGTCTTCGTCCGGCAGGTGACGGGAGATGGCACGGAAGCCGTGGGCCAGGCCGTCGCGCTTGCCGGTGCCGGGGATGCGCACGAAGTCGAGCGTCACGTGGTCCGGCGGGTTGAGCTTCTGCCACTGCTGCTTGATCAGCACCTCGTCGGACATCTCGACGATGGAGCACACCACGGTGGTGGGATAGCCGCAGGCAATGGCTTCTTCGATGACCGAGCGATACACCATGGAGGTGGTCAGCGCGTCGATGCGGAAACTGGTGACCATCAGGAACACGTGCGACGGGTCGGCCGCCTCGCCCAGCTTGCGAACCTTGCGGCGGTAGTGCGGGTAGACCACGTAGAGGAACAGCATGCCGCGCAGGAAGTGCAGGCCGCCCATGGAATAGCGCCAGATGCCGACTGCGCCGATCAGCAGCAGGAAGTCCTTGGATTCGGCGTTGAATACGGTCGGCGGCACGAGCAGCGCCAGCAGCATCAGCAGGCTGAGGAAGACCAGCCAGCCGGTGGCTTCACCGATCACTCGTTTGTAGGTTTCCATCGTCGAAATCCGTCTGTCGCTTCTGGGGAAGTGGAGCCCTTGTAGGAGCGAGCTTGCTCGCGAACCCGCTTGGCACGGTGGTGCGGCGGGAGAGCGTTCGCGAGCAAGCTCGCTCCTACGAAGAGCGGCGCGTTACCAGCAGATGCCTTCGGCGCGGTCATCCGTAACGCTGGGCATGAAGCCGATCAGGTCGACGACCTTCTTGCCCTCGGGCGCCTGCTTCACCACGTCGACGAACAGCTCGTCGCCGTTGCCCAGCACCAGGACGTCGGAGGACTTCACGACGGCGTCCAGGTCCGAGACCAGCAGCGAGGAGACGTGCGGGATCTTCGATTCGATGTACTCCTTGTTCGCGCCATGGACGCGGGCGTACTCGACGTTGCGGTCGAAGATCTGCAGCTCATAGCCCTTGCCGATGAGCATCTCGGCCAGTTCCACCAGCGGGCTTTCACGCAGGTCGTCGGTGCCGGACTTGAACGACAGGCCGAGCAGGCCGACCTTGCGGCTGCCGTGGGCGGCGATGATGTCGAAGGCCTTCTGCACCTGGTGCTGGTTGCTGCGCATGATCGAGCCGAGCATCGGGTGTTCGATGTCCAACTGGCTGGCGCGGTAGGTGAGGGCGCGCACGTCCTTGGGCAGGCAGGAGCCGCCGAAGGCGAAGCCGGGCTTCATGTAGTAGCGCGACAGGTTCAGCTTGCGGTCCTGGCAGATCACGTCCATCACCTCGCGGCCATCGACGCCGACGGCCTTGGCGATGTTGCCGATCTCGTTGGCGAAGGTGACCTTGGCGGCGTGCCAGACGTTGCAGGTGTACTTGATCATCTCGGCGACTTCGATCGACTTGCGGATGATCGGCGCGTCCAGTTCGCGGTAGATCTCTTCCAGCAGGTCGCCGGTCTGGGCGTCCAGCTCACCGATGACGGTCATGGGCGGGAAGTCGTAGTCCTTGATCGCGGTGGATTCGCGCAGGAACTCCGGGTTGGTGCCCACGCCGAAGTCGGCGCCGGCCTTCTTGCCCGAGCAGTCCTCGATGATCGGGATCACCACGTTGTTCACGGTGCCCGGCAGCACGGTGCTGCGCACGACCACGGTGTGGCGTTCCTTCTTCTCGCGGATGGCGTAGCCGATTTCGCGGCAGACCGACTCGATGTAGCCCAGGTCGAGATCGCCGTTCTTCTTGCTCGGGGTGCCGACACAGATGAACGACACGTCGGTGTCCAGTACGGCCTTCTTGAAGTCGGTGGTGCCCGACAGGCGACCGGTACGGATGCCCTGCTCCAGCAGCGGCTCCAGACCCGGCTCGACGATAGGCGACTTCCCGTTGTTGATCAGATCGATCTTGGTGGTGGACACGTCCACCCCAACGACTTCATGGCCTCGTGCGGACAGGCAGCCGGCACATACTGCGCCAACATACCCAAGACCAAAGATGCTGATACGCATCGCATTCACCTCTTCAATGGTCGAACTGTTTAAAGTTGCCCTCTCGGGCGCTTTTTAAAGGTTGCAAGAACCCCCGGAGTTCACTGTTGAAGTGAATTCCGTACTTCCTTCCAGGCAGGCATGGGAATCGAGTGCTAAACTTTCGAGCACAGTCTTGGAGCAAACTAAGAATGTTTGCCCTGTTATGTTTCAAGCGGATTGCAAAGTTGGTGCATTCTCCGCCTGGCGTGCTCCAGTCTGGTTAGATGATTGCCTCGTCATCTGAAAAGTTCAGTTATTTCATGGGGTTGTAGTTCTGGTTAAGGAATGGCAAGAGCCAATCGGAATAACCTTGGAACTAAAACTTCCACCTTCCATCGTGGCACTGTTGCGTGACCATCGATGGTCGTTGCGCAAATAGGATTTATCCGAAAGTCGGTTAGTTCCTTCCGCCCATCTCGTCTCTGAAATTATTTGAAATATCCATTTGATATCACCTGATGCTGCACTGGTGGCAAAACCTCGGGCGTTTTGCGTAATGCAAAGTGCAAGGTCAGGGAAAGTTCCATTGAATTTTTCGTTAAAAACGACCGGCTATCGTCGTCAACACATTCGTTCAGCTCCCGTTCAGCTTTCTCTCTTGCAAAGTGCAATCGTGAAATGCATGTCATGGCCAAATGCTGGTAATGGCGAATGGATTACAAGGCGGGTAGCGAATCAGGACGATTTCCATCCTTAGGACTGGTCCGGACCCCCGAAAAAATTTTTCACGATTAATCCTGAAGCAGACGAACGGTCATTTTGCCCCTTTTCGCCATAGGGTTTTTAAGGGGTGTTTTGGACATAAAACGTACAATTTCGCCCCCTCTCGATGTGCGCTTGTATGGTCAATGGCTTACAGGCCAGTTGGAATCAGCGGCCTTTCCCGGACGAAACAGAAGCGAATCGGGTGCCCCCTTTAGACGCAATGGGCTTTCTCTGAGTCTGTGCGGGGAGAGGGCATGCCCCAGCGCGACAGTTCAGGTACGAGCGCGCCATGCCCGCGATCCGTCGGCAACGCCGGCGCATGCCTCAGCGCGGTGCGGCAAGGCAGTGCGGCTTTCGTAGGAGCGAGCTTGCTCGCGAACCGCAGGGCACGGCATTCACGGTGCGGGCCGACCCCTTCTCAGGAACGCACCGGGCACTCCTGCCGTTTTTTCAGCCGAAGAAACGAAAACGGGAGCCTCGAGGCTCCCGTTTGGTGCAGCGGGTGGGGCGATCAGTCGTCGGCGTGGTCGCGCAGGAACACCAGCTGATCGGCCTTGGAGTGCTCGGCGCTGTAGGCGTAGCCGGCGTAGTTGAAGTCCTTCAGCCCTTCCGGATTGGTCAGGCGCTCCTTGATCACATAGCGGGCCATCATCCCGCGGGCCTTCTTGGCGTAGAAGCTGATGATCTTGTACTGGCCGTTCTTCAGGTCCTTGAACTCGGTATCGATCACCCGCGCGTTGAGGGCCTTGCGCTTCACCGCGCCGAAGTATTCGTTGGAGGCCAGGTTCAGCAGCACGTCATCGCCCTGTTCGGCCAGGGACTCGTTCAGCCAGCCGCTGATGCGCTCGCCCCAGAAGGCGTAGAGGTCCTTGCCGCGGGCGTTGGCCAGCTTGGTGCCCATTTCCAGGCGGTACGGCTGCATCAGATCCAGCGGGCGCAGCACGCCATAGAGGCCGGAGAGCATGCGCAGGTGGCGCTGGGCGAAGTCGAAGTCGTCCTCGCTGAAATCCTCGGCCTGCATGCCGGTGTAGACATCACCCTTGAAGGCCAGCAGCGCCTGTTTGGCGTTGGCGGGAGTGAACTGCGGGTGCCAGCTGCCGAAGCGCGCCGCGTTGAGCCCGGCCAGCTTGTCCGACAGGTGCATCAGCTCGGCGATCTGCGCCGGAGTCAGTTCACGCAGGATGCCGATCAATTCCTGGGCATCGTCCAGGTGCTCGGGCGGGGTGAAGCGCTGCGTCACCGGCGCGGTGTCGTAGTCCAGGGTCTTGGCGGGGGAAATCACCATCAGCATCGTGCGGTCTCCTACAAGCGCGCTCCTGCAATCGAGGCGCCATTGTAAGGAGTTGCGGGTGCAGGCTCCACCTATGGGAGCGATTAGCCTTGGCGAAGCCGCGCGACTCGCAGCGCTCCGGCTGCTTATGGAGGCGGCAAGAAGACCGCGCAGCGCAGGCTTTGCCGGCAGCGGCACGGAGGAGGGTAAAAGGCTGATCCGCCGGGGAAGTGGCGAGGTTTTGCGACAGGTGGGACCCCTAAAACTAGCGCTGTCCGAGGCCCTCGCCAAGGTATTTCGTCGTACGAAGAAAAAAACATCCTTGAGAAGGAAAAAGACTTTTTATCGTCATGTTTTTTCCTGTATTTGTTGAGTCGTAGACCGCCGAACCCTGCAGACAGGTGGCGGCCCCGGCCCGGCCCGTCCCCTTCTTGCAGTGCTCTTGAGCCCACGTCTTGAGAGCCGGTGGCTCACCGCACGGCGGAGCGCTGTAAAGGCATTCCGTCGAACGCTCCCACAAGAGGTGACCCGCGTATGGATGACCACGGACGCTCCCGCCCCACCCAGCCCACCCTGTACGTCCTCGACACCAACGTCCTGATCCACGATCCCAACGCCTTGCTGAACTTCCAGGAGCACCACGTCGCGATCCCGATGACGGTGCTGGAAGAACTGGACAAGCTCAAGACCGGAAAGCACACCGTGGCCGCGGAATGCCGCCAGGCGATTCGCCTCATCGATTCGGTACTGGGCGAGGCCTCGCCCGAGCAGGTGGAGGATGGCGTGCCCATCCAGCGCGGCAAGAGCGGGCCGTGCGGCAGCCTGTCGATCCTCATGAGCAAGCGCGCCGAGCCGATCACCTGGCTGCCCGAACACCTCAACGACAACAAGATCATCAACCAGCTGGTGGAGCTGAAGAGTCGCCATAGCAGCAAGCGGGTGGTACTGGTCACCAAGGACATCAACATGCGCCTGAAGGCGCGTGCCTGTGGGGTATTCGCCGAGGACTACCACACCGACCAGCTGGTCGATGACATCGCCCTCCTGTCGCGGGGCTACCACTCGCTCAACGGATCGTTCTGGGACCGCGTCAGCAAGGTGGAAACCCGCCAGGACCGCGGGCGCACCTGGCATCGCGTGCAACTCACCGACAACCTGCCGGCCGTGCACATCAACGAGTTCATCGTCGACGAGCAGGGCTTCGTCGGCTGGATCAAGGGCATCGACCAGGACGAGCTGACCATCCTCGACCTGCACCAGGAACCGCTGCTGCACCAGGAAGCCTGGGGCCTGCGCCCGCGCGACGTGTACCAGTCGCTGGCGCTGTATGCACTGCTCGATCCGGATATCCACCTGGTCAACCTGTCCGGCGCGGCGGGCTCGGGCAAGACCATCCTGGCCCTGGCTGCCGCCATCGAGCAGACCATGGTCACCAAGCGCTACAAGCGCATCATCGCCACCCGCAGCGTGCAGGGCCTGGACGAGGACATCGGCTTCCTGCCCGGCACCGAGGCGGAGAAGATGGAGCCCTGGCTCGGCGCCATCACCGATAACCTCGAAGCGCTGCATTCGGACGATGAGTGCACCCATGGCAGCGTCGACTACATCCTCAGCAAGGTACCGCTGCAGTTCAAATCACTGAACTACATCCGCGGGCGCAGCTTCCAGCAGAGCCTGATCCTGATCGACGAATGCCAGAACCTCACCCCGCACCAGATGAAGACCATCATCACCCGCGCGGGCAATGGTTCGAAGGTGGTCTGCCTGGGCAACCTGGCACAGATCGATACCCCCTACCTGTCGGCCACCAGCTCCGGCCTGACCTACCTCACCGAACGCTTCAAGGACTTCCCCCACGGCGTGCACGTGACCCTGCAAGGGGTACCGCGCTCGGTGCTGGCGGAGTTCGCCGAAGCGCACATGTAAGCAGAACCGGGCAACCGGCTTCTTCCAATCCCACCTCTACTCCGGACAACCCCCTCTCCCTTCAGGGAGAGGGCTGGGGAGAGGGTGGCGGGCTTCGGTTGTATCCCGGTTTTCGAGCTAGCTCCGTTTCCCCTCCCTAACCCTCCCCCTGAAGGGAGAGGGGACCGTTGGGTAGAACGGCCAAGCGATCCGTTAGCCGGATGCACCGGAGTCGCGAGCAAGCTCGCTCCTACGAAAAGCCAGCCAGCAGCACCGATGTCCACCGCGGACGCAGAACCTGTAGGAGCGAGCTTGCTCGCGAACCCGCCCAGACGCAGCCCCCCACTCGTACCTCTTCTTGTATACAATCCTCTCCCCAACGCGCCGCTTGCCGGTCCGCCGGCCGCGCCCCCGGGGAGTACACTGTTCCCCTGATCCACCGGAGAATTTCCAGCCGTGCTGACCCATCTCGATTCCCAGGGCCGCGCCAACATGGTCGATGTCACCGAGAAAGCCGTGACGTCCCGTGAGGCCGTGGCCGAAGCCCGGGTGCGCATGCTCCCGGCCACCCTGCAGCTGATCCAGGACGGCGGCCACCCCAAGGGCGACGTGTTCGCCGTGGCGCGCATCGCCGGCATCCAGGCGGCGAAGAAGACCCATGAACTGATCCCGCTGTGCCACCCGCTGCTACTCACCAGCGTCAAGGTTGAGCTGGCCGCCGAGGGTGAGGACACCGTGCACATCGTCGCCCGCTGCAAGCTGGCCGGGCAGACCGGCGTGGAAATGGAAGCGCTGACCGCCGCCAGCGTCGCCGCGCTGACCATCTACGACATGTGCAAGGCCGTGGATCGCGGCATGACCATCGAAGGCGTGCGCCTGCTGGAGAAGCTCGGCGGCAAGAGCGGCCACTACGTTGCGACAGAGAGCGTCGCAGGAGACACCCCATGATCCGCGTGCAGTACTTCGCGCGCTACCGCGAAGCCCTCGGCCTGGACGGCGAACAGCTGAACTGGAACGAGTCCCTGGCCAGCCTCGACGACCTGCGGCGCCTGTTGCTGCAGCGCGGCGGTGTGTGGGACGTGTTGGCCGAGCAGAACCTGATGTGCGCGCGTAACCAGGAGCTGTGTGCCCTGGACGAGCCCCTCGCCGACGGCGACGAGGTGGCGTTCTTCCCCACCGTGACCGGAGGCTGAGGCCATGGCGATCCGCGTCCAGCCGGCGCCGTTCGATCCGGGTGCCGAGCTCAATGCGATGCACGCCGCCAATGTCGGCGTCGGCGCCGTGGTCGGCTTCGTCGGCTACGTGCGGGATTTCAACGAGGGCCGCGAAGTGGGCGGCATGTTCCTCGAGCACTACGCCGGCATGACTGAAAAGGCGCTGCAGAAGATCGAGGCCGAGGCCCACCAGCGCTGGCCATTGCTGCGCCTGGAAATCCTCCACCGCATCGGCCGCCTGGAGCCGGGCGAGCCCATCGTCTTCGTCGGTGCCGCCAGCGCGCACCGCCAGGCGGCGTTCGACGCCTGCAACTTCGTCATGGACTACCTGAAGACCCGCGCGCCGTTCTGGAAGAAGGAAGACACCAGCGACGGTCCGCGCTGGGTCGAGGGCCGCTGCAGCGACCAGGCCGCCGCCGAGCGCTGGAAGCGCTGAGCCAGGCGCAATCTCGACGCTTGTCTATGCTCAGGGGCGATGCCAGGGAGGTGTCGTTGCTCTGCGCCAAGGACGCGTTCCTCGCCACGTTGTACATCTCCCGGCTCCGCCGCCGTGCCTGCCTTGGCCGCGCGGCGAATCGCAAGCCGAGGAGATTTCCATGACCAAGCCCAACTTTGCGCTCAAGACCCTCGCTGCCGCCCTGCTGGCCGGCGGCTTCTGCCAGGGCGCGCTGGCCTGCACCACCATCATCGCCGGGCGCAACGCCACCGCCGACGGCTCCGTGCTGGTCGCGCGGCTGGAGGACTACACCTACAACAACCACGCCAAGCGCTTCGTCGTGGTGCCGGCGCAGACCTACAAGGACGGCGACACGCTCAGCTTCGACAACGGCGTCAGCGTCCCCGCGCCCAAGGCCGGGATGCGCTACACCGCCATGCGTGACTGGAACGGCGACCAGCGCGGCGCGCTCGGCCCGTGGAGCGAGTTCGGCGCCAACGAGGCCGGGGTGATCCTCTCCGCCACCAACAGCACCGAGCCCAATGACAAGGCGGCCAAGGCCGACCCGCTGGTGGCCGACGAGGGCGGCGTGATCGAGGCCATCCTGCCGGACCTGATCCTGCCCCAGGCGAAGACCGCCCGCGAAGGCGTGGAACTGCTGGGCAAGTACGTGGAGACCCTCGGCGCCGGGGAAACCAACGGCATCCAGATCGCCGACGACAAGGAGGCCTGGCTGTTCGAGATCGGCTCCGGGCACCACTGGATCGCCGTGCGCGTGCCGGACGACGGCTATGTGGTGATGGCCAACGGCATGCGCGTGCACGACGCCGACCTCAACGACAAGGCCAATGTGCTGAGCAGCGCCGGTATCGCCGAGTTCGCCCAGAAGCACCAGTTGCTGGACAAGGTCGACCCGGCGAAATTCAACTTCGCCAAGGCCTTCGGCATCGTCGGCGACGCCTACAACGTCGACCGCGAATGGCTGGTGCAGAGCAAGCTGGAGCCGGGCCGCAAACAGGACATCCGCCAGCAGCAGTATCCCTTCTATACCAAGCCGGAGAAGCCCATCAGCGTCGAGCAGGTAGCGGCCATCCTGCGCATCGACAACTACGCCGGCACCCCGCTGGACGGCAAGAAGCCCGCCGGTGACCAGAAGCAGCGGCCGATCGCCATGGAGCGCAACGTCGAGGCGCACATCCTGCAGGTCCGCCCGCAGATGCCCAAGGGCTTGCAGGTGCTGTCCTGGCAATCCCTGGGCAACGTGCGCGACGGCCTGCTGCTGCCCTACTACCTGGAAAGCCTGCGCAGCACGCCGCGGGTGTTCCAGCAGGGCAGCGACGATTTCGACGAGCACTCCGCCTGGTGGACCTTCCGCAGCCTCACGTCCCTGGCCCACGCCAATGACAAGCAGTACATGCCACTGCTGCACGGCTGGCGTGACCGCCTGGAAGGCAGCCTGCGCGCCGCGCAGCCAGCCCAGGACGAGATGCTCAAGGCTCTGGCGCAGAAGGATGGTGAAGTGGCCCGCGCCGCCGCCGAACGTTTCAGCAACGGCACCGCGCTCTGGGCCCTGGACCAGGCTGGCGTGCTGCGCGCCAACATCCTCACCGACCTGACCAAGTCCACGGAGCAGAACTACAGCGCCGAGGAACTGGAGAAGATCAAGCACCTGTAGCGCGCTGACGGGCGGTACTGCCCCGCACGCGCCGGGGCAGTACCTCCTCGGAGGAATGGGCGCTGGAGGGGAAGCGGTGCAGGCTGGCGCCAGCCCTTTTGCTCCGCATCGGAGAGCCCTCTCATGAGCCATCTCAGCACCCCGGAATTCCAGCCGCTGGAGATCGCTGTCCTCACCGTCAGCGATACCCGCAGCCTGCACAACGATACCTCCGGCCAGGCCCTGGTGACCGCGCTGCAACGCGCCGGTCACGCTCTCGCCGAACGCCAACTGGTGATCGACGACATCTACCAGATCCGCGCCGTGATCTCGGCCTGGATCGCCGACCCCAAGGTCCAGGTCGGACTGATCACCGGTGGCACCGGCTTCACCGCCCGCGACAACACTCCGCAGGCGGTCGCTCCCTTGCTGGAGCGCACCGTGGACGGTTTCGGCGAGTTGTTCCGGCAGATTTCCCGCGAGGAAATCGGCACCTCCACCATCCAGTCCCGCGCCATCGCCGGCATCACCAACGGCACGCTGGTCTGCTGCCTGCCCGGCTCCACCGGCGCCTGTCTGACGGCCTGGGAAAAGATCCTCCTGGCGCAGCTCGACAGCCGCACCAGGCCCTGCAATTTCGTCCCCCATCTCAAGCGCCTGCCCGAGCGCCCGGTGCTGGCCTGCGGTACCCGCTCATGAGCGGCTGCGGCTGTTCCAGCAGCGGCCTGCGCCCGGTGGACGAGGCCATCGCCGCGCTGATGGCCTTCGTTCCCAAGGCGCCGCCGAGCGTGCGCGTCGACCTGGAAGATGCCCTGGGCCTTGTTCTCGCCGAGGACGTGCAGTCGCCCATCGACCTGCCGCTGTGGGACAACAGCGCGATGGACGGGTACGCCCTGCGCAGCGCGGATAGCGGGCGGCTGAAGATCACCGGCTGCGTTGCCGCCGGTGATGCCGCTGACGTCGAACTCAGGCCCGGCGAGGCTGTGCGCATCTTTACCGGCGCGCCGTTGCCGCCGGGAGCCGATAGCGTGGTCGCCCAGGAAGACTGCGATGCCGAGGGCGACTGGCTGCAGGCGCCCGCGGTCGCCCCTGGCAACCACGTGCGTCGACGCGGTGAAGAACTGTGCGTTGGCGATGCCTTGCTCAGCGCCGGGCAGAAGCTGCGTGCCCAGGACCTTGGCCTGCTGGCCAGTGTGGGCCTGGACCGCGTCAGCGTGCACCGCCCACTGCGGGTCTGCCTGCTGAGCAGCGGCGATGAGCTGCGCGAGCCCGGCGAGCCGCTGGCGCCGGGGCAGATCTACAACGCCAACCGCTTCAGCATCGGTGCGCTGCTACGCGGCTGGGGCATGGAGGTGCACGACTACGGCGTGCTCGCCGATACCCTGGCGGCCAGCCGCGATGCGCTGAGCCTCGCCGCCTCCGAATGGGATGTGCTGATCACCAGCGGCGGGGTGTCGGTGGGCGAGCGCGATTACCTCAAGCAGGCGATCCGCGAGCTGGGCGAGCTGCACCTGTGGAAGCTGAAGATGCAGCCAGGCAAGCCGCTGGCGTTCGGCAGCATCGCCGGCAAGCCGTGGATCGGCCTGCCGGGCAACCCGGCCGCCGCGCTGGTCACCGCCCTGGTGGTGGCGCGGCCGTTCCTCTGGCGTGCCCAGGGGCGCCGCTGGGCCGAGACGCTGCCGATCACCTTGCCGGCGGGGTTCGACTGGCCCGCGGCCAACTCGCGACGCCAGTACCTGCGCGCGCGCCTGGAGCTGGACAGCAGCGGCGTCGCGCGCGTCCGCCTGCATCCGCAGCAGGGCTCGGCCATGCTGCGCGCGGCGAGCTGGGCCGATGGCCTGGCGGTGGTGGAGGCCGGGCGCACGCTGTGCGCGGGGGAGCTGCTGCCCTTCCTGTCGTTCAGCGAACTCGGCGCCTGAGGCGCAGACCGGAACCGCTCCCGGTAGGATGACGTGGAGCGAAGCGATACCCATCGATAACCGCGTCCAAACAGCCGGGGTATCGCCAGCGCCTGCGCCCGCCGGTTGCCCTTGCGGCGTGCCGGGCTGCCCAGGCTCAGCGTGGGGCGCGGAGCAGGAACCGCAACTCCTCGTAGAGCATCTCGAAGTCCTCTGCGCGCGCATCCTGGCCGTAGCGTTTCTTCAGGCCGTATTCGGTCAGCGTGATTTCGTGCTCGGCCTTCACGCCGTGGCGCGCCAGGCAGTGCTGCACGCAGTGCAGGTGGCAGCCGTCCACGGCGACGATCGTGCGGCCTGAACAGGCCGTCTTCACCAGCGCCGGCACGTCGCCGCCGACTCCCGCGATGCAGGACATCTCCGCCAGGCCGTCACGGTCCAGGCGCAGGGCGAGGTCGTTGGCCAGCTGCGCGAGGTTGGAGCAGCCGGAACAGGAGTACACAAGGGGCAGGGATAGCGAGGACGGCATGGGGACCTCCTGGGCGAGTCCCGCAGTGTCCTGCTGCGATGGCTTGGCGCGACATGATCTGAATCAAGTTGATGGGGCGACTTCCTGTTTGGGGAGGGCGAATAAAGCAGAACGCTGTATCCGCCGTCGCAGGTAGTTGGCGGATAACGCCTGTGGCGTTAGGCGCCTTGCGCATCTTCTCCCTTCGCCGCGGGGGCTGGGAGTTCGTGTAGGAGCGGGCCCTGCCCGCGATGCGCCGGCAGGGCCGGCGTTGGGCTAGGCACAGATGTGGCCGGGAGCAGCAGAATCGCCGCAGCGAATGCCACAGAGGGTGCCCGCTGCCATGGCGGCCCGGAGCGGGATTGTGGACGCGCGCCTTGTCCGTGGTCGCGGGCATGGCCCGCTCCTACAACGGAGGGCGCATTCAGGTTCGCGGGGGTACGCCGAGGAGCGTGGCGGTCAGACCAGGTGGTTCTCCACCGCCCACACCGCCGCTTCGACGCGCGAGCGCATGCCCAGCTTGTGCAGGACGCGCTTGACGTGGACCTTCACGGTGCCTTCGGTGATGTCGAGTTTGCGCGCGATCATCTTGTTGCTGTAGCCGTGGGCGAGTTGGCGGAGGATCTGCCGCTCGCGGTCGGTCAGCTCCTCGATACCCTTGGGGCGGTCGTCGCCGCGCAGCGCCTGGGCCAGCACCTGGGTCAACTGCGGGCTGATGGTGAGCTGGCCGGTGGCGGCCTGGCGGATGTGTTCCAGCAGGCGCTCGGGCTCCATGTCCTTGAGCAGATAACCGTCGGCGCCGGCGCGCAGCACGTAGATCACGTCGTTGCGGTCGTCGGAGACGGTGAACACCACGATGCGCGCGTCCTCGCCGTTCTCGCGCATGGCGCGCAGGGTGTCGAGGCCGGTCATGCCCTTCATGTTCAGGTCGAGGAGGATCATGTCCGGCTCCAGCTCCGCCGCCAGGCGCAGTGCTTCCTCGCCGCTGCCGGCTTCGCCCACCACTTCCAGGTCGTCCTCGAATTCCAGCAGCTGCACCACGCCCTTGCGCATCATCGGGTGGTCGTCGACGAGCAGGATGCGCGCGCGGTCATCGGTGGGGGTGGCCGTCATGGATGGGTCTCCGGGCGTTGCGACAGGGGTTTGTGGGTGAAGCGCACGCTGACGCGGGTGCCCTGCGGTTGGCGCGGGGCGATGTGGAAGGTGGCGTCCAGGGTCTGGCTGCGCTCCCGCATGATGCTAAGCCCATAGTGGCCATTGCGACTCTGCGCTGGGTCAAAGCCGACCCCATCATCGTCCACGGTGATGCACACCTGTTCCTGCGCATCCTCGAACAGGGTGACCCTGGCGTGGTGCGCCCGGGCGTGGCGCACCACGTTGGAGAGCGCCTCGCGGACGATCTGCAGGATGTGGATTTCCTCGTTGGGGTTGAGCGGGATATGCGCCAGGCGGTTGTCCAGTTCGATGGACAGGTCGCCGCGTTCGCCGAACTCTTCCACGGTATTCACCAGCGCCGCTTCCAGGCTGGATTGCTCCAGGCTCAGGCGGAAGGTGGTGAGCAGTTCGCGCAATTGGCGGTAGGCGCTGTTGAGCCCCTCGCGCAGTTCGTCGAGGGTCTCGTCGATCTTTTCGGCGGGCACGTCACGCTTGAGCAGGGTTGCCAGGCGGCTGACCTGGATCTTCAGGTACGACAGCGACTGCGCCAGCGAATCATGCAGCTCGCGGGCGATGGTGCTGCGCTCGGCGAACAGCGCCAGGCGGTTTTCCTGCTCCTGCTGCAGGGAGAGGGCGAAGCTGCGCGCGATGTTGTCGCAGAAGCCTTCGACGAACTGTTGCTGCCAGTCTTCCAGGTGGCCGTCGGTGGTCTCGATGAACAGCTCGCCGAAGCGGTGCTCGCCGATGGCCAGCGGCTGCATCAGCAGCGGGTTGATGCCGCGGATCGGGTTGTTGCAGTTCTCGGCCTGGGCGCGGCATTCGCCGCAATTGCCCTGCCGACAGAAGCTGCCGCTGAGGCCGTCGGTGGTCAGCGAGGAGTAGGCGCGCTCCACGCCGTCCTTGTTCAGGCACAGCGTCACCTTGCCGGCCTGCAGCACCCGTTCGAGCTGGTTCAGTAAAGGTTGCAGAGAGCGTTCGTCGTACGGGTCCTGGCCGAGGCGGCGGGCGCTGTCGTAGAGCAGTTCCAGGCGCTGGTGGCTGTTGGAGAGGTCGCGGGTCTTGTCCTCCACCCGTGCTTCCAGTTCGCGGTAGCTGGCCTGCAGCTCCGCGGCCATCTGGTTGAAGCGCTCGCCCAGCTGGCTCAGCTCGTCTTCGCCGCTGCTGCTGACCCGCGCGTCGAGGTCGCCTTCGCCCAGGCGGCGGGCGGTGCCGGTCAATTCCCGCAGCGGGCCGACCACGTGGTAGCTGAGGTCGTAGAGGCTGATGAACACCACCAGCAGGCTGAGGAACAGGCACAGGCCCTGCACCGTGCTGAGCATCTGCGAGCGGTATTCGGCGTTGCGCTGCAGGGTGCCGACGAAGCCGTCGATGTGTCCGACGAAGGTGTCCAGGGTGGCCAGAGCCGGGGCCTGGGAGAGGTCGAGGTTCTGCAGTTCCCTGCGCAGTTGTGCGTGCTGCTGGCGGATCGGCGCGTCGGCGTCGGCGCGGCGCAGCAGGCGGGTGATTTCGTCGTTGTCCAGGCGCGCGGCGAGGGTCGCTTGCAGAGCCTGGCGGTTGATGGTCGAGGGGTCCAGCGCCAGGCGATAGGTGAGCATGCGCAGCGAGCCGGCCTGGTTGATCACCGCCGCGTCCTGGTGCGAATAGTCGGCGAACAGCAGGGCGCTGAACATCCCGGCCAGGGCCAGCGACACCAGCAGGGTGAGGTAGCAGCCAAAGCGCACGACGAGGGATTTGCGCAGGGCAGGGCGTGCGGCGGGGGGACTACCCACAAAGAGTCGGTCGCTGGCGGAAGGCTCGGAAGAGTGCGCCGTCTTCATAAAAAATGCCTTTAATAACAATTAGTTAAGAATCTGTTTCGGTGATACCTCCGAGGAGGTAGCGGCGCGCATCTGCTCATGAATCGCCCGTTGGCTCATTGATGGCGATCAACAGAAGGCGCCCTGTCCTTACCTACCGTGCGAGCAAAGGCTGGTCAGGAAGTGAGCGTAGCCATGTTGTCCCACCGTCAGAAACAGTACTCCGTGCTCGGCATGAGCACACTGGCGTTCGCCGTGAACTTCGCGGTCTGGACGATGTTTTCGATCATCGGCATCCGCATCAAGGAGGAGCTGGGCCTGTCCGAGGCGCAGTTCGGCCTGATGGTGGCGCTGCCGATTCTTACCGGTTCGCTGGTGCGCCTGCCGCTGGGGCTGATCACCGACCGCTTCGGCGGCCGCATCGTGTTCTTCATCCACATGCTGCTGGTGGCCATCCCGATCTACGGCCTGGCCTTCGCCACACTGTACTGGCACTACCTGGTGCTCGGGCTGTTCGTCGGCCTCGCCGGCGGCTCCTTCGCCGTGGGCATCGCCTACACCTCCTCGTGGTTCGAGAAGGAGCGCCAGGGCACCGCCATGGGCATCTTCGGCGCCGGTAACGCGGGCGCGGCGATCACCAACCTGGTGGCGCCGATGATCGTGGTCGCCTTCGGCTGGCGCATGGTCCCGCAGATCTACTCGGTGGCCATGCTGGTGACCGCGCTGCTGTTCTGGTTCTGCACCTGGACGGACCCGGCCCACGCCCAGGGCGGCGAGGCAGACCCGAGCCGTCCGCGGCCGACCCTGGCCAAGCAGCTGGCGCCGCTGGGCGAACTGCGCGTGTGGCGCTTCGGCCTGTACTACTTCTTCGTCTTCGGCGGCTTCGTCGCCCTGGCCCTGTGGCTGCCCAAGTACTACATCGCCGAGTTCGGCCTGGACCTGCGCACCGCGTCCTTCATCACCATGCTGTTCACCCTGCCGTCGGGGCTGATCCGCGCCCTGGGCGGCTGGTTCAGCGACCACTACGGCGCCCGCTCGGTGAACTGGGGCGTGTTCTGGATCTGCCTGGTGTGCCTGTTCTTCCTGTCCTACCCGCCGACCACCATGACCATCCACGGCATCAAGGGCGACGTGAGCCTGAGCGTCGGCCTGAACGTCTGGCTGTTCACCTTCCTGGTGTTCGTCGTCGGCATCGCCCAGGGCTTCGGCAAGGCCAGCGTGTACCGGATCATCCACGACTACTACCCGCAGAACATGGGCACCGTCGGCGGCATGGTCGGGGTCATCGGCGGCCTCGGCGGCTTCTGCCTGCCGATCCTGTTCGGCTACGCCGCCGACCACATCGGCGTGCGCTCCTCCTGCTTCATGTTGCTGTTCGGCCTGACCGTGGTCTGCATGGTCTGGATGCACTACGCGATCAAGCAGCAGCAACGCCTCGACGGCCAGGCCCGCGCGGCCGACGTCGACGCCGCTTCCCTTCCTTCCAAATCCTGAGGTAGTGCCGTCATGGGCATGATCAACACCCAACTCAAAGCCGCCAGCGGTCCGCTGCTGATCGACTGGCGCCCCGAGGACCCCGAGTTCTGGGCGCACAGCGGCAAGCGCATCGCCGCGCGCAACCTGTGGATTTCCATCCCGGCGCTGCTGCTGGCGTTCTCCGTGTGGATGATCTGGAGCACCGTCACTGTGCGCCTGAACGCCGCTGGCTTCAGCTTCAGCAACGACCAGCTGTTCCTGCTCGCCGCGCTGCCGTCGATCTCGGGCGCCACCCTGCGGGTGTTCTACTCGTTCATGGTGCCGGTGTTCGGCGGTCGTCGCTGGACCGCGCTGTCCACCGCCTCGCTGCTGATTCCCTGCCTCTGGCTGGGCTTCGCCGTGCAGGACCCGACCACTCCATACTGGGTGTTCGCGACGATCGCGCTGCTGTGCGGCTTCGGCGGCGGCAACTTCGCCTCCAGCATGTCCAATATCAGCTTCTTCTATCCCAAGAACCAGCAGGGCACTGCCCTGGGCCTGAACGCAGGCCTGGGTAACCTGGGCGTCTCGGTGATGCAGTTCGCCGTACCGCTGGCCGTGGCCGGCGGCCTGTTCGGCGCCTTCGGCGGCGAGCCGCAGCAGCTGTCCGACGGCGGCCGCCTGTGGCTGCAGAACGCCGGCTGGATCTGGGTGCCCTTCATCGCCGTGGTGGCCATTGCCGCCTGGTTTGGCATGAACGACATCGCCGACGCCAAGGCCTCGTTCCGCGAGCAGTCGGTGATCTTCAAGCGCAAGCACAACTGGCTGATGTGCTGGCTGTACGTGGCCACCTTCGGCTCGTTCATCGGCTTCTCCGCCGGCTTCGCCATGCTCAGCAAGACCCAGTTCCCGGACATCAACCCGCTGCAGTACGCCTTCCTCGGCCCGCTGGTGGGTGCTCTGAGCCGGCCGCTGGGCGGCTGGCTGGCGGACAAGTTCGGCGGCGCGCGCATCACCCTGTGGAACTACGCGGCGATGATCGCTGGCGTGTTCGCGGTGATCAGCTTCCTGCCGGGCGCCAATGGCGCGGGCAGCTTCTTCGGCTTCCTCGGTTCGTTCATCGCGCTGTTCTTCTTCGCCGGCATCGGCAACGGCAGCACCTTCCGCATGATCCCGGTGATCTTCCGCAACGAGTGGAGCGCACGCCTGAAACAGGGCGGCTTCAGCGAAGCCCAGGCAACCCGCAACGCCAGCATGGAATCGGCCGCGGTGATCGGCTTCTCGGCCGCCATCGGTGCCTTCGGCGGCTTCTTCATTCCCAAGGCCTTCGGCACCTCGCTGCAGATGACCGGCAGCGCCGAAGGCGCCCTCTACGTGTTCGTCGCGTACTACCTGAGCTGCATCCTCGCCACCTGGTGGTGGTACGCGCGCAAGGGCGCGGAAAGCCCCTGTTGATTGCCGTGGCGGGTGCGCCTGCGTCCGCCACCGTTTCGCGAGCTTGATTAGCGTTTGAACGCCCGGCGCAGACCGGGTGAGGAGATACCGATGAGTTACCTGCTCGACCGCCTGCAATTCTTCAAGAAGAAGCAGGGTGAGTTCGCCGAGGGTCATGGCGAAGTCACCAACGAAAGCCGTGCCTGGGAAAACAGTTACCGCCAACGCTGGCAGCACGACAAGATCGTGCGCTCCACCCACGGGGTGAACTGCACCGGTTCGTGCTCCTGGAAGATCTACGTGAAGAATGGCCTGATCACCTGGGAAACTCAGCAGACCGACTACCCGCGGACCCGCCCGGACCTGCCCAATCACGAGCCGCGCGGCTGCCCCCGTGGTGCCAGCTACTCCTGGTACATGTACAGCGCCAACCGCCTGAAGTACCCCAAGGTGCGCAAGCCGCTGCTCAAGCTCTGGCGTGAAGCGCGCGCCGCCCACAACGACCCGGTGGACGCCTGGGCCAGCATCGTCGAGGACAAGGCCAAGGCGAAGAGCTACAAGAGCGAGCGCGGCCTGGGCGGCTTCATCCGCTCCAGCTGGAACGAAGTCACCGAGATAATAGCCGCCGCCAACGTCTACACCGCCAAGACCTATGGCCCGGATCGCATCATCGGCTTCTCGCCGATCCCGGCCATGTCCATGGTCAGCTACGCCGCCGGCGCCCGTTACCTGTCGCTGATCGGCGGCGTGTGCCTGTCCTTCTACGACTGGTACTGCGACCTGCCGCCCGCCAGCCCGCAAATCTGGGGCGAGCAGACCGACGTGCCGGAATCGGCCGACTGGTACAACTCCAGCTACATCATCGCCTGGGGCTCCAACGTCCCGCAGACCCGTACCCCCGACGCGCACTTCTTCACCGAAGTCCGCTACAAGGGCACCAAGACCGTGGCCGTCACCCCGGACTACTCCGAAGTGGCCAAGCTCACCGACCTCTGGCTCAACCCCAAGCAGGGCACCGACGCCGCGCTGGGCATGGCCTTCGGGCACGTCATCCTCAAGGAATTCCACCTCGAGAAACCCAGCGCCTACTTCGTCGACTACTGCCGCCAGTACACCGACATGCCGATGCTGGTGCTGCTCGAACCGCACGAAGGCGGCGTGCTCAAGCCGACCCGTTACCTGCGCGCCGCGGACCTGGCGGGCAATCTTGGCCAGGACAACAACCCCGAGTGGAAGACCATCGCCCTGGACGAACTCAGCGGCGAGCTGGTCTCGCCCACCGGCGCCATCGGCTACCGCTGGGGCGAGTCGGGCAAGTGGAACATCGAGGAAACCGAAGGCGGCGCGAAGCGTGAAACCCGCCTGGCGCTGACCCTCATCGATGGCCCGGAAAAGGCCTGTGACGTGGCCTTCCCGTACTTCGCCGGGCAGGAGCACCCGCACTTCAAGGGCGTGGACAACGACGAGGTCCTGGTGCGCCGCGTGCCCTTCCGCGAAGTGATCGGCGCCGACGGCCAGACCCTGCGCGTGGCCACCGTGTATGACCTGCAGATGGCCAACTACAGCGTCGACCGTGGCCTGGGTGGCCGCAACGTCGCGGCCTCCTACACCGACGCCGACGTGCCCTATACTCCGGCCTGGCAGGCCCGCATCACCGGCGTACCGGCGGCCCGCGCCATCCAGGTGGCCCGCGAGTTCGCCGACAGCGCCGACAAGACCCGCGGCAAGGCCATGGTCATCATCGGCGCCGCGATGAACCACTGGTACCACATGGACATGAACTACCGCGCGGTCATCAACATGCTGATGATGTGCGGCTGCATCGGCCAGAGCGGTGGCGGCTGGGCGCACTACGTCGGCCAGGAAAAGCTCCGCCCGCAGACCGGCTGGGTCCCGCTGGCCTTCGGCACCGACTGGAGCCGTCCGCCGCGGCAGATGAACGGCACCAGCTTCTTCTACCTGCACAGCTCGCAGTGGCGCCACGAGAAGATTTCCATGCACGAAGTCCTCTCGCCGCTGGCCGACACCCGGCAGTTCCCCGAGCACGCCCTGGACTACAACATCCGCGCCGAGCGCATGGGCTGGCTGCCGTCCGCCCCGCAGCTCAACCGCAACCCGCTGCGCCTCGCCGCCGACGCCGAACGCGCCGGCCTCCCGGTGCAGGACTACGTGGTCCGTGAACTCAAGGCCGGCAACCTGCGTATCGCCAGCGAAGCGCCGGACGATCCGCAGAACTTCCCGCGCAACATGTTCATCTGGCGCTCCAACCTGCTCGGCTCCTCGGGCAAGGGCCACGAGTACATGCTCAAGTACCTGCTGGGCGCGAAGAACGGCGTGATGAACGATGACCTCGGCAAGGCCGGCGGCCCCTGCCCGGGCGAAGTGGATTGGGTTGACGACGGCGCCGAAGGCAAGCTGGACCTGGTCACCACCCTGGACTTCCGCATGTCCTCCACCTGCATGTACTCGGACATCGTCCTGCCGACCGCGACCTGGTACGAGAAGGACGACCTCAACACCTCCGACATGCACCCCTTCATCCACCCGCTGTCGGCCGCCACCGACCCGGCCTGGGAAGCCAAGAGCGACTGGGAGATCTACAAGGCCATCGCCAGGAAGTTCTCGCAGGTTGCCGTCGGCCACCTGGGCGTGGAGAAGGACCTGGTCACCGTGCCGCTGCTGCACGACACCGCCAACGAACTCGCGCAACCCTTCGGCGGCAGCGACTGGAAGAAGGGCGAGTGCGAACCGCAGCCGGGCAAGACCATGCCGACCCTGCACGTGGTCGAGCGTGACTACCCGAACACCTACAAGAAGTTCACCTCCCTCGGCCCGCTGCTGGACAAGCTCGGCAACGGCGGCAAGGGCATCGGCTGGAACACCGACAAGGAAATCAAGCTGCTCGGCGAGCTGAACCACAAGGTCACCGAGCCGGGTGTCAGCGAAGGTCGTCCACGCATCGAGAGCGCTATCGACGCCGCCGAGGTGATCCTCGCCCTGGCGCCGGAAACCAACGGCCAGGTGGCGGTGAAGGCGTGGGAGGCGCTGTCGAAGTTCACCGGCCGCGACCACACCCACCTGGCGCTGCCCAAGGAAGAAGAGAAGATCCGCTTCCGCGACGTCCAGGCGCAGCCGCGCAAGATCATCTCCAGCCCCACCTGGTCGGGCCTGGAAGATGAGCACGTGAGCTACAACGCCGGCTACACCAACGTCCACGAGATGATCCCGTGGCGCACCCTCACCGGTCGCCAGCAGTTCTACCAGGATCACCCCTGGATGCAGGCCTTCGGCGAGGGCTTCGTCAGCTACCGGCCGCCGGTCAACACCCGCAGCACCGACAAGCTGTTCAACAAGAAGCCCAACGGCCACGCCGAGATCACCCTGAACTGGATCACCCCGCACCAGAAGTGGGGCATCCACTCCACCTACAGCGACAACCTGCTGATGCTCACCCTGTCGCGCGGTGGCCCGATCATCTGGATGAGCGAGCACGACGCGAAACGCGCCGGCATCGAGGACAACGACTGGGTCGAGGTCTTCAACGCCAACGGCGCCGCCACCTGCCGCGCGGTGGTCAGCCAGCGCGTGAAGGACGGCATGGTGATGATGTACCACGCCCAGGAACGCATCGTGAACCTGCCCGGCAGCGAGACCACCGGCACCCGTGGCGGCCACCACAACTCGGTGACCCGCGTGGTCCTGAAGCCCACCCACATGATCGGCGGCTACGCCCAGCAGGCGTGGGGCTTCAACTATTACGGCACGGTTGGCTGCAACCGCGACGAATTCGTCGTGGTGCGCAAGATGAACAAGGTCGACTGGCTCGACGAGCCGGAGCAGGGCGGGCTGGGCGGTGACGCCCTGCCGCAACCGCTGCCCCAGGACATTTGAGGAGTTCTGCCATGAAAATTCGTTCGCAAGTCGGCATGGTGCTGAACCTCGACAAATGCATCGGTTGCCATACCTGCTCCATCACCTGCAAGAACGTCTGGACCAGCCGCGAAGGCGTCGAGTACGCCTGGTTCAACAACGTCGAGACCAAGCCTGGCATCGGTTACCCGAAAGAGTGGGAGAACCAGGAGAAGTGGAAGGGCGGCTGGAAGCGTAACGCCGATGGCTCCATCGTTCCGCGCATCGGCGGCAAGTTCCGCGTGCTGGCGAACATCTTCGCCAACCCGGACCTGCCGGAAATCGATGACTACTACGAGCCCTTCGACTTCGACTACCAGCACCTGCACACTGCGCCCAAGGCCCAGCACCAGCCGGTCGCCCGGCCGCGCTCGCTGGTCTCCGGCCAGCGCATGCAGAAGATCGAGTGGGGCCCCAACTGGGAGGAGATCCTCGGCACCGAGTTCGCCAAGCGGCGCAAGGACAAGAACTTCGACCAGGTCCAGGCGGACATCTACGGCGAGTACGAAAACACTTTCATGATGTACCTGCCGCGCCTGTGCGAGCACTGCCTGAACCCGGCGTGCGTGGCCTCGTGCCCGAGCGGTGCGATCTACAAGCGCGAGGAAGACGGCATCGTCCTCATCGACCAGGACAAGTGCCGTGGCTGGCGCATGTGCATCAGCGGCTGCCCGTACAAGAAGATCTACTTCAACTGGAAGAGCGGCAAATCCGAGAAGTGCATCTTCTGCTACCCGCGCATCGAGGCCGGCCAGCCCACCGTCTGCTCGGAAACCTGCGTGGGCCGCATCCGCTACCTCGGCGTGCTGCTGTACGACGCCGACCGCATCCATGAAGTGGCCACCTGCGAGAACGAGCGCGAGCTGTACCAGAAGCAGCTGGAAATCTTCCTCGACCCGTTCGATCCGAAAGTGATCGAGCAGGCCCGCAGGGATGGGGTGCCGGACAGCGTCATCGAGTCCGCGCAGAAGTCACCGGTGTACAAGCTGGCCATGGACTGGAAGCTGGCCCTGCCGCTGCACCCGGAATACCGCACGCTGCCGATGGTCTGGTACGTGCCGCCGCTGTCGCCGATCCAGAACGCCGCCTCCGAAGGCCATATCGGCAGCGACGGGGTGATCCCGGACGTCGATTCCCTGCGTATTCCCGTGCAGTACCTGGCCAACCTGCTCACCGCAGGTGACACCGCGCCGGTGCTGCTGGCCCTCAAGCGCCTGCTGGCGATGCGCGCCTACAAGCGTGCCGAACACGTGGAAGGCAAGCAGGACCTGGAGGTGCTGGCGAAGGTCGGCCTGACCGTCAACCAGGTGGAGGAGATGTACCGCTACCTGGCGATCGCCAACTACGAAGACCGCTTCGTCATCCCCAGCGCGCACCGTGAAGAGGCGCTGTCGGATGCCTTTGCCGAGCGTTCGGGGTGCGGCTTCAGCTTCGGCAACGGTTGCTCCGGCAACTCCGGCGTGAACCTGTTCGGCGGCAAGGCCGTGGACCGGCGCAACGTCATCCAGACCGTGCAGATACAGGAGTGACAGCGATGGGAATCTCCCTTGAGAGTCATAGCCAACTGCTCAAGCTCAGCGCGCTGCTGCTGGACTACCCGCGCATCGAACTGCGCGAGGAAAGCCTGGCGCTGCACGCCCTGATCCGCACCGGCGACCTCTCGGAAAGACAGCGCGACGGCCTTGCCGCGCTGCTCAACGAACTGTGCCAGGGCGACATCCTCGACGTGCAGGCCCGCTACGACGGCCTGTTCGAGCGTGGCCGCTCGGTCTCGCTGCTGCTGTTCGAACACGTGCACGGCGAATCCCGCGACCGTGGCCAGGCGATGGTCGATCTGATGGACCGATACACCCAGGCGGGCCTGGTGATCGACGTCAACGAGCTGCCGGACTACCTGCCGCTGTACCTGGAGTTCCTCGCCCTGCAGGACGCCGAGTCGGCCCGCGCGGGCCTTGCCGAAGTCGCCCACATCCTCGCGCTGATCGCCCTGCGCCTGGAAGAGCGCGGCAGCAGCTACGCGGCGGTGTTCAACAGCCTGCTGGAGCTGTCCGGCGAGCAGCCCGACCTCGGCGCACTCAAGCGCGACCGCGAGCAGGAAGTGCGCGACGACAGTCTGGAAGCCATCGACAAGGCCTGGGAGGAAACCCCGGTGAGCTTTAGCGAGCCCGCCGTCGGTTGTCCGTCCACCAGCGCCCGGCGGATCTCCTCGGCCGCCGAACAACCCATGCAGTGGGTCGCCCAGCCGGTGCCGCAAATGCAGTACCGGGCGGCCAGAGAAGGAGTCTGATCATGTCCCTCGATCTTCTAGCGTTCGGGATCTACCCCTACGTCGCGCTCGCCATCTGCCTGATCGGCAGCTGGGCGCGCTTCGACCTCGCGCAATACACCTGGAAAGCCGGCTCCAGCCAGATGCTGAGCAAGAAGGGCATGCGGGTCTACAGCAACCTGTTCCACATCGGTGTGCTGTTCATCCTCGCCGGCCACTTCGTCGGCCTGCTGACCCCGCACGCGGTCTACGAGCACCTGATCAGCACCGAGCAGAAGCAACTCTTGGCGATGGTCTCCGGCGGCTTCTTCGGCATCCTCTGCTTCATCGGCCTCACCGGCCTGATCCTGCGCCGCCTGACCGATGCGCGCGTGCGCGCCACCGGCAACGCCTCGGACCTGATGATCCTGCTGGTCCTCTATGCGCAGCTGATCCTCGGCCTGTCCACCATCGTCGCCTCCACCCATCACCTGGACGGCTCGGTGATGGTCATGCTGGCCAACTGGGCGCAGTCCATCGTCACCTTCCAGCCGCTCGCCGCCGCCGAAGCCATCGCGCCGGTCTCGCTGGTCTACAAGCTGCACGTGACCCTCGGCCTGACGCTGTTCGTGCTGTTCCCCTTCACCCGCCTGGTGCACATCGTCAGCGCCCCGGTGTGGTACTTCGGCCGCCGCTACCAGGTGGTCCGCACCAAGCGGCGCGCTGCGTGATGAAGCGGCGGATGGCGCTCGCGCGTCGTCCGCCCCACCTGAAGCTCTTCCCCCTCTCCCTTCAGGGAGAGGGCCGGGGAGAGGGTTACCGGAGGTAAGCGAAATGAGTTGCTCCCACTACGAAACCAAGGTCGAACACGTCGATCTGCCCGCCATCTCCGTCAACGGCGTCGCCATCGTCGAGGACGAACTGGCCCGCGAGCTGCAGTACCACCCGGCCGCCAGCCACGCCGAAGCCCTGTACTCCGCCTGCCGCGCGCTGGTGGTACGCCAGCTGCTGGTGCAACGCGCCGACGCGCTGGGCCTTGCAGCCGACGCGGAAGAGGGCGAGGCGCTGGAAGAAGCACGCATCCGCGCCCTGATCGACCGTGAAGTCGGCGTCCCCGAAGCCGACGAGGCCAGCTGCCGCCAATGGTACGAAGCGAACCCCGCGCGCCTTGCTTCACCCTGGCGCATGCGCCTGCGCCACGTGTTGCTGGGCTGCGCACCGGACGACCTGGAAGGCCGCGCATCGGCGCGCAAACAGGCCGAAGAACTGCTGGCCGAATTGCGCGAACACCCCGCGCGCTTCGCCGAGAAGGCCATGCGCTTCTCCGACTGCCCGTCCAAGGACGACGGCGGCGAACTGGGCTGGATCGAGCCGGGGCAGACCGTCCCCGAGTTCGAGAAACGCCTGCTGCAACAGCCCCCCGGCCTGCTCGGCCATCCGCTGGAAAGTCGCTACGGCCTGCACGTGGTCGAACTCATCGAGCGCGAGGGCGGCGAGCCGCTGGACTTCGCCCAGGCGCATCCGCGTATCGCCGCCTACCTGCGCGCGCAGGTGCTGCAGCGTGCGGTCAGCCAGTACATCAGCGTGCTGGCCGGCGAGGCGCGGATCGATGGCTTCGTCTTCGATGGTGCGGAGAGCCCGCTGGTGCAATAGAGCGAGAGCCCCTCTCCCAGAAGAGAGAGGGAGCTGCCCGTGCCGGCTGACACCAGGGTTTTATCCTGCACCGAACGAGTCCCCTCTCCCTTCAGGGAGAGGGTTAGGGAGAGGGATCGCCCAACTCTGATCTGCCATGGAGCACTATCAGATGTCCGAATGGATCGACGGCCAAGGCCGCAAGATCGACTACCTGCGCCTGTCCGTAACCGACCGCTGCGACTTCCGCTGCGTCTACTGCATGGCGGAGAACATGCGCTTCCTGCCGCGTCAGCAGGTGCTGACCCTGGAAGAGATCGAACGGGTAGCGCGCCTCTTCGTCGAACGAGGCGTGAAGAAGCTGCGCCTCACCGGCGGTGAGCCACTGGTGCGCCCCGGCATCGTCCACCTCTGCGAACGCCTCGTGGCGCTGCCCGGCCTGCGCGAACTGTGCATGACCAGCAACGGCTCGCAGCTCACCCGGCTGGCCGGCGACCTGCATGCGGCCGGCCTGGCGCGCCTGAACATCAGCCTCGATACCCTCGATGCGCAACGCTTTGCCGCCATCACCCGTACCGGACGCCTGGAGCAGGTGCTGCGCGGCATCGACGCCGCCCGGCACGCCGGTTTCGAGCACATCAAGCTGAACTGCGTGGTGATGAAGGGCCGCAACGCCGACGAGGTACCGGCGCTGGTGGATTACGCCATCGCCCATGGGTTGGACATCAGCTTCATCGAGGAAATGCCCCTGGGCCAGGTCGGCCGGGAGCGTGAGGAAAGCTTCTGCTCCAGCGACGAGGTTCGCGCGCTGATCGCCGAGCACCACGAGCTGCTGGACAGCGCCGAACACAGCGGCGGCCCGGCGCGCTATGTACGTCTGGCGCAGCATCCGCGCACGCGCATCGGCTTCATCTCGCCGCACTCGCACAACTTCTGCGCCACCTGCAATCGCCTGCGGCTGACCGCGGAAGGCCGCCTGCTACTGTGCCTGGGCCACGAACATTCCCTGGACCTGCGCGGCCTGCTGCGCCGCCATCCGCTGCACGATGAACCCATCCTCGACGCCCTGCGCGGCGCCCTGCAGCGCAAGCCGGCGCGCCACGAATTCACCGTCGGCGATGTGCAGGTGCTGCGCTTCATGAACCTCAGCGGCGGCTGAAACCGACCTCCCTCGGCGGGCAATGCCCGCCGCGTGCCTTGCGTGCTGAACATCCCCTACGGCTATCTCCGGGTGCAATTGTAGGAGCGGGCCATGCCCGCGATCGCGCGCATGGCGCGCTCCTACAGGTCGATGGCGGGCTTCTCCTACATAGAGGCAGCCATAAAAAAGCCCCGGCGACATGAGCGTATCGCAGGGGCTTCGGGCATTTGCCAAAGGTGGAACCGTGGAAGCTGTGGTCGATCATGCGAAAGAAACGTTCGAATCCTCCTCGAATCGCAGTGCAACGCCTCCAGACTAAGCCGGCTGCCCGCTGCACGACATTCCCCCGAAGGAGTAGCGACGCGCACGCAAAGGAGAGTGCGCCGTGCGGTCGCAGGATGCCGCACCGGAGCAACCCGTAGGGCGTATCGGGAACGATTGACGTTGTGTACTTTTTAGTCCAGATTGGATTTTAAGTTTACGCGCGCGTGCGCGTGGACTGACCAGAACAAGAAGTCGTTCGCCTGGGTGAGGGCAAGGCAATGCCGCTGCGAGCTGATGCATCGCGCCCCTGGACGAACCCCGACATGCCGTACTCACTGCCAGACGTAACGGCCGGCGCTCGACCCCGGCGACCACACAACGGAGTTCATCGATGAATCGCAAAGCCCTGCTGGGCGGCCTGATGCTGGCCGCTTTCGCCACCTTCTCCCACGCTGACGACAAGCCGCTGCGCATCGGCATCGAGGCGGCCTATCCACCCTTCGCCTACAAGACCCCGGAAGGCGGTATTGCCGGCTTCGACTACGACATCGGCAACGCGCTGTGCGAAGAGATGAAGCGCAAGTGCCAGTGGGTCGAGCAGGAATACGACGGCCTGATCCCCTCGCTGAAGGTGCGCAAGATCGACGCCGCGCTGTCCTCCATCACCATCACCGAAGAGCGCAAGCACTCGGTGGACTTCACCCACAAGTACTACTTCACCCCGGGCCGCCTGGTGATGAAGGAAGGCGCGCAGCTGGACGATCAGTTCAGCCAGCTCAAGGGCAAGAACATCGGCGTGCAGCGCGGCTCCACCGCCGACCGTTTCGCCACCGAGGTGCTGGGCAAGGCGGGCGCCAACGTGGTGCGCTACACCAGCCAGGACGAGATCTACCTGGACCTGCTGGCGGGCCGCCTGGACGGCACCTTCGCCGACTCCATCCCGCTGCAGATCGGCTTCCTGGACACCCCGCGCGGCAAGGGCTTCGCCTTCATCGGGCCGGAGTTCAAGGACCCGAAATACTTCGGCGAGGGCGCTGGTATCGCGGTGCGCAAGGGCAATACCGAGCTGGTCGGCCAGCTCAACGCCGCCATCGACGCGCTGCGGGCCAATGGCAAGTACAAGGAAATCGAAGGCAAGTACTTCAAGAGTGATATCTACGGGGACTGATCCCTCCGTCGAGCTGTAGCAAAGGCCGCCTTCGGGCGGCCTTTTGTTTTTCGTAGGACCGAGGGGGACGTCGCGCCAATGGCTCCCTGTAGGAGCGGGCCATGCCCGCGATCCGTCGGCAGGGCCGACGCTTCTTTTGCTGGGGGATATCAGGTTTGCTGCGTTGGCTTTGGGAGTATTTCGCCGCCTCGGTGTTTGCGCGGACTCTGTGTTTCGCCCCCTCGGGCGAGTCACTTTTCCAGACGCCGAAAAGTAACCAAAAGGCTTGCCCCGGCATCCGGGTCCCGCTTCGCGGGACTCCCCTCGCTCCATCGAAGTTTCAGGGGCACGCCACGACGGGCCGTCCCTGGCCCATCGTGGCTCTCGCGACATCCATGTCGCTCAACCCCTGAAACTCCGATTCCGCTCGGCCTCCTGAACGGGGCATTCGGAGTGCGCGGATGTTTCTCTGGAAGCTTCACCGAGGCAGAGCCAGAGCCGGGGATTGGGATTCGGCTCTTCGTAGGAGCGAGCTTGCTCGCGAACAGTGCTGTCGGCTACGTCGGTACTGGGGCAGTTCGCGAGCAAGCTCGCTCCTACAGGTGTTCATCCTGCAATGTCCTGGAGCGGTTAACCTTCGCGGACAAGGTCCGCTCCTACGGGAGCGTATCTTCGGCGCTGGCCCTTGATGGTTTCAGAGGAACTTCCGCGCACGCCGGAGCGCCCCTTCAGGAGGCCGAGCGGAATCGGAGTTTCAGGGGTTGAGCGACATGGATGTCGCGAGAGCCACGATGGGCCAGGGATGGCCCGTCGTGGCGTGCCCCTGAAACTTCGATGGAGCGAGGGAAGTCCCGCGAAGCGGGACCCGGATGCAGGGGCAAGCCTTTTGGTTACTTTTCGGCGTTTGGAAAAGTGACTCGCCCGAGGGGGCGAAACACAAAGTCCGCGCGTACACCCAAGCGGCGCACAAACACGCAAGCAAGACGCGTGTTGCGAGCAAATCCAAGCGGAGCGAAAAGAGGGGCCATCAAACCTCCTCCTTCAACTCCTTCAGGTGCTTGTACACCGTCGCCCGGCCCATGTTCAGCACGTTGGCCACGTAGTTCGCCGCGCTCTTGCCCTTGAACGCGCCCTCGGCATGCAGCGCCAGGACCAGCTCGCGCTTGTGGTCGCGGCTGAGGGTGGAGAGGCTCAGCTGGCGCTGCTGCAGCCAGCCGTGCAGGAAGGTGTTGATGCGTTCCTGCCAGTCGTCGCGGAACAGCGCGTCCGGCTGCGGGATGACCTTGCTGGAGGAGAGAAACAGGTCCAGCGCCGCCTTGGCCGTCTCGAACAGGGTGATGTTGAGGTTGATGCACAGCACCGCCAGCGGCTCGCCCGTGGCGTCGCGCAGCACGGTGCTGATGGAGCGGATCTTCTGGCCGTCCCAGTTGAGCTTCTCGTAGGGGCCGATGTTGCGCTCGTCGTGGCTGCCTTCGAGCATGTCCTCCAGCGCCGAGTCGTCGCCGATCTCGCGCTTGGAGATGTTGTTCGCCAGATACGCCACGCGCTGGTTGCGCAGGTCGTGGATGACCACTTCGGCATGGGGAAAGAACAGCGCGGCGATGGCGTCGGCGATGGCCTTGTAGTTGTCCAGTGGGTCGGCGGCGGTCATGGGCAAGGCTCTCAAGGCGGTGGGGACGGGCGCTGGCGAGTGTGCCGCAAGCGCCCGCGGGCTGTCACGAACGGCGACTCACTCGACCAGCAGGCGCGCCGGGGACAGCATTTCGGCGGTCAGGCCGTGGCGGGTCAGGTGCTCGGGCAGGGCCTCGCGGCGGATCAGCGCGGCGCTGGCCTCGCCCATTGCCGCCGAGGTCTGGATGCCGTAGCCGCCTTGACCTGCGACCCAGTACAGGCCGGGCGTGGCCGGGTCGTAGCCGGAGACCAGGTCGCCATCGGCGAAGAACGAGCGCAAGCCCGCCCAGGTGTGGCTCGGGCGGCGGATGCTGAGGGTGGTGTGCTCCTCGATCTGGTAGATGCCCAGGGCGATGTCCAGCTCTTCGGGCTGCACGTCGTGGGGCTCCACGGGGTCGGCGTTGGCCGGCGAGCCCAGCAGCATGCCGGCGTCGGGCTTGAAGTAGAAGGATTCGTCCAGGCTCACCAGCACCGGCCAGGCGTGGCTGTCGACACCCTCCGGCGGGCTGAACAGGAAGGCCGCGCGGCGCTTGGGCACCAGGCCCAGGGGAGCGGCGCCGGCCAGTTCGGCGATCTTGTCGGACCAGCCGCCAGCGGCATTGACCAGCACCGGCGCACGGTAGGTCTGCTGCGCGCAGCGCACCTCCCAGGCACCGTCGATGCGGCGGATTTCCAGGGCTTCGCTGTCGAGTTGCACGCTGCCGCCGTTGCGCCGTATGCCGCGCAGGTAGCCTTGCAGCAGGCCGTCGGTGTCGATGTCGGCGGCGCTGGGGTCGAGCATCGCGCCGTGGACCTTGTCGCGACGCAGCACCGGCACGATGGCGCAGGCTTCGTCGGCGCTCAGCAGGCGCATCTCCGGGACGCTGGCCAGTGCGCTTTCGTATTGGCGCTTCAGTTCCTCGGGATTGCCTTCGAAGTCCACGGTCATCTCGCCGCGCGGGGTGAGGATCGGATGTTCGACGAAGCCTTCGGGCGGGTTATCGAAGAAGTCGCGGCTGGCGGCGGTCAGCGCGCGCACCTGCGGCGTGCCGTAGGCGACGGTGTAGAGCGCCGCCGAGCGGCCGGTGGAGTGGTAGCCGGCGTGGGATTCGCGCTCCAGCACGGCGACCTTGCCGTGGCGGGAGAGGAAGTAGCCGGTGGAGGCGCCGGCGATGCCGCCGCCGATGATGAGGTAGTCGACTTCGATCATGTTCGTCTCCGGCTCAGGCGGTCTTGCGTTGCAGATGGTAGAGCGCATTGGCCAGGGCGACGTCTTCCAGGCCCAGGCCGATGGAGCGGAAGAAGGCGTGACGCTGGTACGCCGGCTTGGCCGCCCGGCCGCTGACCAGTTCCGGCAGGTCGCCGCGGATGGCGCCGTCCCAGCCGTGCTCCTCGCGGGCCAGGCGCATTTCGCCGGCGGCGGCCGGGGTGGTGGCGCGGTAGTCGCAGTAGACGTCCATCTGCGCCAGCGACGCTGGCGGCACTTCGTGGGCGCGGGCGACGTTGGTGCTGATGGAGGTGATCAGCGCCGGTTTGGTCAGGATCGCCGGGTCGAGCACCGGGGTGCCGGAAGAGGTGCACAGCAGCACCACGTCGGCGTCAGCCACGGCGGCTTCGACGCTGGCGGCCGGTTCCGCGCGCGAGTCGATGGCGCCGAACTGGGCCAGGACGCCGGCGTTCAGGTTCGGCGAGTACACGCGGATGCTCTGCCAGTCGCGCAGGCCGGCGGCGTAGCGCAGGTGCGCGCGGGCCACCGGGCCGCTGCCGACGATGGCCAGGCGCTTGGCGTCCGCAGGGGCCAGTTCGTCCACGGCCAACGCGGTGGTCGCGGCGGTGCGGGCGGTGGTCAGGCTGCCGGCGTCGCACAGCAGCAGCGGCTGGCCGCTCTCCATGGACATCAGCAGGCTCCACGCGGTGACCAGCGACTTGGGCTGGCGCACGATGTACGGCGAGGTCTTCACGCCGTAGACCTTCTGCGATGCCAGTACGCCCAGGTAATTGATGAAGTCGCCGCCGCCATTGGGGAATTCCACCAGCTGTTGCGCAGGCTGCACGGCACTGCCGCCGGCGAGCTCGGCGAACATGTCGCGCATCGCCTGGAGCACGTCGACCTGTTCGAGCAGGCGTTCGGCGTCGGCCTGGTTGAGGGTGAAAGGCGTGGCGGCGGACATGGCGAGACTCCAGGTGTGGATTTATTTTTCCATTCTGGACTCGTTTGTCTTGATCGGCAAGAGCAGGTGGACGGGTGGAGAGGCTCTTGTAGGAGCGAGCTTGCTCGCGAACCGCTGGGCACCGGAACGACCGGCAGCATGCGTTCGCGAGCAAGCTCGCTCCTACGAAAAGCCGGACTACAGGATCGTAGGGCGCATAACGCGTCAGCGTTATCCGCCGCGGGGCCATCGGCGGATAAGCTGTTCCGGTCCATGTGGCTACGGTCTTGTAGGAGCAACTGTCTTCATCTGAAACCCCGTACTGGCTATCTCCCCTCTCCCTGAAGGGAGAGGGGACTGGGCCGGTGCCGGCTGAAACTGTGGCGTCAGCCGGCTCGGATGGCTCCCTCTCCCTTCAGGGAGAGGGCGGGGGAGAGGGCGGGCTCCGGCTCGATTTTTCAGGTGGGAGCAGCTGCTTATCTGAAACCCCGTACTGGCTATTTCCCCTCTCCCTGAAGGGAGAGGGGACTGGGCCGGTGCCGGCTGAAACTGTGGCGTCAGCCGGCTCGGATGGCTCCCTCTCCCTTCAGGGAGAGGGCGGGGGAGAGGGCGGGCCGGCACGATATCCCATGTAGGAGCGGACCTTGTCCGCGATCACCGCGACAGCGGTGCCTTGCGATGAGCGCCGGCCTGTCGGCCGGATCGCGGGCATGGCCCGCTCCTACAGGGGGCTGGCCCTACAGCTTGAACTGCGCCACCAGTTCTTCCTGGCTACCGGCCACGCGGCGCAGGTGCTCGCCGCAATCGCGGGTGTGCGCGGCGGTCTTGCGGTTCTCCACGGTCATGTCGCTCAGGCGGTGCATGTGCTGGTTCACTTCCTGGGTGGTGGCGGCCTGCTGTTCGGCGGCGGCGGCGATCTGGAAGGCCATGGCGTGCACGCCCTGCAGCGAGTCGTCCAGCGCGCCGAGGGCCTCCAGCACGGCCTGGGTGTCCTGCTCCAGGGTGTGGGCCTGTTCGCTGGCGCCGCTCATGCTCGACTGCGCCTGGATGGAGGAATCGCCCAGGCTGCCGACGATGGCGACGATCTCGTCGGTGGCGCTGCGGGTGCGCTGGGCGAGGCTGCGCACCTCGTCGGCGACCACGGCGAAACCACGACCCGCTTCACCGGCGCGGGCAGCCTCGATGGCGGCGTTGAGGGCGAGCAGGTTGGTCTGTTCGGCGATGGAGCGGATCACGTCCAGCACCGAGCCGATCTGCTGGCTCTCGCCGGCCAGGGTCTGCACGACGCCGTCGGCCTGGCGCAGGCCGCTGAGCAACTCGTCCTGGCGGCCGATCATGTGCTGCAGGGTGTTCTGCATGGCGGTGAAGGCCTCGCGGGCGGCAGCGCTGCCGTCCGCGCTGCGGCTGGCGCTGCCGGCGATTTCCTGCACGGTGGCGGCCATCTGGTCGACGGCGCTGACCACCATTTCCAGGGCTTCCTGCTGCTGGTCAAGGTGATGGCTGGTGCGCCCGGCGGCGTCGAGGATGTCGCCGCTGGCGTCCCCCACGGCCTCGCTGGCCTGGCGCAGGCGTTCGACCACCTGGCGCCACGCGGCGGTCATCTCGCGCAGGGCCTGCATCAGGCCGCTGCTGGCGTTGGCGTCGTCGCCCAGGCGCAGTTCGCCGTTGGCCAGGCGCTGGGCCAGCGCGGCCATGCTGGCCGGCTCGCCGCCCAGCGGACGCATCACGCTGCGGCTGACCAGCCAGGTGCCGGCGGCGACGCCCACCAGGGTGAGCAGGCCGAGCACGAGGATCTGCCACATCAGCTTGCGCACCGGGGCGAAGGCCTGGGCCTGGTCCATTTCCGCGACCAGTGCCCAGTGCAGGCCGTCCAGGTTCAGCGGGACGAAGGATTTCAGCGCCGGCTCGTTGCTCAGGCCCGCCTCGGCGAGCCGGCCCTGTTCGCCGGCCAGGGCTTTTGCGATGGCCTGGCCGGGAAGTGCGGCGGGGCTTTCCTGGTCGCGGCGCACGTGGTGATCGGCGAAGCGCACCGAATCCGAGCGCAGGCTGCCGTCGCCGCCCACCAGGTAGGTTTCGCCGGCGTCGCCCAGCCCCTGGCGGTTCTGCATCACCTCGTTGATCGCCGCCAACGGCAACTCGAGCACCAGTAGCAGCTGCAGCTTGCCGTTGTCCTTGATCGGCGCGGCCAGCCATTGCACCGGCTGCTGGTCGTTGGGGGCCTGCTGGATGTCGCTGATGCTGGCCTTGCCGCTGTCCAGGGCGGCACGGACGAACCGGCCGAAGGCGGTGTCGCGCCACTCCGGCGCGCCGATGTTCTGCTGGTAATCCACGCCGCGGCCGAGGCTGAACACCACCTTGCCGTCGCCGCCCACCAGGCGCAGCTCGCGGTAGCCGAAGGTCTTGATGAAGTTCTCGAACACCGGGCGGTCGTAGTTGGCGGTGGTCACCAGGGACTCGCTGTCCAGCCCGGCGTAGTTGCTGCCCAGGTTGGTGGCAAGGCTGCTGAGCTGGTCGTTGCGGGCCTTCCAGGCGTCCATCAGCTGCCGCTGCTTGATGCTGGCGACCGCCTCAAGGGCATTCAGGCTTTGTTCTTCGAGAGCACGGCTGGCCTGGAGATAGACCACGATGGCCATCACCAGCACGGGGATCAGGCCGACCGAGAGGAAACTCAGAGCAAGTTTGGCGCGCAAGGGCATGGGAGGATTCCGACGAGTCTTGGAATTGTTCTCGCGTGCTTTGCAAGAAGCGTGCGAATTTTTTTACGTCTGTAAATAAATCTGATCATGACGGGCCGGGGGCGGGCCTGTTGCGCGGGTAATGGCGCGTTGCCATTGTTTGCGGGGGAATAGCGTACGGTCGTCCCAGCGGGTCCGGCGGGAGAAACGGGCGGCTCTAGAAAGGGCGATGCGTCACCGGCAGTAACGCCGCTGGAAACAAAAAAGGCGAAGCCGGGTGGCTTCGCCTTTTTCTGGTGCAAGCAGCGATCAGTGTTTGCGCGGGACCGGCTTGAGCAACTCGGTGGGCGGCATCTCGCAGGTGATCTTGCGGCCCAGCAGTTCCTCGATCGGCGGCAGGGCGAAGGCATCGTCTTCGCCGGCGAAGCTGATGGAGGTGCCGGTGCTGCCGGCGCGGCCGGTACGGCCGATGCGGTGCACGTAGTCGTCCGGATCTTCGGGCAGGGTGAAGTTGATCACGTGGCTGATGCCGTCGACGTGGATGCCGCGACCGGCGACGTCGGTGGCGACCAGCACGCGAATCTTGCCTTCACGGAAGCCTTCCAGAACCTTGATGCGCTTGTGCTGCGGCACGTCGCCGGACATCTGGGCGGCGCTGATGCCGTCCTTGGTCAGGCGTTCTTCGATGCGGCGCACTTCGTCCTTGCGGTTGGCGAAGACCATGACGCGGGTCCAGTCGTTCTGCGCGATCAGGTTGTACAGCAGCTTGTACTTGTCGCTGCCGGCGACGGCGTAGACGTGTTGCTCCACGGTATCGCTGGCGACGTTTTCCGGCTCGATCTCGACGATGGCCGGGTCGACCGTCCACTGCTTGGCCAGGTTCATCACGTCGTCGGTGAAGGTGGCGGAGAACAGCAGCGTCTGGCGCTCGCCCTTGTACGGGGTCTGGCGGATGATCTGGCGGACCTGCGGGATGAAGCCCATGTCGAGCATGCGGTCGGCTTCGTCCAGCACCATCACCTCGACCATGTCCAGGTGCACCTCGCCGCGCTGGTTGAAATCCAGCAGGCGGCCCGGGGTGGCGACCAGGATGTCGCAGAAGCGCGATTCCAGGGTGCGGAGCTGCTTGTCGAAGTCCATGCCGCCGACGAAGCTCATGACGTTCAGGCCGGTGTACTTGGCCAGGCCGATGGCGTCGTTGGCGATCTGCACCACCAGCTCGCGGGTCGGCGCGATGATCAGCGCACGCGGCTCGCCCATGTAGCGCTCTTTGGGCGGCGGGGTCTGCAGCAGCTGGGTGATGATCGAGATGAGGAACGCGGCGGTCTTGCCGGTGCCGGTCTGGGCGCGGCCGATGGCGTCCTGGCCACGCAGGGTGAAGCCCAGCACCTGCGCCTGGATCGGCGTGCAGTAGGGGAAGCCCAGGTCATGGATGGCGTGCATCAGGCGCGGGTCGAGGTTGAAGTCGTGGAAGCGCGTCTTGCCTTCGGCCGGTTCCACCACGAAGTCTTCCTGCTTCCAGTTGTCCACCACCGGCGGGCGCGGCTTGCGCTCGCGGCGCGGTTTCGGCTCGCGGGGCTTGTCGGCGCCTTCGGCCTTGGCATGCTCGTGCCGGGGAGCCTGTTCGCGTTTTTCGCCGCGTTCGCCTTTCTCGGAACGCTCGGCGCGGGGTTTGTCGCTCTTCGGACCGCGGGCCGGCTTCTCCGCGGCTTCGCCGTCGGGGCGCGGATTGCGCGGTTTGCGCGGACGCTTCTCGCCGCTCGGGGCGGGCTGGGAGGCAGCGGGAGCGGGGGCTGCCGGCGTGGCGACGGGCTGTTCGCCATCGCCCTTGCTGAAGATTTTCTTGAGTGCTTTGAGCACGGTGGTCTCGTACTGGTTAAGGAATGAACGGCCGCCAGTGTAATGCAAGATGCCCGCAGGGCGAAATGCCACGGGTAATCCGCGCGTGGCGCGGGGCGCACGCGCATTGCGGATGTCGGCGCGGCGGGCAGGTTGCAGGGGCGGCAGCGACGGCGGATGGGCGCAGCAAAGGCCGCGGCGTCAGCCGCAGAGGCAGTTGCGGCCCTTCTGCTTGGCCTGGTAGAGGGCGCTGTCGGCGCGCAGGATCAGGCTCGGCAGGTTTTCCTGGATGTCCATCTCGGCCAGCCCCAGGGACACGGTGACACCGGGCAGCACGCCCACCGGCGAATAGAAGGAGGCGATCTGTTCCAGGCTCTGGCGCAGGCGGTTGCCGATGCGCCGGGCTTCGTCGATGGCGATTTCCGGCAGGAGGATGACGAACTCCTCGCCGCCGTAGCGCGCCATGCTGTCCTTGGGTCGCAGCTGGCTGCGCAGGGTATGGGCGACCAGGCACAGGGCGTAGTCGCCGGCCAGGTGGCCGTGCTCGTCGTTGTAGTTCTTGAAGTGGTCGACATCGAGCATGAGCATGCACATCGGCTGTTCGTTGAAGGCGCAGCGTGTGCTCTCGCGGTCGTAGATGTGCTCCAGCCAGCGCCGGTTGAAGAGGCCGGTGAGGGTGTCGATGTTGGCGTTCTGCTCGGTGTCGAGGATGATCCGGTTGCCCTGGCGCACCCGCTCGCAGAGCACCGCAAGCAGGTTCTGCATGACCTGCGGGGAATGCTCGAACAGGCCGATCAGCGCTTCGCGGTGCAGGCGCAGCACGGTGGTCGGTTCGCTGGCGACGACGTAGGCGGAAGGGTGGTCGCTGTCGATGAAGCTGATTTCGCCGGCGCAATCGCCCGGATGCAAGGTGCTGACCGGCTGGTTGTCCAGCGAGCCCAGGTACACCGTCAGGTGCCCGGAGAGGACCATATAAAGGAAGTGGTTGCGGTTGAACGGTGACAGCAGGATTTCCCCGCGCTCGAGTTCACAGGCGCGAAAGTCCTTGAGCAACTGCTGCAGGTTGGCCGCGGCCACGTTCTGGAACAGACGCAGGTGCTGGAGCTGGCGGATGTCCTCGTTCCACTGCGCGGCTTTCATGGCGCAGCGGAATTCGGGGGGCGGCTGATGATGTGCACGACTGACTCTCCCTGTAGTCCTCTTCGCACATTGAGCCATCAGTATTAGTCAGATTTGAGTACTGGCAATTCGCATACAGACCCGGCCGACCGGCGGTCGGCCGGGTGTTTCATCAGTGTTCCAACAGTTCCAGGTGCACCGCGTAACCGCCCAGGCGCTCGGCCAATGCGGCGCGCGAGTCTAGGTCGAGGCCGCCGACGAAGAGGCGGACTTTCTGCCCATGGCGGTCATCGGCCACCACCTCCACGCGCGGTGGCGGGGACAGGTGGCGGGTCTCGTCCTCGAACACACGACGAATGGCATCCAGGCGCAGCGCCGGCTTGAAGGTCTTGCCCACGGCGGTGACCGGGATGGCGTCCAGCAGCCAGACGTCCTTGGGCACCGCCGCGCGTTCGGGCACATGGCGGGCGGCGTGCTCCAGCAGCTCCGCCTCGCTGGCCTGCATGCCCGGCTTGAGCTGGATGTAGGCCACCGGCAACTCGCCGGCCTTCAGGCACGGCTTGCCGACGGCGGCCGCCAGGGCCACGGCGGGGTGGCGATGCAGGGCTTCCTCGATCATCTGCGGGTCGATGTTGTGGCCGCCGCGGATGATCAGGTCCTTGCTGCGCCCGGTGAGCCAGATGTAGCCATCGGTATCGATGCGGCCCAGATCGCCGGTGTTGAACCAGTCGCCGTCGATCCAGATGTCCTTGTTCTTGCTGGCCTGCAGGTAGCCCTTGAACACGGTGGGACCGCGCAGGCAGAGGGTGCCGATCTCGTCCACGGCGGCGTCGCGCAGGTACTGGCCGTTGCCGTCGAGGATCACCGACTTCACCTCGCAGTAGGGCAGGCGCAGGCCGATGGAACCGGGCCGGCGTTCGCCGCCGCGCGGGTTGCAGCTGGTGCCGCAGGTGCCTTCGGTCATGCCGTAGCCTTCGATGACCGCCAGACCCGTCTTCGCCTCGAACTGGCGGATCAGCTCCACCGGCATGGGCGCTGCGCCGCACAGTGCGAAGCGCAGGCTGGACAGGTCGCGGCCCTCGCTGGGCACCTGCAGCAGGGCGGCGTAGATGGTCGGTACGCCGCTGAAGCTGGTGACCTTGTAGCGTTCCACCAGCTTCCAGAAATCCTGGATCAAGGTGGGGTTGCGATAGCCCTGTGGGCCGGCCAGCAGCACCTCGCCGCCGCGCATGAAGGGCGCAAGGCCGGTCACCATGACGCCGTTGACGTGGAACAGCGGCAGACCGCAGAGCAGCACGTCGTGGCCGTCGTAGTCGGCATTCAGGCCCATGATCTCGGCCATCGCCACTTCGTTGAAGTGGCTGTGCGGCGCGAGCTTGGGCGTGCCGGTGGTGCCGCCGGTGTGGAAGTAGGAGGCGACTTCGTCCGGGCCGATCACCCGGCCGCTTTCCAGGTGGTCGTCCGGGCACTCGGCGAGCAGGGCGTCGAAGTCCAGCACGCCCTCGGGCAGCGCGCCGCGGGCCGCCTTCAGCGCCGCGCGTTGCGGCTCGGGCAGCAGGTTGGCGATATCGACCGTGACGATGGCGTTCAGTTCCGGCAACTGCCCGCGCAGGCCGGCGACCTTGTCCCAGAGATCGGTGCCGGGGAAGGGCGCCAGGGTCACCAGCACGCGGGAATCGGCGGCGCGCACCAGCTCGGCGATGTGCTCGGGGTCGAGCAGCGGGTTGATCGCATTGACGATCCCCGCCGCCTCGCCGCCCCAGATCACGTAGTGGGTCTGCGGCAGGTTGGGAAGCAGGAACGACACCGCGGTGCCCGGCCGCACGCCCAGGCGGTGAAAGGCATTGGCGGACTGGGTGACGCGGGCGAACAGCTCCGCGTAGCTGACCTTGAGCGGCTCCTCCGCCGCCGAGCCCTGCAGCAGGAAGCTCAGCGCGGTGGAGGGGCCGTACTGCCGGGCCGAGCGGCGCAGCAGTTCATAGGTGTTGGGCGGCAGGTCGCGGTCCTGCAGCGGGACCTGTTCCAGGGCTTCGACGTCACGCAGGCTGCTGATCGGGGCGTTCATGCTTCTTCTTGTTCTCCGCAGGGTCAGGGGATCACAGGCGCTCCCGCAGCCAGGCGCCGATATCGCCGAGTTCCTCGTTGCTCACTTCATGGCTCATCGGGTAGGTGCGCCACTGGGCGGGCACCTCGTTGGCCTGCAGGAAGTCGTACGCGGCGCGGCCCATGGGCAGCGTCACGACGTCGTCGAAAGTGCCATGCAGGCAGAGCGCGGACAGTTGTCTTTTTGTAGCCGGCAACGTTATGTCGTCACTGAATGTCGGGCCATAGGTGGACAGGGCCATGACCCCGCCCAGCTCGCCGTCCCAGCGCAGGTAGCCGGTGTGCAGCACCACCGCGCCGCCCTGGGAGAAGCCGGCGAGGACGATGCGACGGGCCTCGATGCCCTGGTCGATCTGCGCCTGGATCAGGGCGATCACGCTGTCGGCCGAGGCGTTGAGCTGGTCTTCGTCGATGGCGCGGGCCGGGGACATGGCGCGGATGTCGTACCAGCTGGGGGCGGGCATGCCGTTGAACACGGTGACCGGGCGGGTCGGCGCCTGGGGCAGGATGAAGCGTGTCGAGGTGAAGCTGCGTTGCAGCATCTGTGCTACCGGCTCGAAGTCGTAACGGTCGGCGCCCAGGCCGTGCAACCAAATGACGCAGGAATCGACGCGCTGGCTGGGTTCGAGGATCAGGGGCTGGGTCATGGAGGCTCCAGGATGGGGCGGGCGCTCTAGGAAGGGGCGCCGCGCGCGGGATCGGGTAGGTGGGGCATGCAAGAAGATGTCGCATGGCCATAACTTGTGGGACTTGACTGCACGAAATTGTGAGAGCGTTCCTGAGCTGGTACGCCCCTTGCTATCGCATCCGTAGGCTGTGCGGCCCCGTTTTCCGGTAACACTCTACCGACCCCATCCGGAAAGCTGTACTGGAAGTGGCGCCGCGAAAGTCTTGGGCTGTTTCAGGGCCCGCCGTGCTGGCTGCGGTCAACAGCCGGCGCGGCGGGCCTTCGCCTTCACGCAATGATCCCTTGATGACCCGTTCCGGCGCGCATGACCTGCGCGCTCGAAGGTGTGTTCGCGGCGTCCGTAGGATTTTTCACAGGCCGTCTAGACTCACCTTCAGGTCTCCATCCCGTTTGTTGTCTTGCTGGTGCCTCACGAGGGTACGGCGGTGGAACCGGGACTCCAAAACACTAAAAAAGCAACGGAGAAGATCGATGAAGATGGTGAAATCCACCCTGGCAGTGCTGACCACCGCCGCCGTGTTCGGCATCAGTGGGCTCGCCCATGCCGGTGCCACCCTGGATGCAGTGAAGAAGAAAGGCTACGTGCAGTGCGGTATCAGTGACGGTCTTCCCGGCTTCTCGTATGCCGATGCCAAGGGCCAGTACAAGGGCATCGACGTGGACGTCTGCCGCGCCGTGGCGGCGGCCGTGTTCGGCGACGCGACCAAGGTCAAGTACAGCCCGCTGACCGCCAAGGAGCGTTTCACCGCGCTGCAGTCCGGCGAGATCGACATCCTCTCGCGCAACACCACCTGGACCAGCTCGCGTGACAGCGCGATGGGCCTGAACTTCGTCGGCGTGACCTACTACGACGGCCAGGGCTTCCTGGTGAACAAGAAGCTCGGCGTCTCCAGCGCCAAGGAACTCGACGGCGCCACCGTGTGCATCCAGGCCGGCACCACCACCGAGCTCAACCTGTCCGACTACTTCCGCTCCAACAACCTCAAGTACACCCCCATCACCTACGACACCTCCGACGAGAGCGCCAAGTCGCTGGAGTCCGGCCGTTGCGACGTGCTGACCTCCGACCAGTCGCAGCTCTACGCCCAGCGCATCAAGCTGGCGGCGCCGGACGACTACGTGGTGCTGCCGGAGGTGATCTCCAAGGAACCCCTCGGCCCGGCCGTGCGCCAGGGTGACGAAGAGTGGTTCGACATCGCCCGCTGGACGCTGTTCGCGATGGTCAACGCCGAGGAGCTGGGGATCAACTCGAAGAACGTCGAGGAACAGGCCAAGAGCACCAAGAACCCGGACGTCGCGCGCCTGCTCGGCGCCGAGGGCGACTACGGCAAGGACCTCAAGCTGCCCAAGGACTGGGCGGTGCAGGTCGTCAAGCAAGTGGGTAACTACGGCGAGATCTTCGACCGCAACGTCGGCGACGGCAGCGAGCTGAAGATCAAGCGTGGCCTCAACGCCCAGTGGAACAAGGGTGGTCTGCAGTACGCACCGCCGGTGCGCTGACCTGACCCGTTCCGGCGCCCGGAGTGTGGGCGCCGGAGTGTTTCGAACGACGTGAAGCCTGTCGGGCGGTCGCGGGCGTAGCCCGTGCCCGCCCGGCGCGGCTTGCGAGAGGGCTTACATGCAGAATTCCATCAAGGCCCAGCGCCCGCGGGGGGTATCGCTCAACGATCCCGTCGTGCGCGGCTGGGCATTCCAGATCATCGCCGTCATCGCCGTCGTGGCGGTCGGCTGGTTCCTCTTCGACAACACCCAGACCAACCTCGCCCACCGCGGCATCCAGTCCGGTTTCGGTTTCCTCGACCACAGCGCCGGCTTCGGCATCTCCCAGCACCTGATCGACTACAGCGAAAGCGACACCTACGGACGGGTGTTCCTGGTCGGCCTGCTGAACACGCTGCTGGTCACGGTGGTGGGGATCTTCTTCGCCACCTTGCTGGGCTTCATCCTCGGTGTGGCGCGGCTGTCGCCCAACTGGCTGATCCGCAAGCTGGCGACCCTGTACATCGAGACCTTCCGCAACATCCCGCCGCTGCTGCAGATCTTCTTCTGGTACTTCGCCGTGCTCGGCCCGCTGCCGAACCCGCGGCAGAGCATCAGCTTCGGCGACCTGTTCTTCGTCAACAACCGCGGCCTGCAGATGCCCGCGCCGATCGCCGCCGACGGCCTCGGCCCGTTCATCGTCGCGGTGATCCTGGCCCTCGTCGGCTGGGCGGTGATCTGGAAGTGGGCCAAGGCCCGCCGTCATGCCACCGGCAAGGCGTTCCCGGTCTTCCTCAGCGGGCTGGCGCTCTTGATCGTGCTGCCGGGCCTGGTGTCGCTGGTGGCCGGTGCGCCGTTCCACTGGGACGTGCCGGTGCTGCAGGGCTTCAACTTCCGCGGCGGCTGGGTGGTGATCCCGGAGCTGGTGTCGATCATCCTCGCGCTGTCGGTCTACACCGCCGCCTTCATCGGCGAGACGGTGCGCGCGGGCATCCAGGCGGTCAGCCACGGCCAGACCGAGGCCGCCGGCTCCCTGGGCCTGCGCCCCGGGCAGACGCTGCGCCTGGTGATCATTCCGCAGGCGCTGCGGGTAATCATTCCGCCGCTGACCAGCCAGTACCTGAACCTGGCGAAGAACTCCTCGCTGGCCGCCGCCATCGGCTACCCGGACATGGTCTCGCTGTTCGCCGGCACGGTGCTCAACCAGACCGGCCAGGCCATCGAAACCATGGCCATCACCATGAGCGTCTACCTGGCCATCAGCATCAGCATTTCGCTGCTGATGAACTGGTACAACAAGCACATCGCGCTGGTCGAGCGGTAGGGGATATTCCATGACGACGCATACCTTCAAGCCCGACCTGCCGCCACCCGCGATGAGCGTGGGCGTGCTCGCCTGGCTGCGCGCCAACCTGTTCTCCAGCTGGTTCAATACCCTGCTGACGCTGGTCGGCCTCTACCTGGTCTACCTGATCCTGCCGCCGCTGCTGGAGTGGGCGATCATCAAGGCCGACTGGACCGGCAGCACCCGCGCCGACTGCTCCCGCGAGGGCGCCTGCTGGGTGTTCATCGGCTCGCGTTTCGGCCAGTTCATGTACGGCTTCTACCCCGAGGAGCTGCGCTGGCGCGTGGACCTCACCGTGCTGTTCGTGGTGTTCGGCGCGGCGCCGCTGTTCCTCAAGCGCTTCGCCTACAAGGTGAAGTACGGCCTGGGCTTCCTGGTGGCGCTGCCGATCATCGCCTACTGGCTGCTGCACGGTGGCTTCCTGGGGCTGGAAACCGTGCCGACCAGCGCCTGGGGCGGCCTGATGCTCACCGTGGTGATCGCTGCGGTCGGCATCTGCGGGGCGATGCCGCTGGGCATCCTGCTGGCGCTCGGGCGGCGTTCGAAGATGCCGGCGATCAAGGTCATCTGCGTCACCACCATCGAGTTCTGGCGCGGCGTGCCGCTGATCACCGTGCTGTTCATGTCCTCGGTGATGCTGCCGCTGTTCCTGCCCGAGGGGATGAACCTGGACAAGCTGCTGCGGGCCATGGTGATGGTGGTGCTGTTCGAGGCCGCCTACATCGCCGAGGTGGTGCGCGGCGGCATGCAGGCCATCCCCAAGGGCCAGTACGAGGCCGCGGCCGCCATGGGCCTGGGCTACTGGCGGACCATGGGCCTGGTGATCCTGCCGCAGGCGCTCAAGCTGGTCATCCCCGGCATCGTCAACACCTTCATCGCGCTGTTCAAGGACACGAGCCTGGTGATCATCATCGGCCTGTTCGACTTCCTCAACAGCATCAAGCGCGCCACCGCGGACCCGGCCTGGCTGGGCATGGCCACCGAAGGCTATGTGTTCGCCGCGGTCGTCTACTGGATCTTCTGTTTCGGCATGTCCCGCTACTCCATGCACCTGGAGCACAAGCTGGACACGGGCCACAAGCGTTAGGAGCGATTCATCATGTCTGAAGCCACCAACAAGACCGCACAGCCGGCCATCGGCGATCACGTGATGATCACCATGAAGGGCGTGAACAAGTGGTACGGCCAGTTCCACGTGCTCAAGGACATCAACCTGGAGGTCAAGCAGGGCGAGCGCATCGTGCTCTGCGGGCCGTCCGGCTCGGGCAAGTCCACCACCATCCGCTGCATCAACCGCCTGGAGGAACACCAGCAGGGCAGCATCGTGGTGGACGGCACCGAGCTGACCAACGACCTCAAGCAGATCGAGGCGATCCGCAGCGAAGTCGGCATGGTGTTCCAGCACTTCAACCTGTTCCCGCACCTGACCGTGCTGCAGAACTGCATCCTGGCGCCCATGTGGGTGCGCAAGATGCCCAAGCGCCAGGCCGAGGAAATCGCCATGCATTACCTGGAGCGCGTGCGCATCCCGGAGCAGGCCAACAAGTTCCCCGGGCAGCTCTCCGGCGGCCAGCAGCAGCGCGTGGCGATCGCCCGCGCGCTGTGCATGAAGCCGAAGATCATGCTGTTCGACGAACCCACCTCGGCGCTCGACCCGGAGATGGTCAAGGAAGTGCTCGACACCATGATCGGCCTGGCGCAGAGCGGCATGACCATGCTCTGCGTGACCCACGAGATGGGCTTTGCGCGCACCGTGGCGAACCGGGTGATCTTCATGGACAAGGGCGAGATCGTCGAACAGGCGCCGCCGGATCAGTTCTTCGACAACCCGCAGTCGGACCGCACCAAGCTGTTCCTCAGTCAGATCCTGCACTGACGCAGGGCTCTTGGTAGGAGCGAGCGTGCTCGCGAACCGCCTGGCGACTGTGTGCCCGGGAGCTGCGGTCGCGAGCAAGCTCGCTCCTACCGGAGATGGCGCTCTTCTTCCTCCGACGAGTCCCGCTTCACGCTCGTCTCCCCCGATGGCACGTCCAGCCCTCGACGGCGTATGCTGCCGACTCTACCGCCGCAGGGCGCGCTGCGGGAAAACCGGCTGAACTCGGCCGCCTTCCCGGTGTTCCCATGTGCTGTGGTCTGTCAGGGATGAGCTACCGTTTCAGGGAGCTCCCCTGCATCGCCGTCCAAAGGAAGAGAGCCGACGTGAACCTGATCCTATCGCCAATGAACCTCAGCAAAGCCAAGGCCTGGGGCGCCCACGCGGTGACCTCCAGTGGTGTCATCCTCGCGCTGCTGGCGCTGCTCGCGCTCGTCGACAACAGGCCGCAGGCCTGCCTGCTGTGGCTGGGCGTGGCGCTGCTGGTGGACGGCCTGGACGGCACCCTGGCGCGCAAGTTCGACGTCAAGGCGGTGCTGCCGCACTTCGATGGCTCGACCCTGGACCTGGTGATCGACTACCTGACCTACGTGTTCATCCCGGCGATCTTCATCTACCGCTACATCCCGCTGCCGGTGCATACCGAGCTGCTGGCGGTGGGGGTGATCCTGGTGTCCTCGCTGTTCTGCTTCTGCAACGTCAACATGAAGAGCAAGGACAACTACTTCGTCGGCTTCCCGGCGGCGTGGAACGTGGTGGCGGTGTACTTCTTCGTGCTCGACCTGCACCCCTGGGTGAGCTTCGTCACCGTGCTGGTGCTGGCCGCGCTGACCCTGACCCGCATGAAGTTCCTGCACCCCTTCCGGGTGCGCCAGTTCATGCCGCTGAACATCGCCGTGACCTTCATCTGGATGCTCAGCAGTGCGCTGCTGATCCTCCAGCACCCCGTGGACCAACCCTGGCTGCTCGGCCTGTGGTTCGCCGCCTCCGCCTACTTCGTCGGCGTCTGCGTGTGGCGCACGGCCATGGAGTGGTTCCACTGACCGACCGCGGTATCGCGGTTTGCTTCCACGTAGGATGGTGTGGAGCGAAGCGATACCCATCGATACCCGTTTCCACTCAGCCGTCGATCGACGGCTCTTCGTAGGAGCGAGCTTGCTCGCGAGCGGATTTCCCGGCGGCGTTGGCGTTGGACGGTTCGCGAGCAAGCTCGCTCCTACAGCCACCCCATCATCCTGCGGGCTTCAAGCCTGCCGCCCCAGCAGCCGCTGCCGGAAAGCCCCGGGCGTCTCCCCGCATACCTGCTTGAACAGCCGCGCGAAGCTGGCCCGGTCGGCATAGCCGACGTCGCTGGCGATGCGCTCCAGCGACCGCCCCGGATCACCCAGCGCCTCCTGCGCCGACGCGATGCGCAGGCGCTGCACGTAGTCGTTCGGCGACATGCCCACCTGCTCGCGGAAGCGCCGCAACAGCGTGCGCGTGGAGCAATGCACGCGCTGCGCAAGCGAGGCGAGGTCGAAGGGCTGCGCGTAGTTGTCGTCCAGCCAGGCCAGCAGCGGCTGCAGCGGTGAGCCAGCCGGCAGCGGGTCGGGCAGAAGGGGCGTGAAGCGCCGCTGGCGGCCGCGCCCGTGCTCGAACACCAGGGTCGCCGCCGCGCGCCGCGCCAGTGCCGCGCCGGCGTGGCGCTCGATCAGGTACAGGCACAGGTCCAGCCCGGCCTGGGCACCGCCGGAGCAGAGCCGGCCGCGGTCGTCGGTGCACAGGGCGTCGATGTCCAGTCGCACCTGCGGATAACGTTCGCGGAAGGCCGCTTCCAGCGCCCAGTGCGTGGTGGCGCGGCGCTCGTCCAGCACGCCGGCCTCGGCCAGCAGGAAGGCGCTGCTGCACAGGCTGCCCAGTTCCACGCTGGCAGGCGCATGTCGCAGCCAGTCGAGCAGCGCCTGGTTGGCGGCGAGGGTGGCGGCAACGTCCGCGCCGGTGGCAGGAATCAGCAGCAGGTCGCAGCGCCCGGCGAGGTCGAGGCCGCCTTCCACTTCCACGCGGCCGAACGGCAATGCCACTGGCGCTCCGTCGGCGCTGACCCGCAGCACCTCGAAACGCCGCGCGCCGGCCAGGCGGTTGGCGAGGTGGAAACTGTCCATGGCCAGGCCAAGGCTGGAACACAGGGTTTGCGGGCAGACGAACAGGGCTATCCTGAACATGGCGTCTCGCTTTGCTCGGGCGATGAGAGTGGCGGTATCGATCATAATGTTGTCGATATTGCCAATCGTGTCCAGTCGATCTCGCCGCGATACTGCCCGTATTCCTTCCGACACGAGCGCCACCATGGCCCACGCCAACGCCCAGTTGATCGAACGTTTCTACCAGGCCTTCCAGCGCCGCGATGGCGACGCCATGGCCGCCTGCTACAGCGCCGACGTGCGCTTCAGCGACCCCGTCTTCACCGACCTGCGCGGCGCCGAGGCCGGCGACATGTGGCGCCTGCTCACCGCCCGTGCCCAGGACTTCTCGCTGACCTACGAGGGTGTCACGGCGGACGACACGCGCGGCTCGGCGCGCTGGGTGGCGTCCTACACCTTCACCCAGACCGGTCGGAAAGTGATCAATCACATCCAGGCACATTTCCACTTTCGCGACGGATTGATCTGTCAGCACGTGGACAGCTTCGACCTGTGGGCATGGTCGCGCCAGGCGCTGGGCGCCAAGGGAGCCCTGCTGGGCTGGGCGCCGCCGGTACAGCGGGCGATTCGCGCGCAGGCCGACAAGGGGCTCGCGGCGTACCGCGCACAACGCGGGGCGAATTCCCGATAGCGGGCATTGGTGCTCGCCCGTGGCGGCTGGATAGGCTTAAATGACAGGCGACTGAAAGCCGGACGCCGCCATGATCACACTTTTCCAGTTCCCGCCCGCCTTCAACGTACCCAACGTCAGCCCCTTCTGCCTGAAGCTGGAGACCTTCCTCCGCCTCGCCGGGCTGGAGTACCAGGTCAAGCCGGTCATGGACCCGCGCAAGGGTCCCAAGGGCAAGCTGCCGTTCATCACGCTGGACGGCAAACCCATCGCCGACACGGCGATCATCATGCGCACCCTGCAGCAGTACTACGAATTCGACCTCGACGCCGGCCTCGATGCCCGGGGCCGTGGCTGGGCGGTGTCGATCACCCGCCTGTGCGACGAGCACCTGGTGCCGCTGCTGGTGTACTTCCGCTGGCTCGACGAGCAGGGCTTCCGCCAGGTGAAGGACGTGATGCTGCGCGGCATCCCCGCCCCCCTGCGGCCGCTGGTGGGGGTGATGCTGCAGCGCAAGATCCGTGGCGACCTCAAGGGCCGCGGCCTGCTGCGCCACACCCGCGAGGAACTGCTGAGCTTCGCCCGCGATGACCTTGAGGCCCTCGACGGCATGCTCGGTGACCTGCCGTACTTCGGCGGCGCCCAGCCGTGCAGCGCCGATGCCGCCACCTACGGCGTGCTGGCCAACCTCGTCCTCAGCACCCTGGAAACCCCGCTCAACGACATGGCGCGCAGCTACGAGCGCCTGGTCGCCTACTGCGACCGCATGCAGGCGCGGGTCTGGTCGTCGTGACGGCCGCCGCGGCCAAGCCCTGGTTCGTCTACCTGGTGCGCGCCGAAAACGGCGCGCTCTACTGCGGTATCAGTGACGACGCGCAGCGCCGCTTCGAGGCCCATCGCAGCGGCAAGGGCGCGCGCTTTTTCCATTCCAGTCCTGCGCAAGCCCTGGTCTATGTCGAGGCCTGCCCCGGCAAGGGCGACGCCCTGCGCCGCGAGCGGGCGATCAAGGCGCTGAGCAAGAAGGCCAAGGAGCGCCTGGTGCTGGCCAATCCCTTCACCATCAGCGCCGTGGATGTCGTCCCATCCGAGGGATGAGGTAGGAGTCGTCCTACGTACGGGTTAAGCTGCCGGACCACCAACCGGCCGCTGGAGCCACCCATGTCCGAGCTGATCCTGCACCACTACCCGACTTCGCCCTTCGCCGAAAAGGCGCGTCTGATGCTGGGCTTCAAGCAGCTGTCCTGGCGCTCGGTGACCATCCCGCCGCTGATGCCCAAGCCGGACCTGACGGCGCTCACCGGTGGCTACCGCAAGACCCCCGTGCTGCAGGTCGGCGCCGATATCTACTGCGACACCGCGCTCATCGCCCGCCGCCTGGAGCAGGAAAAGGCCGTGCCGGCGCTGTTCCCCGAGGGCCACGAACTCACGGCGGCCAGCTTTGCCCTGTGGGCCGACTCGGTGATCTTCCAGCACGCCGTCAGCCTGGTGTTCCAGCCCGAATCCATCGCCATGCGCTTCGGCAAGCTGCCGCCGCAGTTCCTCCAGGCCTTCGTCGCCGACCGCAGCCAGCTGTTCAGCGGCGGCACCGCCAGCAAGCTGCCGATCGAGCAGGCCAAGCACCAGTGGCCGGCCTTCATGGCGCGCGTCGAGCAGCAGCTCGCCCGCGAGGAGGGCGACTTCCTCTTCGGCGAGCCCTCCATCGCCGATTTCGCCCTGGCCCACAGCCTGTGGTTCCTCAAGGGCACGCCGATCACCGCGCCGCTGGTGGACGACTACCCCTCCGTCGCCGCCTGGCTCGGCCGCGTGCTGGGCTTCGGCCACGGTGCGCCGAGCGAGATGAGCGCCGAGCAAGCCATTGCCGTGGCCCGCGACAGCCAACCGGCCGCGCTGCCCGACGAGGAGTTCGCCGACCCCAATGGCTACCAGGCCGGCCAGCGCGTGGTGATCGCCGCCACCGACTACGGCTGTGATCCGGTGGAAGGCGAGTTGCTCCACGCCGGCGTGGAGAGTCTGATCCTGCGCCGCGACGACGAGCGCGCCGGCACCGTCCACGTGCACTTCCCGCGCATCGGCTTCAGCATCCGCCCGGCCTGAGCCCGACCGGGCCGGGACACTGCCGCGTCACCGGGGTACGCAGGCGCGGCAGGTTCTCGGCCATCTCGCGGAAGTGCTGCAAGCGCTCGTAGCAGAGCGCCATTTCCCCGCTGTTGCGGTTGTACCAGGCGTCCGGCGCGCCGCAGCTGACCAGCCGCAGGTTCAGCGGGCGCGGCGGGCGGAACAGGCGCAAGACCTCGCTGACCATCTGTTGCAGGCGATCGCCATCGCGCAGCAGCGCAATCAGTGGCTCGGCCTCCTCGCGGTTCACCGATGGCGTATCCCAACTGAGCTGCCACGCCGCGTGGCGCTGGATCGACGCGCTGTGCCGGGTGTGGCGTATCCACTCCAGGGCCTTGCTCGCCTGGCGGAACTCCTGGTCGCAGTAGACCGCGCGCTCATAGGGCAGCCCGGTGAGCGGCGGCAACCAGTCCAGCCGCGCCATGTCGCTGCCGTAGAGCAGGCAGGCGATGTTGTAGTAGCGCTGCTCGTCCAGCGGATGGCTGTCCCAGGCCAGCACCTGGTCCGGCGGCGGCTTGGGCGTCTGCCACTCCAGCCGCCAGTAGTCGGCGATATCCAGCAGGCGTGCGTCCACCTCGTCGCGCGGCAGCCTGGCATAGAGGCGGAACAACAGGATGAAGCCGAGCTGGTCCGCCGCATCCTCCTCGCGGCCGAGCACCGGCAGGTCGTACTCGGCGATCAGCATGTGCCCCATCTCATGCATCACGCTGAACTCGGCATTGGCCAGCACGAAGCGCGCGACGTTGGGTGTCAGCGGCTGCGGCGGCGGGGCGGCGAACAGGAGGTGGCTGCAGAGCAACAACAGCAGTGCCCAGTATGAGCTGTGCAACCGGGGATGCCCGGAGAGCGGGGACGCAGCGACAGTGACAGCGTGCGAAGCGGGCATGGCGACCACCGCGAGCGAGAGGCGCCTGATTTGACTCTAGCACCGGCACCACGCGGGCTGCGGAGCGCTTGTCGGAAGTCCGTGCGCTGCGTCCCTGTAGGAGCGGGCCATGCCCGCGATCCGCCGGCAGGGCCGGCGTCCGCGTCTCCACGACCGCCAGTTGGCCAACACCGCGCCAGGACCTTCGCTGCCGCCCACTCCCAGCAGAGCAGCGGACCTTGTCCGCGATCGCGGGCGTGGCCCGCTCCTACAGGGAGAGCGCTTTCCCGCAGGCACAAAAAAGCCCACCGGGAGGTGGGCGTTTCTTGTCAGCGCGCGGAGCTCAGTCCTTGCGGCGCTTGAGCTGGTCCTGCAACTGGGTCGGCAGGCCGCGGATGATCAGCATGTCGCGTTCCTCGTCGTACTCCACCTTGCTGCCCAGCAGGTGCGCCTCGAAGCTGATCGACAGCCCCTCGGCACGGCCGGTGAAGCGGCGGAACTGGTTGAGGGTGCGCTTGTCCGCCGGGATTTCCGGCGACAGGCCGTAGTCCTTGTTGCGGATGTAGTCGTAGAAGGCGCGCGGCGCCTGGTCGTCCATCAGCTCGGAGAGCGCGTCCAGGGCCATCGGTTCGCCGATCTTGGCCTGGCTGGTGGCGTAGTCCACCAGCACGTCGGTCTTCTCGCGGGCCTGCTCTTCGGGCAGGTCCTCGCTCTCCACGAAGTCGCTGAAGGCCTTGAGCAGGGTGCGGGTCTCGCTCGGGCCGTCGACGCCCTCGGTGCAGCCGATGAAGTCGCGGAAGTAGTCGGAGACCTTCTTGCCGCCCTTGCCCTTGATGAACGAAATGTACTGCTTGGAGGCCTTGTTGTTGCGCCATTCGGAGATGTTGATCCGCGCCGCCATGTGCAGCTGGCCCAGGTCCAGGTGGCGCGACGGGGTCACTTCCAGCGCGTCGGTCACCGCCACGCCTTCGCTGTGGTGCAGCAGGGCGATAGACAGGTAGTCGGTCATGCCCTGCTGGTAATGGCAGAACAGCACGTGGCCGCCGGTGGACAGGTTGGACTCTTCCATCAGCGTCTTCAGGTGTTCCACCGCCTGCTTGGAAAAGCCGACGAAATCCTTGCCGCCGTCCAGGTACTCGCCCAGCCAGCCGCTGAACGGGTAGGCGCCGGACTCGCCCTGGAACAGGCCCCAGGCCTTGTTCGGCTTGGCGTTGTAGCTCTCGTTGAGGTCGGCCATCAGGTTCTCGATGGCCTGGGAGTCGCCCAGCTCGGCGTCGCGCGCGTGCAGCGTCGCGGGGTTGCCGTCGGGCTTCTTGTCGATCAGGTGGACGATGGCGTGACGAATCGGCATGGCGGACCCGGATGTTCAGTGCCCGCGCCGGCGCGCGCATCGGCGCGGCGGCAAGGCGGGCGGATTGGAAAACGACAGAGTTTACCCGACCCGGCGGCCGGATGCGCGACGCCGATCAGTCCGCCGCTGGCACCAGCCCCGCGTCGCGCTCGCGGCGGTTGCGGCGCAGCTGGCGCAGGCGGCGGATCACGTAGTTCAGGTGCAGGTGCAGCTCGTACAGCTCGTTGTAGTACGACAGCGGCACCTCCACCTTGGCCAGTTCGGCCTCCAGTTGCTCCAGGCGTTCGATCTCGCTGCTCAGTTCGGCGCTGCCGGTGCGTTCGTCCAGGCGCCGGTCGATCTCGCGCAGGTAACGGTACCAGCGGTAGATGCGCGCGCGGATGCGCCAGCGGTACAGCGGGCCGATGGACTTGAGCAACGGGATGAGGATGGCGATGAAGGGGATCAACAGGATGATGTAGCGGTCCGCCAGGGACGCGATGCGGAATGGCAGGAAACGCTGCAGCAGCGGCGGGCCGCTCTTGTAGTAGCGCCCGGCGTCTTCCTGCAGGGCCAGGGTGCGTGGTTCGGCGCTGGGGAAGGCGCCGGCCGCATCCAGCAGGCTGCCGCTCTTCATGACGCTTCGCGCGGCCTCGAGGATCAGTGGCGTGAGCGCCGGATGGAAGTCGCCGTTGACCACCAGGGTGGCGACCGGGGAGAGGGTGGCCAGGTCCTGGTCCGGCACATTCTGCGCCAGGTTCAGCAGGCCTTCGCTGACCTCCACGCGCTTGAGGAAGGGAATTCGCGCCTCGTAGGCATGGGCGCGGCGAAAGCCGGTGAGTTTCAGCTCGGGGCTGGCGGCCAGGCGCTGGATCAGCGGGTTCTCCGCCGGGCCGACGAAGAAGGCGGCGTCCAGCTGGCCGGCCAGCAGTTCGTTGGCCACCGCGTTGCCGCCGCGCGCCTGCCAGCCGGCCGGAAGCGGCTCTGTGGATATCTCGTTGGCCTTGAGGATGGCCCCGGTGACCGCCTCGGTACCGCTGCCGGCGCCGCCGATGGCCACACGCAAGGCGAGCAGGTCGGCCAGGCGGTCGATCTTCGCTTCGCGGCGCTGGAACAGCCACAGCGGTTCCTGGAACATCGCCCCGAGGGTTTGCAGGTGGGCGCGCTGCGCGGGTTCCAGTTGCAACTCCTGGCCGCTCTGCACCAGCGCCAGGTCAACGCCGCTCGCGTCGTCCAGCAGTTTGCCGAGATTCTCCCGCGAGCCCGCGGTACGCACTAGCTTCAGGTCGAAGCCCTGCTTGGCCAGCTCCTCCTTCAGCCGCTGGCCGAACACCGCGTAGCCACCGCCCGGCGCGCCGGTCGCCAGGGTGGCGCTCATCGGTGGCGGCGGGGCGACGAAGTAGAAGACCGCCGCGACCAGCGCGGCCAGCACCGGCACCAGCCAGAGGTTGGCGCGCACCAGGATGGCGAGGTCCTTGAGCATGTTCAGAAGGCGTTGCATGGGGAGTCCTTGTGACGACGTGCTGTCCTGAAAAGATAGCCAGCCTGGGCGCTGGTGAATGGCGGGCGACGAATCAGGTGTTTCCGAACTGCCTGCACGGCGGCGCAATGGCGCGGGATTTCCTTCTTCCCGTTGCAGGAGTTTCCCTGCAGGAGCGGGCCATGCCCGCGATCCGCCGGCAAGGCCGGCGAATCCGCCATCGGCAGGGCGCAAACCGTTATCATCGCAAGCCTCGAAACACGGCGGCGGATTTCACGGCATGCGCATTCTCCACACCTCCGACTGGCACCTCGGCCAGCACTTCATGGGCAAGAGCCGGGAGGCCGAGCACCAGGCGTTCTGTGCCTGGCTGATCGAACAGGTGCGCGAGCAGGCGGTGGATGCCGTGATCATCGCCGGCGACGTGTTCGACACTGGCGCGCCGCCCAGCTACGCCCGCGAGCAGTACAACCGCTTCATCGTGGCATTGCGCGACACCGGCGCGCGCCTGGTGGTGCTGGGCGGCAACCACGACTCGGTGGCGATGCTGGAGGAGTCCCGCGACCTGCTCGCCTGCCTCGACACCCAGGTGATCGCCGCCGTCGGAACCGACCTCGACCGCCAGTTGCTGGTGCTGCCCGAGCGTGGCGGCCAGCCCGGCGCCATCCTCTGCGCGATCCCCTTCATCCGCCCGCGCGACGTGCTCACCAGCCAGGCCGGGCAGAGCGCGCAGGACAAGCAACTGGCGCTGCAGCAGGCGATCCAGGCGCATTACCGCGCATTGTTCGAGCGCGCCCAGGCGCAGCGCGAAGCCCTCGGCCGGCACCTGCCGATCATCGCCACCGGCCACCTCACCACCGTCGGCGCCAGCGCCAGCGAGTCAGTGCGGGAAATCTACGTCGGCACGCTGGAGGCCTTCCCCACCAGCGCCTTCCCGGCGGCGGACTACATCGCCCTCGGCCACATCCACCGGCCGCAGAAGGTCGGCGGCCTGGAGCACATCCGCTACAGCGGCTCGCCGATTGCGCTGAGCTTCGACGAGGCGACCCAGGGCAAGGAAGTGCTGCTGGTGGACCTGGATGACAGCGGCTTGCGCAGCGTCACCGCGCTGCCGGTGCCGCGCTTCCAGCCGCTGAAATCGGTGTCCGCCAGCCTCGCCCAACTGCCCGCCGAGCTGGCCCGCGTCGCCCGCGAGGGGAGCGCAGAGCAGCCGGTGTGGCTGGAAGTCATGGTGCACACCGACGACTACCTGAGCGACATCCAGTTGCGCGTCGAGAAACTCTGCGAGGAGTTGCCGGTGATCGTCCTGCGCACCCGCCGCGAGCGCGGCACCGCGCAGGCGGCGTTGTTCAGCGAAGCCAGGGAAACCCTCGACGAACTCAGCCCCGAGGACGTGTTCCGCCAGCGCCTGGACGCCGAGGACCTGGACGCGCCGCTGCGCGAACGCCTGACCGGTCTCTACCGCCAGGTCGTCGCCGAGTTGCAGGAGGAGCGCCCGTGAGAATCCTCAGCCTGCGCCTGAAGAACCTCAACTCGCTCAAGGGCGAATGGAAGATCGACTTCACCGCCGAGCCCTTCGCCGGCAACGGCCTGTTTGCCATCACCGGGCCGACCGGGGCGGGCAAGACCACCTTGCTCGACGCCATCTGCCTGGCGCTGTACCACCGCACGCCGCGCATGAGCGTGCTGTCGCAGAGCGGCAACGAACTGATGACCCGGCACACCGCCGACTGCCTCGCCGAGGTGGAGTTCGAGGTGACGGGCCAGCCGTACCGTGCCTTCTGGAGCCAGCGCCGGGCCCGTGACAAGGCCGAAGGCGCGTTGCAGGCGCCGAAGGTGGAGCTGGTGCGTATCGACCGCGACAGCGGCGAGGGGCAGATCCTCACCGACAAGATCAACGACAAGCTCAAGCAGACCGAGACGCTCACCGGTCTGGACTTCGAGCGCTTCACCAAGTCCATGCTGCTGGCCCAGGGCGGCTTTGCCGCGTTCCTCGAGGCCAACGCCAACCAGCGCGCGGAGCTGCTGGAAGAGCTCACCGGCACGGAAATCTACGGGCTGATTTCCCAGCGCGTGTTCGAGCGCACCCGTGAAGTACGGGGCGCGCTGGACCAACTGCGCGCCCGTGCCGAAGGCTTCGAGCTGCTCAGCGCCGAGCAGCGCGGCGAGCTGGAACAGCAGGGCCGCGATGCCGCCGCGCAGGAAACCGCCGTGCAGGCACAGCACGCGGCCGTCCAGGCCCAGCGCCGCTGGCGCGAGGACCTGGGCCGCGCGCAGCAGCAGCTCGAACAGGCGGGCGTGAAGGAGACCGCCGCGCGCGAGGCTCTCCAGCAGGCTCAGGCCGACCTGCAACGCCTCGCCGACAGCGAGCCCGCTACCCGCCTCCAGCCGCTGCACCAGGCCTGGCGCAGCACTGACGAGAGCGTCGAGCAGGGCCGCAGTGCGCTACTGGACAATCGCACGCAGCAGCTGTCCTGCCGCGAAGCGATCGCCCAGGCGCTCTGGGAGGCCAGCCATTACGCGCAGCAGATACACGCCGCGCGCGAGGGCGATTACCAGGCGCTCAGCCTGCAACGCCAGGCGCTGCAGGCGCGGCTGGCCGAGCATCCGCAGCACGCGAAGCTGGGCGAACTGCTCGGCGGCTGGCGCGCGCAGTTCGCCCAGCGTGCACGGCTGGCGCAGGCCATTGCCGATCTGCTGCGGCAGGCCCAGGCGGCCGACCAGGCCTTGCAGGCCGCGACGGGCCAGCGGCAGAGCCTGCAGGGCAATGTCGTCTTCTTGCAGCAGCAGCTCGATACGGCCGCCGCGCAGGAGCGCCAGCATCAGCAGTTGCTCGATGGCTTGCTGGGCGGCGCTACCGAGGGGGAATTGCGCGAGCGTCTGCAGCAGGCACAACAACAGAGCCGCGGGCTGGATCGCCTGGAGCAACTGGCCCAGGCCCGCGCCCAGGCCGCCGCGCAACTGGCGCGCTGGCAGCCGGAACTGGACGCGCTGCGCCAGCGCAAGGCCGCGCGCGACACGGCCATCGTCGCGCTGCGCGAGCGCTACCAGGCGACCAAGCAACAGGTCGCCGACAAGGAAAAACTCCTCCAGCAGGAACAGCGCATTCACCAGCTCGAACACCTGCGCGCGCAGTTGCAGCCCGGCGAGGCCTGCCCGCTGTGCGGCTCGCCGGAGCACCCGGCTATCGCGGCTTACCAGGCGCTGGATATGTCCGCCACCCAGCAGGCGCTGGAGCAGGCGCGCCAGCAACTGGCCGAGCTGGAAAGCCAGGGCATCGCCCTGCGCGGCGAGCTGGCGGAACTGGACGCGCAACTGCAGCAGGGTCAGCGTCAGCTGGACGACGCCCAGGCCGCATTGGCGCAGCATCAGCAGGCGTGGCAGCAGCAGTGCGATGCCCAGGGCGTCGTCCTCGACGACGACCTGCAGCTCGGCGCCGAACGCGCGCGCCACGAGGCCGCGCTGGCCGCCTTGCAACAGCAACTGAGTGCGCTCGACGAACACCGCGCCGAGCTCCAGCAGGCGCAGCAGCAGCGCCAGCGCGCCGAGCGCGATCACGCCGAGGCGGCGCAACGGCTGGCGCTGTTCGACCAGCAGCAGACCCACGAACGCCAGCGCCAGGAAGAACGCGCCCAGCAGCTCGCGACCCAGCGCGCCGAGCTGCAACAACAGGAACAGGCCCTGGCCGCCGCGCTGGGCGAGCTGGGCTATGCCGTGCCCGACGACGGCGAGCAATGGCTGGCCGAGCGAACGGCGCAGTGGCAGCAGTGGCAGCAGGACCAGCAGCGCGGTCAGGAACTCGCCGCCGCCGAGCGCGATGCCGAACAGGCTGCCCGTGCGGCGCAACAGGTGGCCGAGCAGTGGCAGCAGCGTTGGCGAGCCGCCGGCTTCGAGCCGCGCCAGCCGCTGGCGAATCATCCGGCTGCGCCACAGGCGCTGCTCCAGGCCGAGGAGCACCTGGCGGCAGCCCAGCGTCAGGCCGATGCCTTGCAGGGGCGCGAGCAGTCGCTGGTGGAGCGCGTGGAACAGGAACAGGTGCGCCTCGCGGAGCGCCTGGCAAGCTGGCAGCACGCGCTGGCGGCCAGCCCTTTCGCCGACGAATCCGCCTACCTCGCCGCGCTGCTGGACGATGTCCAGCGCAGCGAACTGACCCAGCTGCGCCAGCGCCTGGAAACCGCGATCACCGAGGCGGTGACCCTGCGCGACGCCGCGATCCGGGACGTCGAGCGTTTGCAGGGCGAACCCCACGGCGAATTGCCGTTGGAGGAACTCGACCGGCAGTTGCAGGCACTCGCCACGCAACTGCGGGAGCTCGGCCAGCGACAGGGCGAGATTCGCGCCCAGTTGCAGGGCGACGACAACCGCCGCGCCAGCCAGCAGAGCCTGTTCGCCGACATCGCCCGGCAGGAGCAGGAGCACGACCTGTGGCAGCGCCTGAACAGCCTGATCGGCGCCTCCGACGGCGCGCGCTACCGGCGCTTTGCCCAGGGTCTGACCCTCGATCATCTCGTGCATCTGGCCAACCGCCAGTTGCAGCGCCTGCATGGGCGCTACCAGTTGGCGCGGCGAAGCGACGGCGAGCTGGAACTGGAGGTGCTGGATACCTGGCAGGGCGACACGACGCGCGACTGCAAGACGCTGTCCGGCGGCGAAAGCTTCCTGGTCAGCCTGGCGCTGGCGCTGGCGTTGTCCGACCTGGTCAGCCACAAGACCAGCATCGATTCGCTGTTCCTCGACGAGGGCTTCGGCACCCTCGACGGCGAGACGCTGGAGGTCGCGCTGGATGCGCTCGACAGCCTCAACGCCACCGGCAAGACCATCGGCGTGATCAGCCACGTCGAGGCACTGAAGGAGCGCATCCCGGTGCAACTCAAGGTGCACAAGGGCGTCGGCATGGGCTACAGCCAGCTCGATGCGCAGTTCCGTTTCGAGCCGGAGAAAGCGTGATGAACCGGCCGGCGCGTCACTGCGATGAGCACGATCTGGCCGACTGGGTCGAGCTGCGCCTGCAACTCTGGCCGGGCGATCACGCGGATGCCTTCCGCGAAGAGGCGCGTGACATTCTCGCGCAGCCCCATCGCTATGGCGCGTGGTTGCTGCGCGATGAACAGGGCAGGGCGCTCGGGCTGGCGGAGGCCTCGGTGCGCAGCGATTACGTGAACGGTACCGATGGCTCGCCGGTGCTGTTTCTCGAAGGCATCTTCGTCCGCGAGGAGGCCCGCCGGCAGGGCGTGGCGCGGGCCCTGGTACGCGCGGTGCAGGCCTGGGGCATTGCCCGTGGCTGCGTGGATTTCGCCTCCGATGCAGCGCTCGACAACACCGCCAGCCATGCCTTGCACCGGGCGTTGGGCTTCGTCGAGACCGAGCGCGTCGTCTACTTCAGGAAGCCGCTTCACGATTGATCCACATCAGGCGGAACGCGAGTGCGGCAGTGCTGTCAACTTGCAATCGACGCCAGGCGAGATAGGCTCAAGACCGCGTCACTCAGCCAATCGCGCCCGAGTCGGCACCCACAGGTATCGTGATCTTTCGTAGAGGTGATTTGAGATGAAGCAATCCGCATCGGCTCCGAAGAAACCCGCAGCGGCCAAGCCCGCCGCGAAGCCGGCTGCGAAAGCGGCCAGCAAACCTGCCGCAAAACCTGCCGCCGCCAAAGCCGCGGCCGCCAAACCCGCCGCCAAGACGGCTGCTGCCAAGCCAGCCGCAGCCAAGGCTGCCACCGCAAAAGCCGCTCCGCGTCGCGCCCCCGCGCTGGCCACCCCGTCGGACCTGAGCAAGAACGCCACCCGCGACCTGTCGGCTGCGCTCAACCGCCTGTTGGCGGATGTCTTCGCGCTGTACCTGAAGACCAAGAACTTCCATTGGCACGTCAGCGGCCCGCACTTCCGCGATTACCACCTGCTGCTGGACGACCACGCCACCGAAATCTTCGCGATGACCGACGCCATCGCCGAACGCACCCGCAAGATCGGCGGCAACAGCATTCGCTCTATCGGTCACATCGCCAAGCTCAAGCGCATCCTCGACAACGACGCCGAGTTCGTCCAGCCGCTGGACATGCTCGCCGAGCTGCAGGAGGACAACAAAGCGCTGACCTCCTACATGCGCGAGGTCCATGACCTGTGCGACGAGTACCACGACATCGCCACCGCCAGCCTGATCGAGAACTGGATCGACGAGACCGAGCAGCGCACCTGGTTCCTCTTCGAAACCAGTCGCCGCGGGGACAGTACCGGGCACTGATCTCGCTACACCACAACGCCGGCACCCTTTTGGGTGGCGGCGTTTTTTATGTGGGCGAAAGTCACGATGTGTGCTGCCTGCACGGCAGTGCGCTCGCCCGCGCCGCCCTGGCGCAACCTTCCCCTTGCTGAGCTGCCTATCCGGCAGTGAAAGTCTCTCTTGCTGCAGCATGATTTCAGCATTACCGAAACCGTAGGGCGCATAACGCTGAAAGCGTTATCCGCCGCAGATGCCCCACGAACCTTCTCGGCGGATAACCGCAAGCGGTTATCCGCCCTTGTACCTCAGGGCTGCCTGCACGGCAGTGAACTGCGACTGCCTGCGCTGCAGGCCTGTCCTCCATTTCTGAGCTGCCTGCACGGCAGTGAACCGCGACGCTGCCCAGGCCAGGGTGGCGGAGCTTTTCTGAGCTGCCTACACGGCAGTGAACGCGCACGGCCTTCGCCAGGTTGTCGGTGTAGTTTTCTGAGCTGCCTACACGGCAGTGAACAAGTCATTGGTAGCTACGCCGGCCTCTCGCAATTTCTGAGCTGCCTACACGGCAGTGAACCAGGTGTCCGGGCTGGGAAAGAGCAAGAAGAATTTCTGAGCTGCCTTCACGGCAGTGAACTCGCCGAGGTGGGCGCGTGCGGGCGGCCTTTTTCTGAGCTGCCTACACGGCAGTGAACGCGTTGGCGCGTGCGGTTTGCTCCGTGGTCAGTTTCTGAGCTGCCTACACGGCAGTGAACTTGAAGGGCAGGTAACTGTAGTTCTCCCGGTTTTTCTGAGCTGCCTACACGGCAGTGAGCGCGGCAACTGCGGTCGCGTTCGCCGCGGGTCATTTCTGAGCTGCCTACACGGCAGTGAACGAGCTGGGCGACAGCACCATCAACTGGTTCAATTTCTGAGCTGCCTACACGGCAGTGAACACGTCGCAGGTATTCGGCATCGCCTTGGAGTGTTTCTGAGCTGCCTACACGGCAGTGAACTAGAGCCTTTCTGATGTAACTATCTGTCTCCAAAACAAAAATCAGCCACGGTGACGATCCGACCCTCTTCCAGGCTGAATCGCCAAGTGATTGATTTTATTAGGGCTGGCAATCTCTCCGAAAAAAGGGTCAGAACCACGGCAGGGTGGCGCTGTCGCTCAGGCCGTAGCGGTTGAAGCGCCCGGCACTGGGCTGCGCTTGCAGCGGGCCGTGTCGGATGAACAACAGGAAGCGCTGCCCGCTGTTCCGGCTGTGCAGGCGCAGGAAGGGCAGGTCGAGCTGGCGGCCGGCGGTGTCCGGGATGCGCTGGCGTGCTTGCTCGGCGCTGATGCCGTGGCGGCGCACCAGGCGGCGGCGCAGGCGCTCGGGGTTGCTGTCCACCTGCACCCGGCGCACCGCGCGATACTGTGCGTCAGCGGGTATCGGGCGCCGCTCGCCGATGGCCACCTGGTCGCGCAGGCTGTGCAGCCAGGGCAACGCCATCAGGTGGTCCAGCGCCGCCGCGTTGCCATGCAGACGCAGCAGCTCGCCCAGCCACGGGCGGGCTTCGTTGACCTCGGGGAAGCTGACGCCGATCTGTTCGTCCGGCAGCGCCACCAGTGCCTGATGCAGTTTGGTGAACAGTGCGCCGAGCAGGTGGGCCGGGGCGATTTCCGGATCGGGGCGGATGCGCAGGTCGAGGTAGTGCTCCATGGTTCACCCCGCCTCGCCGAAGACGCCGCCGCGAATCAGCACGGCCAGCACATAGTGCTGGTCGCCTGTTCGTTCCGGTGCCTTGCCCTTGAGTATCCAGTTGTCCAGCAGGGTGTAGAAGTCGGCCTTCTCCTTGGGCTGGCGGTAGGCCTTGCCCTGGGTCGTGACCGAGCCATAGGGCTCCACGGCGATCGGGCCGAGTTCGTCGGCGCCGGGGTACCAGGTGTCGACGCTGCGGATGGCGTTGCCGAGCTTCTGCGAGTGGATGCCCGCCACGCCATTAACGTGGTAGAGGGTCTTGCTCTTGTCGCCGCGGCCGCGGTCGAGGATCAGTTCCTGTGAGGGGAATACCTCTTGGCCGCGGCCGATGCGCACGTAGGCGCTGATCGAGAGCAGCACATGGCATTCACCTCGCAGGCCGGCGGCGAACAGCATGGACAGTGCGCCGAGATCGTCCCGCGCGGCGGCGCTGGCCGGCGCCTCGAAATGCCGCAGCGACAGGTCCAGGGCGTCGAAGGTCCAGCTCGCGGCGGGCTGGCCGTCCACCAGGTGCTCGATCAACACTTCCACTTGCTCGGCACCGATGCGGTTGCGCCACAGCCAGCGCGCATTCGCCAGGTTGCTGGCGTAGCGGTGGGCCAGTTCGTCGAAGCGATGTTCGGCGACATAGGCCTGGATGGTCTGCTCCAGTCGCTCGCGGTAGGTCGCGTCGTTGCAGGCGGAAGGGCTGCCGGTGCCAGCCAGCACACGCAGGCTGAACTGCACTTTCAGGGTGTCGGCATCGTGGGGCAGGGTGGCAACATCGACGGTTTGCAGGTTGGGGCTCTCGATGGCAGCATCGAGCTTGGCCGGGTCCTGGTCCTTGCTCTTGAGGCGGTTGGAAATGGTGCCGCGCACGGACTTCGTGCCGATGCCCAGCGCCGCCCAGGCGCTGCTGTTGTTACGCTGTGCCCAGTCGCCGCCATAGAACAGCGCGTCGGAAGGGTCGAGCTTGCGTTCGAAAGCAAGAACGGAGGCGGTCTTGAGGGTTTCGTTGGCCATGATCGGTTCCTTGGGTCACTCAAAGTCGTAGTGGGCAGCCGCCGAAGCGGCGTAGTCGTTACGGCAGCGATAGAGGCCGAGTTCCTCGGCGTGCTGCGGGTACCAGAGCAGTTGCTGCGGGCTGTGCAAGCGGTGTGGGCCAAGCCATTGGCCCACCGAGTAGAGGCTTTCCACGAAGGCGAAGGGCGCCTGGGGATCGCGTGCATTCGCCACGCTGCCGGGCGCATGCGGCCCGCTTAGGGTGGCGTAGCCCACCGGGATCGGGACGATCCAGCCGAGGCTGTGCGGGTCATGCTCCCAGCCGGCCCGCTCCGTTTCCGATTCCGCGCGGTAACGCCAGTTGATGCGCGACAGCGAGAGCCAGGCGTCGAGCCGGCTGGCGTGCGGGTCGTCTGCCTGCAATGCCCGCAAGCGCGCGTCCAGCAAGTCATCCCGGGCCACCAGGGCGAAGCCCGGTAACAGTCGCTGCCGGGCTTTTTCGAAGCTCAGCGCGCGGTCTTCCGTGTTGCCCTTCAACGCCACGAAGAACGGCTGCTGCCGGGCAGCGGACACACGAGACGGGATCAAACTGCCCCCGGCGATCCGCAGGTTGTCCAGCAGGGCGCGCACGAGGACGGCGATGGCGGCGGCCGCGCTGCCGTCATCCAGGCCATGGGCATCGAGTTGCGGGCTGGTCACGCCCAGCACCAGGCTGATCTCCAGGTGGATGCGGCCTTCCTCGACGATGGCGGCGGTGCCGCCGTCCCTGCCTACGGGGTTGCGGGTCAGGCGGAAGGCGCGGACGAAGGGGCTGTCGGTGACCTGCTCCTCGAACGCGTGACAGACCACGCCGACCGCGTGGAAGCGCAGGTCGAGCCCGGCCGCCAGGGTTTTGCGTTGCAGGGCCCACATCAGGCCGATGAACGCGGTGATGGCGGGGAAACCGTGGGTTTGCGGGCTGGAAAGGGCATTGGCGTTCTGCATGCGCAGGCGCGGCAGCACCAGCAAATGATCGACGTGCGGACACTCAGCCATGCTGCGTTCCCCCCGTGAACAGGCGCCGCTGCAGGGGCGCTGGCCAGGCGGCCACTTCCACGATGGCCTGCCGCGCCCAGTGCGCCGCTTCGACGTCGCCCACCGGCAGGTCGCGGCCTTTCAGGTAGGCGTTGACCCAGTGGGCGAAGCTGGTGGCGATCTGGTCGAGCCAGTCCTTCAGGTGAAAGTCGAGAGTGAACCGTCGATCTTCCTGCTCATGCGTCGGGCGCGGCTCTAGCTCGGCGCGGCCGGGGTCGAGCCAGAGCTTTTCCGCGTCCGGCAGGCGGCAGTCGTCATCGCGGGTCCAGCCGGGGGGGAAGCGATCCTGTACGTCCAGGCCGAAGGCCGCCAGGGAATCTCCGAGCGCGCGCTCAATGCGCTCGCGACGTTGGCGGGTTGCTACAGTGGGCGGCGGGTCACTGACAAGAAAGTCGGCCAGCGCCTTGAGTTGGCCGGCGACACCAGGAAAGCGCGCGAAGCGCTCCAGAGCGGAATCGAGGCGAAGGAAATCGCGGGGAATATCCTGCTTCCAACTCGGCGGCAGCGAAGCCAGCAGGTAATTGACCCCACCGCGCTCGCTGTTGAGCTGAGAAATGTTCTGCGGCTTGGTCCCGCCCAGCCTGCGCGCCACCAGCTTCTGATAGTTGTGGTATTCGCCGTGGTGGGGCGCCTTAGCACGCCGTGCGCGCCGCACCTCCCTGTTGGCCTCACCGAAGCGTGCTTCGCTGATATCGGCGTGGATGGCTTGGGCCAGGCTGCTGGAGAACAGCGGTTGCAGCAGGTGATAGCCGTCGTCGTCTTCCGCCGCGCCTGACACGCACCAGTACAACTGCTTGGCCATGGCGTGGGAGGCTGGTTGGCCACTTTCGTTGCGGATCAGATTGCTGAAGGCCGCCGCCCATTCCCGCGCGGTGCTTTCGTCGTCGTGCAGCGCCGCCAGCAGGTCGGCATCCTCGGCCAGTAGCCAGTCGAGCAACCGGCGTTCTTCGACCTCCACCTTGAGGAACTTGTACACATCCAGCGCGGCGGCATTGCCGACGATATCGTCCGCGTGGACATCACCGAGGCTGTGGGTGCCGATTTCATCGTGGGGGTGAAGCGATGCCGGCGGGCAATGCAGGCTGCTGCCACGCGCATCCGGGTGGGTGGCCTTCAGTACATGGGTTACCGCCTGGATCTGCGCAACGCGCCGCGCGGCGTCCCCCAGCCAGGTGGTGTACTCGTACTTGCCGGCGGCATCGCTTTCGCCCTCACCCTTGAGCTTGGCGTCGCGGCGTTCGCTGATGAAGCCCTCAATGGCCTGGCGGAATCGCCACCGTCGTTGTGGGTTATCGCTCATGGCACACTCCTTCCGGGGATGGATGAATCGGTTATCGGGATCTGGCGAAGCCCAACGCCTCGTGATACCGCCAGCCCTGCCTACTGTCGGGGGCGCTGACGGTGGCGAAGCGCTTGGCGCTGTCTTTCAGCGAGAGGCCTTGCTCGTCTGCCTGAACGCGCAGCAGCTCCAGCAGGTCATCCTGTCCCCAGCGGCCAATGCGTGGGCCGAGTTGGCGCTCCAGGTCGATGCGTTGCAGCAGGGAGTCATCACGGATGTATTCGTCTTCACGCTGCTGCTTCGACGCCTTCACGTAATGCAGATGCAGGCTGTCGCCGTCCTCGTCGGGCAGCAGTGCCAAGGTGGTTTGCCGGTACTGGCTGTCGTCGCGGAAGCGCTGTTGCTGCGGCAGCGCCCAGGTGAGCGCGGCGCGCGGCGATTGCCAGGCACTGGCGGCATTGAGTTCGCCAGCGTTGGGCTGCATCGCGTCGAGCAGCCGGGCGTGTTCCAGGTCCACCAGGCTTTCCTTGGGGCGCCAGTCGTTGCAGGGGCGGGGTTGAATGCGCGGGCACGCGGTGATGTGCCGGTACTCGTCCTCGCGCAGCAATTTGCCCAGCCGGTGACGGGTGAGACGGAAGGGTGCGCTGGCCAGTGGCGCATCGGCCTCGAAGCCCGGGCGCAGGTAGATGGCGCGGGGTTGGTCGTCGTGGCCACGCTCGGCCTCGAAATGCCGCAGGTTGGTGTCGAAGATGAAGATGTTCGGTGATTGGCAGGGTTGGTTGCGATGGCGTTGCACCCGCCCGGCCAGTTGGATCAGCGAGCGCATGGAGGAAGGCTCCACCAGCGCCCAGTCGTAATCGTGGTCGCGGCCCACCTCGCTGACAGGGCTGGCGAGGACGAGGAACAGGTGCTCGGTTTCGGCATGCCCATCCAGGGCCGTGCGAATGTCCGGCAGGCTCCACACGGCATCTGGGTTGCGGCGGTCCAGGGCGCGGTCCAGGCGCTGCTCGATGGCGGAGCGCAGCAGCAGCGGGAAGCGCGCATGGTAGACGCACAGATGGATGCGCATTCCCGGCGGCGCGCCCAGGCGCAGCAGCGCCAGCGCCACCTCGAACAGGGGCTCGATATTGGCCATGCGCACCAGCCCGAAACTCGCTCGCTTGCCGCTGTGTGGGCAGATTTGCCCGTGGGCCGTATGGGCCCAACTGGCCGCGCGCAGTACCTGCTCGGCGAAGGCGTGGCGGATCGCTTCCGTCTGCTGTGCTGGAATGTTTAACGGAATCAGCAGGCCGCAGCGACGTGGCCCGTCGTCGGCGATGGCTTGTCGCAGCGCCTTTACGCGTTTTTCGGTAAAGCGCGCATGGGCCGACACGAAGGTCTCGACCTGCGCACAGGCCTGCTCCTGCACGCCGAACTCGTCGACCCACAGGCAGGCGACCTCGGCGGCGCGCCCGGAGTGCGCGCCGCGGTTGTTCTGGTAATGCCGGCGGCCTGCGCGGTAGGCCTGGTACATGCCCTCCACCAGCGCTGGCGGCAGGGTGGCCGAACAGATCAGCACACGGCTGCCCAGCAGCCCCGCCCAGTGCACGAGGCGGGTAAGGGCGGGCAAGTCGGCGAGGTCGAAATCGTCCAGTTCATCGAGCACCAGGTCGGCGCTCATCAGCCGCAGCATCGGCGCTATCTGCCGCCCGGCGCGTTGCGCCTCGGTGGCGGGCATCAGGTGGTCGATGGTGCAGACCAGTAGCGGCGCCGACAGCAGCTTGCGGATGCTGGCGTCAGCCAGGGCTTTTGCCAACAGCGGGTGGTCGGCCGTGTGCCCTTCGTAGAACACATGGCTGTCTTCATCGAGCAGCGCCTGGATAGAGGCTGAACCCTCGGCCTCGGCCTGTTGCTGGTAAAACTCGAACAACGTGCGGTTGGCCGTACCGCCCACGAGCACGGCCAGCTCGTCGTCGTTCAGGCGCAGCTCCTTGCGGTAGGCGCGCCCGGTTTGCAGGGTGAGGGTGCGCAAGCCCAGGGCGAAGGTGCAGCGCAGGCCCTGTTGCGGGTCGGCCAGGGCATTCATGATGCGCGCGTTGGCAAGGGTCTTGCCGCAGCCGGTGGACGCCATGTTGACGATAAAGGCACCGTGCTCGGCCGCGCGTTCGCGCATGCTCGCCGCCGTGTCCGTGGCTTTGTCCTGCCAGGCGAAGCGCGGCGAGCCGCTGCGTTTGCGCAGGCCGCGGTGCTGCGCCAGGCGTGGCAGGTAGCGGGCGAAGCCGGGCAGACCGTGGACGATGGTGGCGCAGTCGCGGGCCACGCCCAGCAGGTGCTCATCCAGCGGTTGTTTCAGCCGCGTGTGCCCCTCGGCGTCCTGCCCGGTGTTGGCGAACAGCGCGCGCGTGTCGCTGCGCGCCGTGTCGCCTTTGACCCGCTGCGGCGCGCCGTGGGGCAGCGCGGAGTAGTGATGGTCGGCCAGCATCAGGCTCAGCCGCGCCAGGTGCATCACGTAGGGGTTGTCCAGCCAGTTACCCTGGCCGTGCTTTGCGTTCAGCTGCTGTAGGCGCGCGGCGAGCTTGCTGGCCTGGGCGCGCCAGCACGGCTGCGTGACGGGTAGGCCCTGCGGGAAGTGCCAATATGCCGGAAGAAGGTCGGCCGCCGCAGGTTGTCGGCGTTCGTTCCAGTCGGGGCCAACGGTCGCCAGTAGCCCGTCCAGTTGCTCGGCGGAAAAGGACGGATGACGTTTACCCAGCGCGTGTTGCTGGCCGGTGCGGTCGTCGTACACCGGCAGGGTCGGCAGGCGGTGGTGGCTGACCATAAGCCAGCCGATAGCGGCGGCTAACGGTGGCAGGCGCGCGAAGGGCGGCGCACCGTGAGCGGCGGCGCCGTCCAGGCCGTCGCGCAGCAGCCGCGACGGCGCTAGCCAGCAGGCGTCGTCCTTGTCCCTTGGGGCTGCCAGGCGTTGCAGCCAGCCCTCGTCATCGTCCGCGCCGACGAAGGCCTGGAACAGCCGCAGGGAAATCCATTCATGGCGCACCAGGTTGGCTTCCCGCACCGGCTTGCGCAGCCGCTGCTGGAAGGCCGCGCAGGCTTTGCCCAGGTCATGCAGCAGGGCGGCCATTTGGGCCAGCAGGCGAATGGCTTCGGCGTTGTGCCAGTCGTTTTCATCGTCGGCGCGCAGGATGGCGCGCTCGCTGCTGTTGGTCGGCACCGCGCCCTGGGCATTGAAGCGGCTGGCATCGCCGACGATCCACAGCAGTTCGCTGTGGTCCTTGCCGCGAATCCAGTGGCAGGCCACGGCGGTGTTCTTGCGTGCGCTCCTGCGCAGCAGACGGCGCAGGGTATCCAGGCCCGCCTGGGTGATCGGTGTTTGCCAGGTGCGTTCGCCACGGCGCTCAGCGAACTGGTCGAGCAGGCGCCGGCTTTCCTTGAGCGCACGCTTGTCGCACTGGCTGATCAGCAGGACGTTCATGGCGCGCGGCCTCCCAGTTCCTGGGCGACGGCCTTCACGGTGTCGATCATGAAGTCCAGCGCTTCGTGCCGGGCCAGCGCCTCGATGCAGGCCTGGCGGAAGTCCTGCTCCTCATCGCCGCGCATGGCACTGATAAACGCCTGCGGCAGAATCAGGGCATCCTTCACCAGGTCGGCCACATCGAATACCAGGCCGCCGCGCCGCGTCTTGCCGTGCAGCACGGCCAGGCCGTGGGGCAGGCCGAGCACCCAGGTGGCGGTGGCGCCCAGGCCATAGGCCAGGTAGTTGCCGTGATCGAGGAAACGGTTGGCCGGGTCGCTGCCGCTGCCCTGCTTGGCGCGGGTGAATTCGCCGTAGCCAGTGGCTTGAGCCGCCAGGCGAAACAACTGCTTGGTCAGCCGGGCCTCTTCGGTGAGCAGAAAGTCGTGATTGGCGGCGCCGTCGATGACCTCGCGCGAGGCCCGCAGCGCGGTGTCCAAGGTTGCGGCGTCGACGCCGAAGCCAGCGTCGCGCAGCGCGCGGTCTTCCAGCCAGGCCTGCTGTACCCGCTGTAGCCGCGCACGCTGGAAGGTCTTGGCGGCCTCCAGCCGGAGGTCGTTGTCGAACCAGAAACGTACCCAGTGCTGCAGATACTCGGTAGGCCGGTATTCGCTCTGCGGCGACAGCCAGGTCACCTCCACATCGACCTCGTTGGCACTGAACAACGGCGTCCCGCCGCCGCCGCAAAAGCCTACCAGCACGCCCGCCTTGGCCAGCTCGCGCATCGCCGCCTGGGTGATCGAGGTGCCGGTGCCGAGCAGCAGACAGGTGGTGTTGGCGATGGGGATGTTCCAGTACAGCGAGCGCTTGCCAGCGTCGGTGACGTACTCGACCCGGCCGCCGTTCACCAGCACCCGGCAATGTTGCAGGTAGTACAGATTGGCACGTTTGGAGTGGAGGATGGTTTTCAGGTCGGAAGCGGCAATGTCATCCATAAAACGGGAATTCCTCAGGCAATCCCGAGGAATCCTCGCAGTTGGCAATATGGGCATGGGCGCTTTGTGCTGGGAGAAATTTCCTTGATTGCCGGTAGGGCGTTGCGGTTTTCTTGAAGTTTGATCCCCCCTTTGAACGGGGTTATGGAAATCAATGGGTTACAACAAAGGCAGAAAAAAGCCGTGTGCGAGGGGAGGGGATGCCTGCGCTTGGTGCTGACAGGCGATGGGCATTACTGCAGGGTAGGCAGCTCAGAAACTCCAGGCATGGCGCCACCGAGCCACAGGCTCCGTCCACTGCCGTATAGGCAGTTTGTCGTGGAGCACGAGGCTGCCGCCAGGCTAAGCATGAGCAGCGGGCGCGACGGCGCTGGCAGTGACGGGGATTTTTATTGGCTGCCTGCGCGCAGTGGACAGGCTCAGCGGAGCGATCGTCCAAGCCTAGTTTTGCTGAGCTGCCTACTCGGCAGTGAACAAGGATGGCATCCAGCTGATACCGGTGAGCGATTTCTGAGCTGCCTACACGGCAGTGAACGGAAGCCGCGATGGAGCGGTACTGGCATATCGTTTCTGAGCTGCCTATACGGCAGTGAACATGTGCGGATGAGTCGCGCATTACGACAGCTGTTTCTGAGCTGCCTGCGTGGCAGTGAACCCCAGCCCCTCGCTCACCGCCTTGCCGTTGATTTCTGAGCTGCCTATGCGGCAGTGAACATCAACGGTGAGGGCACGCTGGTTGGCGAGCATTTCTGAGCTGCCTGTGCGGCAGTGAACGAGCCGGCGCTCTTGCTGCTGCCTGCGAAAATTTTCTGAGCTGCCTATGCGGCAGTGAACCGGCAGGCGATCGAGAAGAGCTACGACCAGATTTTCTGAGCTGCCTATGCGGCAGTGAACGTCGGATATGGCAGCTCGACCCCGACGCCCTTTTTCTGAGCTGCCTATGCGGCAGTGAACTGCTGATTGAGGGTTGTTCAGACGGCTGGGATTTTCTGAGCTGCCTATGCGGCAGTGAACCAGGTTGGTGATGAGGACGGGGGTGTCGACCGTTTCTGAGCTGCCTATGCGGCAGTGAACCAGCACCACTACCAGAACGCCACTCGCCAGCTTTTCTGAGCTGCCTATGCGGCAGTGAACTAGAGCTCCCGCCCGCCAACCCATTGTTGCATCGAGAATTTCTGCCGCAAGAGGGCGTAGTACCCTTTTTCTTTCATGCATCGTAACCGATTGATTTCAAAAGCCCGCCCGGAGGGCGTGGAAAAAGGGGGGGGAACGGTGTTTGGCAGGGCATCGGCTCGCGAGCATGGCCCGCTGCACGGGAACGCCGGGGTGGGATTCTGGCTAGGAGCTGTCTCCGTCTGGGAATACGTGCCAGGGATTTCCCTCTTCCTAGCCCTCTCCCTGAAGGGAGAGGGGACGCCCGTACCTGTCGCCTGAGCCGCCATCAGGGATTCATCCTTCACCCACAGCGTGGCGGTCGGGACTTCGCGGACAAGGTCCGCTCCTACGCGAGCACGCCGGCACTGGGCGGTTGACAGGGCTGCACCGTAGGGCGACAACTCGGCTGGAATCCCGCCTGCCAATCCAGAGGACAACCCCAATGCTGCTGCGCGCCCAGGCCTCGACCCTGCTGATCATCGACATCCAGGAGCGCCTGTTCCCGGCCATCCATGACAACGAGGCGGTGCTCGAGCACAGCGCCTGGCTGCTGGCCATTGCGCGTCGGCTGGGTGTGCCGGTGCTGGCCACGGAGCAGTATCCGAAAGGCCTCGGTCCGACCGTGCCGGCGCTGCGCGACGCGCTGGCGGAGGCCGAGGTGCTGGAGAAGATCGCCTTTTCCGCCGTTGCCGATCCGGGCCTGTTGCACCTGCCCGGCGGCGAGCGTCGGCAGTTCGTGGTGTGCGGCACCGAGGCGCACGTCTGTGTGCTGCAGACGGTACTGGGCCTGCTGGCCGAGGACCGCGAGGTGTTCGTGGTGGACGAGGCCGTCGGCTCGCGCCGCCCGCAGGACAAGGCGCTGGCGTTGGCCAGGATGCGCCAGGCCGGCGCGGTGATCGTCTCGCGGGAGATGGTCGCCTTCGAATGGATGGAACGCGCGGGGACGGAGGTCTTCCGCGAGATCAGCAAGCAGTTCATCCGCTGACCCGCTCGTCCCTCAACGGGTGACGAACAGCCGGTCGCTGAGGAAGTCGAGGAACACCCGCAGCTTCAGCGACATGCGCCGGCCCGCCGGCCACAACGCGTGGAAGCTGCCCAGGTGCGCGGTGTGTTCGCTGAGCACCTGGACCAGCCGGCCGTCATTGAGCGCGCTGCGCACCGCGAAGTCGGGCAGGCAGGCAATGCCCATGCCCTGGCTGGCAACGCTGATCAGCATGTCGGCGGTGTTGCAGATCAGCCCGCCGTCCAGGCGGGGTTCCGCATCTCCCGCCTCCAGTTTCAACGGCCAGCGCTGCACCAGGCCGCTGCTCGGGTAGCGGTAATGCAGGCACAGGTGCTGGCTGAGATCCGCCGGGCGCCGCGGTGTGCCGTACTGCCGAAGGTAGGCCGGCGCGGCCACCAGCAGCAGGCTGAAGTCGCCCAGCTTGCGCGCCTTGAGCCGCGAATCGCGCAACTCGCCGCCGCGCACGACGAGGTCGAACCCCTCTTCGATGACGTCCACCAGGCGGTCGGTGAAGTCGATGTCCAACTGGATGCGCGGGTAGCAGCGGAGGAATTCGGGGAGCACCTGCGGCAGCAGCCCCGCCACCAGCGGCATGCTGATCTTCAGGCGCCCGCGAGCCTGCTGGGTGGACAGCGCCAGTTCCTGCTCCGCCGCTTCGAGTTCGTCGAGAATGCGTCGGCAGCGCTCGAGGAACAGCTGGCCTTCGTTGGAAAGGCTCAAGCTGCGGGTGCTGCGGTGGAACAGACGCACGCCGAGGCGCTCCTCCAGCCGGGCGATGCTCTTGCCCACCGCCGAGGCGGAGAGCCCGAGCAGACGCGCAGCCTGGGCAAAGCTCAGAGTGTCGGCGACCTGGAGGAAGACGCGCAGGCCGTTGAGGCTGTCCATGGGCAGGTATCCGTGCGGGTGGGCAGCTATTGTGCCGCGCGAGGGGGAGACGATTACGGACATTGGCGTCCGTTATGTTCGGAATCCTAGCCTGTTTTTCCGCAATGGCGGGTTGTTTAGCGTGGGCTGGGTCTTCTTCGACACATGACGGACCCACCATGACCCCTTCCCACGACTTCCCCGAGAACAGCCCCGAGACCTCGCGCTGGCTGCTGTTGCTGGCCGCCAGCCTGACGGCGGTGCTGATCCCGCTGTGCTTCACCGGCCCCGCCGTGGTGCTGCCGGCCATCGCCCATGAACTGGGCGGCTCGGCAGTGGCGCTGAACTGGATCGTCAACGGCTACGTGCTGGCCTACGGCGCAGCGATGATGGCGGCCGGCAGCCTGGCGGACGTATACGGGCGCAAGCGCATCTGGCTGGTCGGCCTGGCGCTGTTCTGCCTGACCACGCTGGCGATCCCGCTGGCCGGTTCGGTGGCGCTCATCGACCTGCTGCGGGTGCTGCAGGGGGCTGGCGGCTCGGCGGCCTTTGCCGCGGCGATGGCGGCGCTGGCGCAGGAATTCGACGGGCCTATCCGCACCCGCGTGTTCAGCTTGCTGGGCACCACGTTCGGCGTTGGCCTGGCGTTCGGCCCGCTGCTGGCCGGCTGGCTTACCGACGGGCCCGGCTGGCGCTGGGTGTTCCTGGTGCCGGCGGCCTGTGCGCTGGCCTCAGTGCCGCTGGTCGTGCGCTTCTGCCGCGAGACGCGGGACCCGCACGCGCGCGGCCTGGATTGGCGTGGCGCGCTGAGCTTCACCGCCGCCCTCAGCCTGTTCACCTACGGCCTGCTGCTGGCGCCGGAGCAGGGCTGGGCAAGCCTGGCCGTGGTCGGCACGCTGGTGCTCAGCGCCATGTTGCTGGCCGTGTTCGTGGCGGTCGAGCGCCGCATCGAGCGTCCCTTGCTGGACCTATCGCTGTTCAGCCAATGGCGCTTCGTGGGCGTGCAACTGCTCGGCGCGTCGCCGGCGTTCGCCTATGTGGTGCTGATCGTGCTGCTGCCGGGGCGCTTCATCGGTATCGAGGGCCAGGGCGCGCTGCAGGCCGGCTGGACCATGCTGGCGCTGTCGGCGCCGCTGCTGGTGGTGCCCTTCCTCGCGGCGATGCTGGCCAAGCACGTGGGTGCCGGCAGCCTCTCGGCGCTCGGCCTGGTCATCGTCGCGGGCGGCCTGTTCTGGCTGGCGCGCAACCTGACGCAGGGCATTGCGCCCGATGCGCCGCTGCTGGTGATCGGCATCGGTATCGGCCTGCCGTGGGGGCTGATGGATGGCCTGGCAGTGAGCGTGGTCGAGCGTGAGCGTGCCGGCATGGCGACGGGCATCTTCAACACGGTGCGGGTATCGGCCGATGCGGTGGCCATCGCGGTGGTCGGCGCCCTGCTGGCAACGCTGATCGCGGCGCAGCTGGAGCCCCTGGGCCTGGCCAGCGGGGAGCGCCTGATGAGCGCCAACCAACTGGCCATCGGCAACCTGGCAGCGGTGGTCGAGCAGTTCCCGCAACTGCCGCCCGAGCAACTGCGCAGCGACTACGTGGCCGTGTTCAGCCGGGTTCTCGAGTGGCTGGGGGGCGTGACGCTCGTCGTCGCCGGGTTGGTGTTCGTGCTGCTGGGGCGGGAAAGGGCGCCGGGACTTGTCGCCGAGGCGTGAACGCGGGCTGACGGCGGATAACGCGTGCCGCGCTAGGCGCCCTGCGGGCGGACGCGACGGTGCTCCGGCTCGAGGAAGGTCCAGGCGACGAAGCGGCTCTGCTTCTGCCCCTGGGCCATGTCCACGGTGCGGATGCTGACGGCGCCGGCCTTCTTCAGGGCGCGGCGGAAGTCGTCGAGGTTGCCGGCCTTGGACACCAGCGAGCTGAACCAGCGCACCTGCCGGCCGACTTCTGCACTTTCCGCCGCGAGCTTGCGCAGGAAGGCGATCTCACCGCCCTCGCACCACAGCTCGTTGCTCTGCCCGCCAAAGTTCAGCTTGGGCAACTGGCGCGACGGGTCGAGCTTGCCAAGGTTCTTCCATTTGCGCCGGCTGCCGCTGCTGGCTTCCTCTGGCGATGCGTGGAAGGGCGGGTTGCACAGGGTGGCGTCGAAGCGCTCGTCCGCGCCCAGCAGGCCGCGGAAGATGTGCGTCGGCTCGTGCTGCTGGCGCAACTCGATGGCCGCCGCCAGGCCCGGGTTGCCGTTGACGATGGCGTGGGCGGAGGCCAGTGCGGCGGGTTCGATGTCCGAGCCGAGGAAGCGCCAGCCGTAGTCGCGGTGGCCGATCAGCGGGTAGATGCAGTTGGCGCCGACGCCGATGTCCAGCACGCGCACGTCCGGCCCGCGCGGCACGCTGCCGCCGTTGTCCTCGGCGAGCAGGTCGGCGAGGTAGTGCACGTAGTCCGCGCGGCCAGGGATCGGCGGGCAGAGGAAGCCGGCGGGGATGTCCCACTGGGCGATGCCGTACTGCGCCTTGAGCAACGCCCGGTTGAACACGCGCACCGCTTCGGGGCTGGCGAAGTCGATGCTGGGCTTGCCGTAGGGGTTGGTGATGACGAAGCGGCCCAGCTCCGGGCAGCCGTCGATCAGCGCCGGAAAGTCATAGTGACCCTGGTGCCGGTTGCGCGGGTGCAGCAGGTTCGGCCGCTTGGCGGCGGGGTCGCGCAGGGCCTGGGCGGGTTTCGCGGGGGAGGCGGGGCGTTTCGGCGGTTTCGACATGGGAGCGCGCGGGGGCTGGGAAGCGGAGGGGGATTTTCCCACAGATGGGCGCGTCAGCCGAGCAGCACGTTGCTCAGGCGGTCGAACAGCAGGCAGCAGAGCAGCAGCGGAATCGGCAGGCCGAGCAGGGTGCCGAGCATGTAGGGCCAGAAGCCGATGCCCGACAGCGCCAGGCTGTAGTTCAGCGTCGGCGAGGTGATGAAGGCGTGGCGCAGGAGGAACACGCTGCTGGCCGGGCGCTGGTCGAGGTGGCTGAACACCGCGCGCGTCAGCCTGTTGTTCAGCAGGCGCAGGCCGTTGCCGCCGACGGCGCGGATGACGACGAAGGTGAAGCCGCAGGAAAACACCGCCGCGCAATAGGTGATGAGACCGCCCCACAGCTTGCCCATGGCCAGCACGGCGGCGGCGAGGAACAGCAGGCCGGGGAAATGCAGCAGGTTGCCCAGGGCGAACAGACCGATGAACAGCAGCAGGCCGCGCAGGCGATGGTCGCTCAGCTCGGTGCGCAGGTAATCGAGGCTGAAGTCCTCGTGCAGGCCGCTGGCGCGGTAGAGCAGGACCAGCAGCGCGGCGAAGGCGAGCAGCAGGATCAGTCGGCGAAAGCGCCAGAGGACGGGCGGCACGGCAAGCATGGGGATGGGCTCAGGGGTACTGCAGGATGTCCTTGATCGTTGGCAGGTGCGCGGCGATCCAGCGCGGATCGATGGCGCCCCAGTCGCGGATGCGGTAGTGGCCGGCATTGTTGCGCTCGCCGTCGTGCTGCTCGAAGGCGCAGTCGATGTCCAGGTCGGCCAGTGCGGCCAGGGTGTCCTGGGCGGTGCGCCGGGGCATGCCGGTGGCCTCCATCAGTGCCGGGACGCTGGTGGCGGTGCCGCTGTCGATCAGCCAGGCGACGTAGAGACGGCGGTAGAAACTGCTTTTGGTCTTGCTCACTTCCATCGAGGCGCTTCCTTTTCGGCGGCTACAGCGGCAGCAGCCAGGGTACCAGCACAACGCTGACGATCATCACCAGAATCGTGAAGGGTACGCCAACCTTGACGAAATCGCCGAAGCGATAACGCCCCGGCCCCAGCACCAGGGTGTTCACCGGTGAGGAAATGGGCGTCATGAAGGCGGCCGAGGCGGCCAGCGCGACGATCATCGCGAAGGCGTCGGGCGAGGCGCCCAGGGCCTTGGCCGTGGCCACGGCCACCGGCGCCATGAGCACTGCGGTGGCGGTGTTGGAGATGAACAGGCCGATCAGCGCCGTCAGCGCGAACAGGCTGGCGAGAATGGCGTAGGGCCCGGCGCCGCCGAGGACGCCGACCAGGCCGTTGACCGCCAGGGTGATGCCGCCGGTCTTCTGCAGGGCCAGGGCGAAGGGCAGCATGCCGACGATCAGCAGCAGGCTCTGCCAGTGGATGGCGCGGTAGGCGCTGTCCATGTCGATGCAGCGGAATGCGCCCATCAGCAGGCAGGCGATCAGCGCGGCCATGACGTTGGGCACCAGGCCGCTGACCATCAGGATCACCATCACCGCCAGGCTGAACAGCGCGTGGGGCGCCTGGCTGGCGGCGGGGGCGGCCTCGTCCACTTCCATCGGCAGGCCGAGCACGAGGAAGTCGCGGCCGCGGCTCTGCAACTGGCGGATGTCCTTCCAGGGCCCGACCACCAGCAGGGTGTCGCCGACCTTGAGCTTGGCTTCCAGGAGCCCGTCCACCACGGCTTCGCGGTTGCGTCGCAGGCCCACCACGTTGAGGCCGAACTGGCTGCGGAACTCCAGGTCCAGCACGCTCTTGCCCAGCAGGGCGGACTCCGGCGGCAGCGTGACTTCGGCCATGCCCACCTCATGGGAGCGCTCGGTGAAGTAGTCGCCCTGCAGGCTCAGCGGCTCCAGGCCGTACTCGTGGTAGAGACCCAGCAGATCGGTGCGCTCGCCGAAGATATCCACCAGCAGCACGTCCCCGGCCTGCAACTGGATGTTGGCGTTGGGGCTGAGGATCTTCATGCGGAAGTGCGCGGTGCGTTCGATGGCCACCACGTTGGTGCCGGCGCGGGCGCGCAGCTCCACCTCGCTCAGGCTCATGCCCACCAGCCGCGAATCGTGGCGGATGCGCAGGCGGCGCTCGCGGCCGGCGAGCTGGTAGTCGCGGATCAGGTCGCCCAGGGTGCGCCGCTTGACGCTCTGCCCGGCGTCGCCGTCGTCCTCGCCCAGCCAGCGCCGCGCCACCAGCATGTAGCCGACGCCGAGCACCAGCACCACCAGGCCGAACGGGGTAAAGCTGAAGAAGCCGAAGCCCTGGCCGCCCTCGCGCACCAGTTCGCTGTGCACCACCACGTTGGGCGCGGTGGCGACCAGGGTGAGCATGCCGCTGATCAGCCCGGCGAAGCTCAGCGGCATCATCAGCCGGCGCGGCGAGACGTGCAGGCGCGCGGCGATGCTCAGCACCACCGGAATGAAGATGGCGACCACGCCGGTGGAACTCATCACCGAGCCAAGCCCGGCCACCGCGAGCATCAGCAGCACCAGCAGGCGCGTCTCGCTGGCGCCGGCACGGCGGGTGAGCCATTCGCCGATGCGGTAGGCCACGCCGGTGCGCACCAGGCCCTCACCGATGACGAACAGCGCGGCGATCAGGATGACGTTGGGATCGGCAAAGCCGGCCAGCGCCTCCTCCGCGCTGAGGATGCCCGACAGGGGCAGGGCGACCATCACCAGCAGGGCGACAACGTCCATGCGCGGACGGTTGATGACGAACAGCCCCACCGCGGTGGCGAGCAGGGCGAGTACCCAGATCAGTTGCAGACTCATGCGCTTCCCTAGCGAATTACCGGCGCCATTGTGCCCGCTGCGGCGAGCGCAATGCCTTGACCCGGTGCAGCTTAGCGAAGCCTGAGCCGCTGCGTATGGCGCAAGGCCGCGTCAGGGCAGCCGCGCGGCCGGGGTGATCTGCTGCGGATCGGTGCGCAGTTCGATCAGCGCCGGCCGGCCGCTGGCCTGGGCGCGTTCGAAGGCGGCGGCGAAATCCTCGCTGCGCTCTACCCGCTCGCCATGGGCGCCAAAGGCCTGGGCGAGGGCGACGAAGTCGGGGTTGCGCAGTTCGGTCGCGCTGATGCGGCCGGGGTATTCGCGCTCCTGGTGCATGCGGATGGTGCCGAGCATGCCGTTGTTGACCACGATGACGGTCAGCGCGGCGCCGTACTGCACGGCGGTGGCCAGCTCCTGGGGGTACATCATGAAGCAGCCGTCGCCGGCGAAGCACACCACGCTGCGCTGCGGGTCGCGCAGCTTGGCGGCGATGGCGGCAGGGAAACCGTAGCCCATGGCGCCATTGGTGGGGGCCAGCTGGCTGCGTGGCGCGCGGTAGCGGTAGAAGCGGTGCACCCAGACGGCGTAGTTGCCGGCGCCGTTGCTGACGACGGCGTCGTCCGGCAGGGTTTCGTTCAGGTACTGGACCACCTGCGCGAGGTCCACTCCCCGCGGTGGCTCGGCATAGTGCGGCGGAGTGACGTAGTTCAGGTGGTCCGCGCGGGCGGCGGCGGTCCATTCGGCCCAGGGCGTTTCGCCGAGCGGGTCGAGGCCGGCGAGGGCGGCGGCGATCTCCGGCATGCCGGCCTGGATGCTCTGGTCAGCCTGGTAGACACGGCCCAGCTCGCTGGCATCGGCGTAGACGTGGATCATCCTCTGCAACGGGCGCGGGCTCTGGATCAGGGTGTAGCCGGCGGTGGGCGTTTCGCTCAGGCGCGAGCCGAGCACGATCAGCAGGTCGGCCTCCTGCACCCGCGCAGTGAGCGCGGGCGAGGCGCCGAAACCGAGCTGGCCGACATACTGCTCGTCGCGGTTGTCGATCAGGTCCTGGCGACGGAACGAGGCCACCAGTGGCAGCCGGTTGGCGCGGGCGAAGGCGCGCACCTGCTGGCAGGCCTCCGGCGTCCAGCCGGTACCGCCGACGATCAGCAGCGGGCGCCGCGCCTGGCTCAGGCGCTCGCGCAGCTCGGCCATGGCGGCGGCAGCGGGCGCGGGGCGAGTGATCGGCGTCGGCGCCACGTCGGCGACCTGCGCGCAGCCGAACAGCACTTCCTCCGGCAGCCCGATCACCACCGGCCCAGGGCGCCCGGACTGGGCGACGCGGAAGGCGCGGGCGACGATCTCCGGAATGCGGCGGATGTCGTCGATCTCGGTGGCCCACTTGGCCAGGCCACCGAACATCTGCCGGTAGTCCACTTCCTGGAAGGCTTCACGGCCCTTGAAGGCGCTTTCCACCTGGCCGATGAAAAGGATCATCGGCGTCGAGTCCTGCATCGCCGTGTGCACGCCGTTGGCCGCATGGGTCGCGCCCGGCCCGCGGGTGACGAAGCAAATGCCGGGGCGGCCGGTGAGCTTGCCATAGGCATCGGCCATGTTCGAGGCGGCGCCTTCGTGGCGGGTGACGATGGTCTGGATATCGGCGACATCGTGCAGGGCATCGAGCACCGGCAGGTAGCTTTCGCCGGGGATGCAGTAGACGGTGTCCACCGCGTGCTGCTGCAGGGCATCGACGAGGATCTGGCCGCCGTTGCGGGCTGGAGAGTCTGGCATGGCTGTTCGCTTGAGGGGGACGGGTGCCGGTGATCTTCAGCCAAGCAGCGGCGCCTTCCAAGCGACGATTCTTCCGGAGGTCATTCCGGCAAGGAATGGCGCCGCAGTGGGCCGAACCTGGCGGTCGGCAAAAAGACACTGGCCGAGCTTTCGAGGGCACGGCACTATCTTCCTGCCATTTGGGAGGGCGTAGTCAATGAACGGATTCGATCTGGAACCCTGTGTCGCGGCGGGCAGCGTCGTGGACATCGCGCACATCGAGCGGCTGTGCGACATCGGCAGATTTCAGGATGCCTACGAACAGGCCCTGAAGCTGGGGCCGCTGGAGGAGTGGCGGGGGCCACAGGCCCTGGCGCTGGCCTCGCGACTGCTGCGGCACCTGGGGGCGCGGCGGCTGGCACGGGTGTTCGCCTGGCGCGCCTGGCGTGCCGACCGGCGCAGCTATGCCGGCTGTCTGGTGCATGCGCGAGAGCTGTTGTGGCGGCGCGGACACTATTTCGTCTGGCGCTGGATCCATCAGCTGGCTCCGCTCCACGGCACCGCCGATGAAGAGGCAGAGTGGCTGTCGTTCATCGCGCTGCAGGCTGCACATCTGCGCGACTTCGCTCGCTCCCGCGAGACCATGGAACGCGCCCTGGAGCTGAGCCCCGGGCAAGCCTGGTTGCACGTCGAGCAGGCTTACTGCCTGGAGCAGGAGGACCGCTTCGCCGAGGCGCTGCAGGCCTGCGAGCGGGTGCTGGAAACCTGGCCCGACTACCGGGCGGCCCGGCAACAGGCCGCGTCGATGGAGATGCTGCTGGGCCGTGACGCCGAGGCTATTGCGCGTTTGCAGGCCGCGGCTCAGGACACCCAGAGCGCGGCATTGCTCTCGCAGCTTGGCGGGTGGCTGATCGAGCACCAGCGCCTCGACGAGGCCGAGCAGACCCTGCGGCGGGCCGAAGCCTGCGCCATCCTCAACGACGCAGCGCTCAAGCGCTGGTATGCGGCGCGCTACTGCGATATCGCCTGCCTGCGCGGCGACTACGAAAACGGCCGGCGCTATGCCGAACAGGCCGGCCCCGGCTTCTACCAGGGGATCGCCGAAAAACTGCGGGCGCCCCAGGGGCAGCGTCGCCTGCTGCCGGTATCTTTCGTTCGACAGCACCACGTCACCTGCGGCCCCGCGACATTGACCGCGATCGCCCTGTTCTGGGGGCGAGGTGTCGAACATCTGCAGGTCGCGGAGGAGATCTGTTACGACGGCACGCCACATTTCGCGGAGCGCAACTGGGCCGAGCGCAATGGCTGGCTGGCCCGGGAGTTCACCGTCGACTGGGACAGCTGTGTCGCGCTCATCGACCGCGGCATCCCGTTCACGCTCACCACGCAGACCACCGGCAGCGGACACCTGCAGGCCGTCATCGGTTACGACGCTCCCCGTGGCACCTTGCTGCTGCGCGATCCATCACAACGCGATTACAACGAACTGCTCGCCGACACCTTCTTCGCCGAGCGCAAGGCCTTCGGTCCGCGCGGCATGCTGATGCTGCCCCTGGAAGAGTCGGCGCGCCTGGAAGGCGTGGAGCTTCCCGACGCGGCGCAGTGGGATGCCTATTACGCCGTGATCGGCGCCCTGGAAGTCCATCATCGCGAACAGGCGCGGGAAGGACTCGCCAGGATGGTGCAGCACTGGCCCGATGACCGCCTGACGGCACAGGCCGAACGGGCCCTGGCCGGGTATGACGGCAGCGAGGCGGGCCGCCTGGCGGCCACCGAGAAGCTGCTGCGGATGTTCCCCGAGGACGCCAACCTGCGGTTGTCCAAGGCGGCGTCGTTGGAGCAGCTGGCGACCCGCGCGGAGCAGCAGGAGTGGTACTCGCAGATCGCGGAGCACAGCGCGGACGTCTGGGTGCTGGTGCGCTATGCGCATTTCCTCGCCGAGGACGGCAGCCGCCAGACGCAGGCACAGGCGCTCTTCCAGCGCGCCCTGTATGCCCATCCGACGCTGGCGACGGCCTGGCAGGGCCTCGCTTCGCTGCTCTGGGGCGAGGGCCGGCAGGAGGAGGCCACCGAGTTGTATCGGGTTGCCGCGTGCCTCGACGAATTCAATGAAGGCCACGCACTGGCCTTCTTCCGCGCCAGCCGCTGGTTGCGCCAGGGCGAAGTGGCGCTGGAGTTCCTCCGGCAACGGGCTGAACGCCTGGGAAATCGCAACAGCGGGCCGGTGATCAGCCTGTGCCAGCTGCTCGACGAACTGGAACGCGTGCAGGAGATGTTCACGTTGCTGGAGCGGGGGCTCGCGCGACTGCCCGAGGACCCCGAACTGCTGCTGTACGCCTCGGACGCCTATGGGCGCTACGGCCGGCTGGAGGAAGCCGAGGCCTGCCTGCGCCGGGCCGAGTCGCGCTGCCAGCGCGGGCGCTGGGTGCGCGCCCATGCCTGGCACCTGCAGCGCAGCGGCGCCGACCATGAGCTGGCCTTGCGGGAGGTGGGCGAGGCGCTCGAGCAGGAGCCGCTCAACCTGGGCCTGCAACGCCTGTACGCCGATCTGCTGCAGAAGCGCCAGGGACGGGCGGCGGCGCTCGCGCACCTGGCTGACCTCGTGGCCCGTTACCCCCATCACTGCGGGGTAGCGGAGATGCACTACGGATGGCTTTCGAGCGAGCCCCTGGTCGACAAGGAGCGCGCCTTGCGCCATCTGCTGGCGATCAACCCGGCCTATCCCTGGGCGCGGCGCGAACTGGCGGTCAACCTGGCCAACCAGGCGCGCGGCGATGAGGCGCTGGAGCAGGCCGAGGCCGCGCTTGGATTGGAACCGCGCTCGTCCAACGGTGCCTCGACCATGGCCTTCGTGCGCCTGCGGCGCGGCGAGCGCGAACTGGCGCGGGAATACCTGCGACTGGCGCTGGAGCGCTCGATAGACAACGACTACGCCATCGAGACACTGGTGGAACTGGCCACCAGCCGGGAAGAAAGTCTGGAGGCGCTGGCCCTGGTGGCCGATCAGCTCAGGCGGCAGGTGACCTTCGGTGACGGCCTGCTGGGCTACCAGCGCGTCGCGCAGCCGTTGCTCGAAGCGGAGGTGGTTCTGCAGACGTTGCAGGAGGCGCTGGCGCAGCGCCCCGACCTCTGGCAAGCCTGGCTGGCGGTCGCGATCCAGCAACGCGCGTGCGGCCAGCAGGAGGCCGCCAGCACCCTGCTGAACAGTGCCATCGAGCGCTTCCCTCTGCTGCCGCGTCTTTACCTGGAGCTGGCCCAGTTGCACCTCGCCGCGAAGGACTTTGCCGCGTGTCGCGAGGTGCTGGAAAAGAGTTTCGCCATCAACCTCGTCTGGGTTCCGGCCATTCGCACCTACCTGGAGTCGCTGCTGGAGGAAAATGCCGAGCTCGCGCCGGGGCTGGCCCTGCTGAAGCGTGCGCTGCTGCGCGAGCCGGAGAATACCGCCTTGCGGGTCTGGCAGGCCTATCTGCTGGGGCGCGTCGAGCGCTTCGTCAAGCAGCGCGAGGCTCTGGAAAGGGCCCTGAAGGAAGAGCCGGATAACCAGTGGGCGTGGAGTCAGCTGCGAGAGCTGGACGAGCGCGAGCGCACGCCGGAAGCGGCCGTCACGCTGGCCAGGCAACTGGTGGAGCTGCGCGCCGGCGATCCGGCCGCTTGGCAGGCCTTGGCCGAACTCAGCCAGGGCGACGAGCGTGGCGCGGCCCTGCGTGAAGCGTTGCGCCTGGCGCCTTTCGGCTGGGCGGCGGGAGAGGGCTATCTGAAATGGCTGATCGAGCAGCGCCGCGTCGAAGAGGTGGGCGAGTGGCTCGATGGGCCGCCCTGGCAGGGCAACGCGCCGGTGGAGTTCGAGTTGTACCGCGCTCGCGCCCAGCGCGCCGCGGGGCGGAACCGGGAAGCGGTGGGCCTGCTGCGGCAACTGCTGGCGCGGGCGGAAAACTTCTTCGAAGGCTGGCGCCAACTGGCCGACTATCACGACGAGGATGGCGAGGCCGCGCCTTATGTCGAAGCCGCCCGGCAGATGGTTGCACTGCGTCCGCAACTGGCGATGGCCCATGGTTTCCTGGGGCATGCGCTGGTTGCCGCCGCGCAGCCGACGCAGGCGGAGGCCTCCTTCGAGCGCGCCGTGGAGCTGGACGCCAACTACCCGTTCGCCTGGTTCCAGCTGTTCGACCTGCGCCTGGATCGCCAGGCGACTATCGCCTGCGAGGAAATGCTGCACGCCATGGATGTCCACACGACGGGGCCGGCCCTCTATCTGCGGATGGTGCGCCTCGGTGTGGCCGAGGACCGTTTCGCCGTGCATCTTCGCGACGGCCTGAAACGCCTCGCGCAGAGTGACGAGGACGTCGGGGAAGTCTGGGGCCGGGCCGAAGATTCGGTGATGGGGGCCAGGCGCGAGCATGTCCTGGTGCAGGAGGTGGAGCAATGCCTGGAGCAGGGCAGCGCCAATGCGGTGGCCGCCCGCGCCTGGCTGCGGCGCCAGGCTGGAGAGCTGGTGCCGGGAGGGCTGCTGAGGGCGTTCAAGCGCATGCTGCCCAAGGACCGCGAGGGGAATCTCGCCGTGGCGATGTTGGGCCTGCTGGCCGACCGCCCCGCTGACAGTGCGGTGCTGCGCAGCACCTGCTACCTGCTGCGCGAGACGATGAAAAGAGACGTGCGGATCTGGTCCCATGCCAGCTACGCGCTCTCCAACCATGGCGAGTGGTACACTCTGACCAGCATGCTGGGCGACTGGCGCGAGCGCAGCGACGCACCGGCCTGGGCGCTGGACAACCTTGCCCTGGGCCTGCGCGAGCTGGGCAGGGACGAGGAGGCGGGTGAGGCCTCCCGGCGCGCCCTGGCCCTGGATGACGGCAACCTGGAGGCCCGGTTGTGGCTGACTGTCGATCACGCGCTCAGCGATAACCTGGGCGAGTTGGCCAGCGGCCTGGCGGCGATTCCCGTGGAATCGCTGCGACCTTACTACGCCTGCCTGTGGCACCTGGCGGAGGGCTATCGCGAGGCGCATGAACGTGGGCATGCGCGTCATGCGCAAGGGCAATTCGAATTGGCGCGCCGGCAGGCGGCGGCCAGCCGCAGCCAGGCGGCCTATCGTCGGCTGCGCCGCCGACTGGCCGCGGCGCTGGCACGGCGTGAGCGCTCCTGGCTGGAACGCCTATGGTGGCGGATCCAGCTGCACTGAGTCGCTGTCAACGACATCAGCAGGCGGCGCCGGCGGCCATCCAGGGCAGCCGGGTCGCTCTGCGACGCAGGGCGCGACGACGAACCGCGCTGGCGTTTTTTGCCGGTTGTCTATGGTTCATGCACGGGCGCAGACGCGTCCGCAGGACGATTTTGCTGCAAAAGGAGAATCTTTCATGGACCACCTCTCGTCCCGAGTGCTACTCGCCGGCCTCTTTGCCACCTCCAGCCTGCCCCTGTACGCCGCCCTGCCTTCGGCGCCGGGGTACATCGATGACAGCGGCTACAGCGCCGCCGCCAAGACCCGCATCCTCCCGGCGATGTTCGAGCAGAAGCTCACCAGCACGAAGTACATCGCCAAGGCCGACAACCCGCTGATCACCCTGGCCGAATCCACCGGCTTCAAGCAGACCTCCGACTACCACCAGACCCGTGCCTGGCTGCAGAAGCTGGCCGATGCCTCCGGCGGCGCCATCGCCCTGAGCGACCTGCCGGAGAACAGCGCCACCGGCGAGCCGATGCTGCTGGTGGCCGCCAGCCGCAAGGCGGACAAGTCGCCGGCCGGGCTGAACAAGTCCGGCAAGCCGACGATTTTCGTCGAGGCGGAAATCCACCCCGGCGAGGCCAACGGCAAGGACGCCATGTTCATGCTGCTGCGCGACATGACCACCGGCGACAAGCCGCTGGCCGCCCTGCTGGACAAGGTCAACATCCTCTTCATCCCCACCGTGAACATCGACGGCGACCTGCGGCGCAGCCCCTACGGGCGGATCAACCAGAACGGCCCGGAGGTCACCGGCTGGCGGGTCAACGGCCTGAACTACAACCTCAACCGGGACTTCACCAAGCTCGACAGCGCGGAGATCCGCAACGTCGCCTGGGTGTTCAACCAGTACGACCTGAGTTTCTTCGCCGACACCCATTCCACCGATGGCGCCATGTATCCCTACGACAGCTCGTACTGCCACAACGGCAACGGCTGGTCGCCGGCCTCCAGCCAGTGGATGGACAGCGTCATGCGCGGCCCGGTGTACAAGGCGCTGGAGGGCGACGGGCATGTGGTGCACGAGTGCATCAGCTTCAACGACAACCAGGACCCGACCCAGGGCTACTACCCGTACCGCACGGACCTGGCGCGTTTTTCCAACCAGTACGGCGACATCCGCAACGTGCCCTCGATCCTCATCGAACAGCACGCGCTGCACCCCTATGAAACCCAGGTGCTGGGCAACTACGTGATGCTCAAGGCGATGTTCCAGGTGATCGGCGATAACGCCGACTCGCTGAAGCAGGCGATCACCAAGGACCGCGAACGGCTGGCGGCGCAGCAGCAGGTGACGCTCACCTGGAAGCCGGGCGAGGCGCAGCACACGCCGTTCACCGTGGGCGATTACCGCTACGAGGAATCGCCCATCACCGGCAAGAAGACCATTGTCTGGAGCAACAAGCCCAAGCAGCTGAACGTGCCGATCACCGACAACTCGGTGCCGGACCTGGTGGTGAAGCGGCCGAAGCAATACGTGGTGCCGGTGCAGTGGAGCGAGGTGATCGCGCGCCTGAAGTCCCACGGTATCCAGATGAAGACCCTGGACAAGGCCACACCCATCGAGGTGACGCTGTACCGCATGGACGACATCAAGCTGGCCGGCGGATTCGAGCCGGATCGCGCTGCCACCAACGAGATTCCCGGCTACGAGGGGCATCTGCTGGTCAGTGGCGTCGGCAAGCCGTTCCAGCGCCTGCAGACCTACCCGGCGGGCTCGGTGGTGATCGACACCGACCAGCCGCTGGGCGTGCTGGCGGTCAACCTGCTGACGGCGGAAAGCCCGGACTCGTTCTGGTCCTGGGGCTTCTTCAATTCGACCCTGGTGGTGGCCGAGGAGCCGGAGGAATACGTGATGGAGCCGATGGCGCGCAAGATGCTCGCCGAGGACCCGAAGCTGAAAGCCGAGTTCGAGCAGAAGCTCAAGGACGACAAGGCCTTCGCCAAGGACGCCCAGGCACGCCTGCAGTGGTTCTACCAGCGCACGCCGTTCTATGACGTGAATGCCTACGTGTACCCGGTGGGGGCGGTGTACTGAGGCAGCTCAGGGTTGTTGCTGGCGCAGCTCCCGCAGCTGCGTCAGCAGTTTGGGGACCTCGTCGCGGACGATGCTCCACAGGGTGTCGTTATCGATGCCCAGATAGCCGTGGATCAGTCGGTTTCGGGTAGCCACCAGCATGCGCCAGGGGACCTGCGGGTGCGCCTGGCGAACTTCATCGGGAATACGCGTCGCGGCTTCGCCGATGATCTCCAGATTGCGCAAGGTCGCGTCATAAACCAACGGGGTAGCGACGAAGGCCTGCTGATCCAGATTTGCGCAGTAGGCGAGAACCTTCTCGGCGCACACCATCATGTCGTCGACGTAGAAATACCAGACTCGTTCTGGATGCTCAGACATTCACCGCCTCCGCTTCGATGAAGGGGCGTAGCTCCGCGCGAAGCGCCTTTTCGGTTACTAGGTCGACACTGTGGCCTAGCAGGTCTTCGAGGTAGAATTGCACGCCGAAGTAGCGCTCCGAGGTCGCTGGGCCGTCGAAACTGACCAGAATATCCACATCGCTGTCCGGTCCTGCGTCGTCACGTGCCGTCGAGCCGAACAGCGCCAGCCTGACCACACCGAAGCGCGTGGCCAGTTCTGGCTTGCAGCTTTCCAGCAGGGTCAGGGTGTGGTGGCGGTCCATATTGGTTACCGGGTCAGTGAGTACGCTGAAGGTAGCACAAGCGGAAAACACAAGACCCGCATTGGCGGGCCTTGTGGTGGGGCTTACAGGCTGGCGATCTTCTCGCGCTGCTGGATCAGGTTGGTCACGGCCTGCTCGGCTTCGGCGAGCTTGGCGCGTTCCTTCTCGATCACTTCCGGCGGGGCCTTGGCGACGAAGCCTTCGTTGGCGAGCTTGCCGCCCACGCGTTTGACTTCGCCTTCCAGGCGCTGGATTTCCTTGTCCAGTCGCGCCATCTCGGCAGCCTTGTCGATCAGGCCGGCCATCGGCACCAGCACCTGCAGGTCGCCCACCAGCGCGGTGGCGGACATCGGCGGCTCTTCGCCTTCGTCCAGCACGCGGATGGTTTCCAGCTTCGCCAGCTTCATCAGCAGCGGCTCGTTGTCGGCCAGGCGGCGGTGGTCTTCCGGCGATGCATTGTTCAGCACCAGGTCGATGCGCTTGGCCATGGAGATGTTCATCTCGCCACGGATCTGGCGAATGCCCAGCATCAGGGCCTTGACCCACTCGATATCGCCTTCGGCGGCGGCGTCGATCTTCGCCTCGTCGGCGATCGGCCAGGGTTGCAGCATCAGGGTGTCACCGGTCTTGCCGGCGGACGCCTTGATGCGCTGCCAGATTTCCTCGGTGATGAATGGCATGAACGGGTGCGCCAGGCGCAGTGCGGTTTCCAGCACGCGCGCCAGGGTGCGGCGGGTGCCGCGCTGGCGCTCGATGGGCGCGTTCTCGTCCCACAGCACCGGCTTGACCAGCTCCAGGTACCAGGCGCAGTACTCGTCCCAGATGAACTCGTAGAGGGCCTGGGTGGCCAGGTCGAAGCGGAAGGCGTCCAGCTGGCGGGCGACTTCGATCTCGGTGCGCTGCAGGGCGGAGATGATCCAGCGGTCCACCGAGGACAGTTCGACCGGCTCGCCATTCACGCCGGTGTCCTTGCCATCGGTGTTCTCGATGACGAAGTTGGCGGCGTTCCACAGCTTGTTGCAGAAGTTGCGGTAGCCCTCGACGCGGCCCATGTCGAACTTGATGTCGCGGCCGGTGGAGGCCAGCGAGCAGAAGGTGAAGCGCAGGGCGTCGGTGCCGTAACTGGCGATGCCTTCGGGGAACTCGGCCTTGGTCTGCTTGGCGATCTTCTCGGCGAGCTTGGGCTGCATCATGCCGCTGGTGCGTTTTTCCAGCAGCTCATCGAGGGTGATGCCGTCGACGATGTCCAGCGGGTCGAGCACGTTGCCCTTGGACTTGGACATCTTCTGGCCCTGGCCATCGCGCACCAGGCCGTGGACGTAGACGGTCTTGAACGGGATCTGCGCGGTGCCATCGCCATTCTTGATCAGGTGCATGGTCAGCATGATCATGCGCGCCACCCAGAAGAAGATGATGTCGAAGCCGGTCACCAGCACGTCGGTGGGGTGGAAGGTCTTCAGGTACTCGGTCTGTTCCGGCCAGCCGAGGGTGGAGAAGGTCCACAGGCCCGAGCTGAACCAGGTGTCGAGAACGTCTTCATCCTGGCGCAGGTTGGCGTCGCCCAGGTTGTGCTTGGCGCGCACTTCGGCCTCGTTGCGGCCGACGTAGACGTTGCCGGCGTCGTCGTACCAGGCCGGGATGCGGTGGCCCCACCACAGCTGGCGGCTGATGCACCAGTCCTGGATGTCGCGCATCCAGCTGAAGTACATGTTCTCGTACTGCTTGGGCACGAACTGGATGCGGCCGTCTTCCACGGCGGCGATGGCCGGTTCGGCCAGCGGCTTGGTGGAGACGTACCACTGGTCGGTCAGCCAGGGCTCGATGACGGTGCCGGAGCGGTCGCCCTTGGGCACTTTCAGCGCGTGGTCGTCGATCTTCTCCAGCAGGCCGGCGGCCTCGAAGTCGGCGACGATCTGCTTGCGCGCGACGAAGCGGTCGAGACCGGCGTAGGCGGCCGGCAGGCTGGCGTCCAGCTCGGTGTTGACGCTGCCGTCGAGCTTGAACACCTGGGCGGTGGCGAGGATCGCCGCGTCCTTGTCGAAGATGTTGATCAGCGGCAGGTCGTGGCGCTTGCCGACTTCATAGTCGTTGAAGTCGTGGGCGGGGGTGATTTTCACGCAGCCGGTGCCGAACTCGCGGTCGACATAGTCGTCGGCGATGATCGGGATGCGCCGGCCAACCAGCGGCAGGTCGATGAAGGTGCCGATCAGCGCGGCGTAGCGCTCGTCTTCCGGGTGCACGGCGACGGCGCTGTCACCCAGCATGGTTTCCGGACGGGTGGTGGCGACGATCAGGTGGTCCTTGCCGTCGGCGGTCTTGTTGCCGTCGGCCAGCGGGTAGCGCAGGTGCCAGAGGTGGCCCTTCTCGTCGTGGTTCTCCACTTCCAGGTCGGAAATGGCGGTGTGGAACTTGGTGTCCCAGTTGACCAGGCGCTTGCCGCGGTAGATCAGGCCGTCCTCGTGCAGGCGCACGAAGGCTTCCTTCACGGCGTTGGACAGGCCTTCGTCCATGGTGAAGCGCTCGCGCGACCAGTCCACGGAGGAGCCCAGGCGGCGAATCTGGCGGGTGATGGTGCCGCCGGACTGGTCCTTCCACTCCCAGACCTTCTCCAGGAACTTCTCGCGGCCCAGGTCGTGACGGGCGATGCCCTGTGCGGCCAGCTGGCGCTCCACCACCATCTGGGTGGCGATGCCGGCGTGGTCGGTGCCCGGCTGCCACAGGGTGTTGCGGCCCTGCATGCGACGGTAGCGGATCAGCGCGTCCATGATGGCGTTGTTGAAGCCGTGACCCATGTGCAGGCTGCCGGTGACGTTCGGCGGCGGGATCATGATGGTGTACGGCTCGCCGGAACCTTGCGGGGCGAAGTAGTTCTCTTTCTCCCACAGGGGGTACCAGTGGGATTCGATGGCGTGGGGCTGGTAGGTCTTGTCCATGAGCGCGGCGGGACCCTGATAAGGCTAGACGGAAAACCGCTGAGTATAACGGGAGGCGGGGCTCACAGGCCACCAGTGCGGGTTGGGCGGGCCTGCTTTTACAGGCGTTGCTGTGGGCGTAGGAGCGGACTCCGTCCGCGTTTGCCCTCCGGCCGCTCGGCTGGGGCCTTGTAGGAGCGGGCCATGCCCGCGATCCGCCGGCAGGGCCGGCGCGTGCCCCTGTGATATTGCAGGGGCAGCACCTGTCAGGATGCGGCAGGCCCTGGCTTGGGCATTCCTGCGCCGCTTCGGTGTGCGCGCGGACTTCCCGTTTCGCCCCCTCGGGCGACCTTCTTTGGCAATCGCCCCAAAGAAGGCAAAGGTCTTGCCCCGACATCCGGTTTTTCGCTCAGGCGAAAAATTCCCTCGCTCCAGCGAAGTTTCAGAGGCACGCCGTGATGGGCCATCCCTGGCCCATCACGGCTCTCGCGGCATCCATGCCGCTCAACCCCTGAAACTCCGCTTCCACTCGGCCTCCTGAACGGGGCCGTTCGGAGTGCGCGGGGATTTCTCTGGAAGCCGTTAAAAAGCCAGAGCCAGAGCCAGAGCCAGAGCCAGAGGCGGGGCGGGGATATTGGGCTCTTCGTAGGAGCGAGCTTGCTCGCGAACAACCCCCCGCTGCGAAGCCCAGTTCGCGAGCAAGCTCGCTCCTACAGGTAAGGGGGCGCAGGAGCGGACTCTGTCCGCGATTGGCGCGAGGCCGCGCGGCGGTTGAGGTTGGGAACCGTCAGGGCTTGCGCTGCGCCAACAGCCGTTGCATCCGTGCCTCCAGGCGCCGCTGCAGCTCGGCTTCGATCTGCGGAGCGAAGTCGTCGAGGACGTCCTGCAGGATGAGCTGGGCCGCGGCGCGCAGTTCCAGGTCGAGGCGGTTCAGCTCGCTGGCCGTGGACGATGCGGTTGGCGCTGCCGGCGACACGGCTGCCGGGGTGGGCGGCTGGGGGGCGGGCGCGACCACGTCGGAGAGCAGCGGGATGTTGTCCGGCTCGAAGGATTCGGTGAGCAGGGGCGGCTCGGCGCCCGATTCGTCCAGCAGGTCCTGGATCTTCTTCAGGTCTTCCAGCAGGTGGTCGGGGTCGTGCGGGGGCTTGCGGTTGTCCATGGTCGTGGCGAAAACGCTCTCAAGGGCGCGGCAGGCGATGGTCCTGCAAAGGATAGCCCTGCTCGCGGTAGCGACGGAAATTCTCCCGCGCGGCCTGACGAATCGCCGGTTCCTCGATCACCAGTTCGGCGACCCGGTTGAACCGGTCGACGAAGGTGGGAATGGCCAGGGTCAGGTTGATCAGCAGGTCCCGGTGGCTCTCCGGCGGCTCGCCGAGGGCGAGCACGATCGGCGAGTCGGCATCTTCTTCCACCGCATTGTGTGGGATGAAGGTTTCACCGCGGAAGTTCCACAGCCGGGCGTCCAGCGCCTCGCGCTGGGCCTCGTCGCTGCACAGCACGAAGATGCGCATGCCTTGCCGCCAGGCCTTTTCGGCCAGGCGGCAGGCGATGGTCAGGCGTGCGTCGGGATTGGCGCTGGGGATAACGTAGAAATCCACGCGCGTCATTTTTTGGCCCCAAAGCTGCTGCGCTTGCTCATGCTGCGTTGAAAACCTGCGCAAATTGCTCATTTACAAAACGGAAACTGCGCAGTTGCGCAGGCTTTCGCCCTGCCCGAGCGGCACTCGCGACGCGTTGGGTTCCAAAAAACATGGCTGTCTTACTCCGTTACTTCACGCGGTCCAGCAGGTACTGGGTCAGCAGCGGAACCGGGCGGCCGGTGGCGCCCTTGTCCTTGCCGCCGCTGATCCACGCGGTGCCGGCGATGTCCAGGTGCGCCCAGTGGAACTTCTTGGCGAAGCGCGACAGGAAGCAACCGGCGGTGATGGTGCCGGCCTTCGGCCCGCCGATGTTGGCGATATCGGCGAAGGGGCTGTCGAGCTGCTCCTGGTACTCGTCGAACAGCGGCAGCTGCCAGGCGCGGTCGTCGGCGACTTCACCGGCCTTGAGTAGTTGCTTGATCAGCGCGTCGTTGTTGCCCATCAGGCCCGAGGTGTTGGAGCCCAGGGCGACGATGCAGGCGCCGGTGAGGGTGGCGATGTCCACCACGGACTGCGGCTTGAAGCGCTCGACGTAGGTCAGCGCGTCGCACAGCACCAGGCGGCCTTCGGCGTCGGTGTTGAGGATTTCGACGGTCTGGCCGCTCATGGTGGTGACGATGTCGCCCGGGCGGGTGGCGCCGCCGCTGGGCATGTTCTCGGCACAGGCCATCACGCCCACCAGGTTGATCGGCAGCTGCAGCTCCAGCACGGCGCGGAAGGTGCCGAACACGGAGGCCGCGCCGCACATGTCGAATTTCATCTCGTCCATGCCCAGGCCGGGCTTGAGGCTGATGCCGCCGGTGTCGAAGGTGATGCCCTTGCCGACCAGAACGTGCGGGGCCTCCTCCTTCTTCTTCGCGCCGTTGTACTGCAGCACAATCAGGCGCGGCGGTTGGTCGCTGCCCTGGGCGACGGCGAGGAAGGAACCCATGCCCAGCTCGCGCAGTTTCTTCTCGTCGAGGACTTCGACCTTCAGGCCCTTGTATTCCTTGCCCAGCGCCTTGGCCTGCTCGCCGAGGAAGGTCGGGTGGCAGAGGTTCGGCGGCAGGTTGCCCAGGTCGCGGGTCAGGGCCATGCCGTTGGCGATGGCCTGGGCTTGCTTGGCGCCTTGTTCGACGGCCGCGGCGTCGGCCTTGTCGACCAGCAGGGTGACCTTCTTCAGCTTCGGCGCTTCGGCCTTCTGGCTCTTGAAGCGGTCGAAGACGTAGGTGCCGTCGGCCAGGGTTTCCACCTGCAGGCGGGCCTTGCCGTGGGCGTTGCGGCCTTTCACCGCCAGGTCGCCCAGGGCCAGGACCGCGTCGGCGCCACCCAGGTTCTTCAGATTGTTCAGGACGGCGGAAACCAGTTTGCGGTAGGCGCGGTCGGAGAGTTCGCGCTCTTTGCCGGCGCCAACCAGCAGCACGCGCTCGGCCTTAATGTTGGGTAAATCCTGCAGCAGTAGAGTCTGGCCGACCTTGCCCGCCAGATCGCCACGCTTGAGCAGGGTGGCGATGGCACCGCCGGTGGCTTCGTCGACGGCCTTGGCGGTGGCGCCCAGCTTGCGGCCTTCGCCCACGGCGATGACCAGGGTGGCGGTCTTGAGAGTTTCCGGACGTACGCTTTTTACAAGGAATTCCATGGCTGAGTGTCCCCGGGACAAAGAGCTTGAATGGTCTGCGAAGGAAGATGGCCTGCGCAGTGACAGGCCCGGCGAATCGCAGGATAATGCCGGCTATTTGCGCTGGGTCGCGTCCGCGCGCACCCGGCAATGCTTCACGGCGGCTAGTTTGAGCGTAGCCGCCTGAGCGTGACAACCCTGGAGTGTCCGGTTTGATTGTCTTCCGTTACCTGTCCCGTGAAGTGCTGATCACCATGAGCGCGGTGAGCGCCGTGCTGCTGGTCATCATCATGAGCGGCCGTTTCATCAAGTACCTGGCGCAGGCCGCCCAAGGCCTGCTCGATCCGGGTTCGCTGTTCATGATCATGGGCGTGCGCCTGCCGGGCTTCCTGCAGCTGATCCTGCCGCTGGGCCTGTTCCTCGGCATCCTGCTGGCCTATGGCCGCCTGTACCTGGACAGCGAGATGACCGTGCTGACCGCCACCGGCATGAGCCAGCAGCGCCTGCTGGCCATCACCCTGGCGCCGGCGCTGTTCATCGCCCTGCTGGTGGCCTGGCTGAGCCTGTGGCTGGCGCCGCAGGGCATCACCCAGATGCAGCTGCTGCTGAACAAGCAGGACGCGATGACCGAATTCGACACCCTGGCGCCGGGGCGCTTCCAGTCGATGCGCGACGGCACGCGAGTGACCTACACCGAAACCCTGGCCAACGAGCGCACGGAGCTGGGCGGGGTGTTCATTTCCGACAAGAACCGCCCGCGCAATGGCAAGGACGGGGGCACCTCGGTGCTGGTCGGCACCACCGGTGTGCAGGAAATCCATGCGGACGGCAGCCGCTACCTGATCCTCAAGGATGGCTACCGCTACGATGGCACGCCGGGCCAGGCCGACTACCGCGAAATCAAGTACGACACCTACGCGGCGCTCCTGCCCAAGCCGGAAGTGAGCAGCGAAATCGACGACCGCGACGCCATCCCCACCGCCGACCTGCTCGGTAGCGACGACCCGCGGATGAAGTCCGAGCTGCAATGGCGCCTGTCGATCCCGCTGCTGGTGTTCGTGGTCACCGTGCTGGCCGTGCCGCTGTCGCGAGTCAACCCGCGCCAGGGCCGCTTCCTCAAGCTGCTGCCGGCCGTGCTGCTGTACATGGCCTACCTGGCGCTGCTGATCGCCGGGCGCGGCATGCTCGACAAGGGCAAGATCCCCATGGCCCTGGGCCTGTGGTGGATCCATGGGATATTCCTGGGCATCGGCCTGTTGTTGTTGTACTGGGAACCGCTGCGCCTGAAGCTGGCCGCCCAGCGAGCGAAGTCGGGCGGGGGTCTGAAGCATGCGTAAGCTGGATCGTTACATCGGCACGACGGTCTTCGTCTCCATTCTCGCGGTGCTGGGGGTGATCCTCGGCCTGGCCGAGTTGTTCGCCTTCGTCGACCAGCTGGGGCAGCTCGATGACAGCTACACGCTGACCGAGGCCCTCAAGTTCGTCCTGCTCACCGCGCCGAGCCGTGGCTACGACATGCTGCCGATGGCGGCGCTGATCGGCTGCCTGGTGGGCCTGGGCACCCTGGCCAGCAACAGCGAGCTGACCATCATGCGCGCCGCCGGCGTGTCGCTGCAGCGCATCGTCTGGGCGGTGATGAAGCCGATGCTGGTGCTGATGTTCGTCGGCATTCTGGTTGGCGAGTACGTGATTCCCTACACCGAAACCGCTGCCCAGAGCGGCCGCGCGCTGGCGCAGAGCGGCAATGGTTCGCAAAGCTCCAAGTCGGGCCTGTGGCACCGGCAGGGCCACGAGTTCATCCACATCAACGTGGTGCGCCCGGACGGCGTGCTGCTGGGTGTGACCCGCTACAACTTCGACGACAACCGCCGCCTGCAAACGGCGAGCTTCGCCCGCCAGGCGGTGTTCGAGAACAACCAGTGGCAGTTGCAGGACGTGACCACCACCGTGCTGCACGCCGCGGAAAAGCGCAGCGAAGTGGTGGCCGCGCCGAGCGAGACCTGGAACATCCAGCTCAGCCCGCAGCTGCTCAATACCGTGGTGATGGAGCCCGAGGCCCTGTCGATCACCGGCCTGTGGGGCTACATCCACTACCTGCAGGACCAGGGCCTGAGCTCCAACCGCTACTGGCTGGCGTTCTGGACCAAGATCCTGCAGCCGCTGGTGACGGCGGCTCTGGTGCTGATGGCGATTTCGTTCATCTTCGGCCCGCTGCGCAGCGTGACCCTCGGCCAGCGCGTGTTCACCGGTGTGCTGGTGGGCTTCACCTTCCGCATCGCCCAGGACCTGCTCGGGCCGTCCAGCCAGGTGTTCAACTTTCCGCCGCTGCTGGCGGTGCTGGTGCCGGCGGCGATCTGCGCCTTCCTCGGTGCGCTGTTGCTGAAGCGGGCAGGTTAAAAGAGGCTCTCGCAGGAGCGCGCTTGCTCGCGATCAATCCCTGTTCCGGTGCGAGAGGTTCGCGAGCAAGCTCGCTCCTACACAGAGCACAAAAAAGCCGGCAATCGCCGGCTTTTTTGTGCCCGGGGGGTCAGCCCCGGCCCTGGGTGGCCTTGCGTACCGCCTTGGGAATCTGGATCACCACGCTTTCGGAGTAGCGGTCGTGCCAGGTGCGCTTGTCCTTGTCCCAGAGCATCCAGAGGAAGCCCAGGCCGGCGCAGCCCCAGGAGGCAATGGCAATGACGAAGCGCAGCAGCGCCTGCATCAGGCTGATGCGCGTGCCATCGGCGTTCTGGACGCGCACACCCCACACCTGCATGCCGAGCGTCTGGCCGCTGTGGGTCCAGAACTTCGCGAAGAAGGCGAACACGCTGATGAATAGCAGGCTGGAAAGCAGCGGGTCGCCGGTCAGCGCGCCCTGGTCGGCCAGCTGCCGAAGCTTCTCGCCGCCGTAGATCAGGCGCAGGAAGCCTTGCTGGTAGATCAGCGTTACCACCATCAGCAAGGCCACGCAGAGCAGGAAGTCGTAGAACATCGCGGTGAAGCGACGAAGGAGCGTGGCGGGCGGGAAGTTCCCCGCGGGCTGGAGCTGCTGCGGCTTGGGCATGGGCGTCTTCTGTGGCGATCAGGATGGGCGGGGATTATACGGATTCCGTTGCCAGGCGCCCGGCGCCGGAGGCTGTTCTAAGCTCAAGGCACGTCGCTGCCTTCGGGGGAGTGGCAATGCGTCGCAGGTCGCGGCGCCCTCGAGCAAGGAACAAGGATGCCGCTACGCAGTTATACCCGGCGCCGGCTGGTGCCCCGCCTGGTCTTCTCCCTTTCCATGGCGCTGCTGCCGCTGTTGCTGGGCAGCGTGATCATCTACTGGCAGGCGCTGAGCAGCCTGGGCGCCGAAGCGCGGACCGCCGCCAACGAAGCCGTGCGCCTCTTCGATGTCATGCTGGGCAATGCCAGGGGCGCGGCCCAGGTCGCCTTGCGCCACGTGGACGAAGGCTGCGCGGACGCCACCCTGGTACTTCGCGAGCAGGTGGCGGTGGTGCCGTTCGTCCGGTCGGTCAACCTCACCCGTGACGACACTATTTATTGCACCTCGCTGTTCGGCGATTACGAGGCGCCGCTGGACGCCGGACTGTATGTCGCCGGCGAGCTGCGGATGATGGCGGGCAACGAGGTCACGCCGCATTACGCCCTGCTGATCCTGCGTCGCGTCGAGGGGCGTTTCGCCGCGCTCTCCACCATTGACGGCCGCTACCTCAGCAACACCCTGCAGCTGGTCGACCAGCGCAGCGACCTGCAGCTGCGGGTCGGCCAGCAGTGGATGGACGAAGAGGGCAGGGTGTTCGACGGTAACCCTGCGGCGTTGCCCCTTGGCCATGTCGAGCGAACGTCCCGACGGTTTCCCTACACGGTCATCGGTGGCTTCCCGGAGGGCGCGCAATGGCAGCACATCCGCAGGGACTCGTTGCCCCTGGTGGCATTGATGCTGATGCTCGGCGGTGTGTCCGGTATCGCCTGCTACTGGCTCTGGGGACGCTCGGCCACGCCGAGCCTGGAGCTGGAACGCGCCCTGCTGGCCGGGGAGTTCGTGCCCTACCTGCAGCCGCTGGTGAATGCCCGGGACGGCCGCTGGGTGGGGGCGGAGGTGCTGATGCGCTGGATTCACCCGCGCGAAGGCATGGTCGGCCCTGACCTGTTCATTCCGATGGCCGAACGCTCCGGGCTGATCGTTCCGATGACCCGGGAGCTGATGCACCAGGTTGCCGACGCGCTGGCGCCGCATGGGCATTTGCTGGGCCAAGGCTTCCACCTGGGGTTCAACATCAGCGCCCGGCATTGCACGGAGCCGGGGCTGTTCGGCGATTGCCGGGACTTCCAGGCGCGCTTCCTGCCTCATCGCCTGGAACTCACGCTGGAGCTGACCGAACGGGAGCTGATCGTCTCCAGCGAGGTGACGGACGAACTCTTCGACAATCTCCACTCCCTGGGCGTCAAGCTGGCCATCGATGACTTCGGCACCGGTAACTCCAGCCTGGCCTATCTGCATCGCTTCAAGGTGGATGCGCTGAAGATCGACAAGAGCTTCGTGGCGATGATCGGTGTCGACGCGCTGTCCTCCCACATCCTGGACAGCATCGTCGAACTGTGCGGCAAACTGGACCTGATGATCATCGCCGAAGGGGTGGAAACCGAGCAGCAGCGGGCCTATCTCGCCTCGCGCGGCGTGGAGGTGTTGCAGGGGTATCTCTTCGATCGGCCCATGCCACTGGCGGCATTCATCGAGGCGTTGCAACGACGTCAAGGTGGGCGCTGACACAGGCTGGCCGGTTCTTGCTCGGCGAGACGCCGGCCGGTGAAAAAACTCCTTCGACCGCTCGCCGGGCCTTGTTTGCCTTTCTGACTCGATAGTTAGCTCATTGATAGCGATGCATATAGAAGTTTGATAGGTGGTGAGAAGTTGTTAGTTGTCGGCGGTTGGACGATTTTGAATTCGTTATCACTGCGTATTTCAATCGACGAGATGGAAATAATGGGGGTAGTGTTTAACTTTATTTTCACACTTTTTTTATGTGAAATTTATAAGTAGTACGAGTGTGCAAGAATTAACTCGGAAAGTTTCCTGAGTGTCTCTTTTTTGATACAGGGACGGCGGTGTATCGGCTCTTGATGCGGCTCGGGTGTTCAGCTCTAATGCCCGCAATCATTGGGTTGTGGCGCTTTCATGGAAAATGCCAGGCCATCTTTCTCGTTAACTACTTGTATATAGATCGGTGCGCCGGCGACGACTGGTACTAAATTGCCGAGTCGGCGGGGTGGCGATTCGCCATTTAACTAATAGAGTCTTTGAAAAAGGGCCCCGTAAAGAGAGTCTGATAATGCCTGTTAGTTCCCGTGGTTTTACCCTGATCGAATTGATGGTGGTGGCGGCGATAGTGGCGATCCTGGCTGCCATCGCTTATCCCAGCTACCAGCAATACATCATTCGCGGAAAGCGGTCGGCGGCCCAGGCGCAAATGATGGACATCGCCAATCGCCAGCAGCAGTACCTGCTGGCCAACCGCTCCTATGCCAGCAAGACGCAGCTGGAGAGCGGCGGCTACGCCCTCCCCAGTGAGGTGTCGAGCAATTACGGCTACTCCATCACCGTCGGCAGCGGTACGCCGCCGACCTTCACCATCACCTTCACCCCGAGCGGCGCGCAGGCCAGCGACGGCAACCTGACCCTCAGTAGCGACGGCAGCAAGACGCCGGCGGCGAAGTGGTGACCGACATGCTGGCCTCCCGGCAACGCGGTTTCACCCTGATCGAGCTGCTCGTCAGCATCCTCATCATCTCCCTGGGCCTGCTTGGCCTGGCCAAGCTGCAGATGCGCATGCAGTTGTCGGACATGGAGTCCTACCAGCGCGCCCAGGCGCTGCTGTTGCTCAACGACATGTCCAGCCGGATGAACGCCAACGCGAAGAATTCCTCCAGTTATGTCACCGGCACATCCACGCCGCTCGGCGTCGGCATGACCTGCCCGACCAGCAGCGGCACCCGCCAGCAGGCTGACCTCGCCGACTGGTGCAGCAACCTGCAGGGCGCGGCGGAGGTGGGCGGCGGCAACGTCAAGGCTGGCGCCATGCTGGGCGGTCGCGGCTGCATCGAATCGCTGGGCAGCAACCAGTACCTGATCACCGTGGCCTGGCAGGGCATGACGCCGATCTCCGCGCCGCCGTCGAGCGTGGCCTGTGGTAGCGGCAGCTACGACGGTAGCTCGGGCTGCAGCAGTGATCTCTGCCGGCGAGTGGTCACCACCATCGTGCGGGTCGCTTCGCTATGAGCGGCGTTTCCCGACAGCGGGGCTTCACCCTGGTGGAGATGATGATCGCCGTGACCATCAGCCTGCTGATCATGGTCGCGGTGCTAACGCTCTACCTGAACCTGCGCCGCACCAGCGACGACATGGCCCAGACCAACGCGCTGATCGAGAACGGGCGCTTTGCCGTGGGGTTGCTGCAGGAGGACCTGGCCCATGCGGGGTTCTGGAATGGCCACGTTCCGCAGTTCGACAATTTGAGCGCCAGCAAGGAGCCCGGCGACTACCCCACAGCATTGCCCCCGGTGTGCTCAGCCTTCTCGGCGTGGACGCAACAGGACCGAGTCAATGCCATCGGCATCGTGGTACAGACCTATTCCGGTGTCCCGCCCGGTTGTTCGGGGATTGTCACCAACCTGGCGAGCAATTCCGACGTGCTGGTGGTTCGGCACGTCGACACCTGTTCGCCGGGCGTGGGCAACTGCGACCCCGTGGCGGTAGGCAAGGTGTATTTCCAGGCTTCATTCTGCGACGACGACATTCCCCCGTCGAACCCCAGTCCCGAGACAACTCCCTACCCCGTCGTTCTGGACACTACCGGGTTCACATTGCACCAGCGCAACTGCACATCCCAGGCAGAGCTTCGCAAGCTCGTCGTCGATCTGTACTACGTCCGCGACTACGCGGTCGCCGCCGGGGATGGTATCCCGACCCTCATGCGCTCTTCGTTCGATCTTTCTGGCGGCGTCACGCCGGCCAACGCGCTGCAGCCCGCAGTGCCGCTGATCGAGGGGATCGAAGCATTCCGCGTCGAGTTGGGGGTCGACAGTCTTAGCAAGACGGGTGAGGCGCTGAATTATTCGGCACCCCCGGATTGGGCTGACCCCGTCACCAGAACCACCGTGAAGAACCGCGGCGACGGCTCGCCCGATGGACCCTTCGTCCATTGTGGCGCCGCCTCCTGCACGCGGGACGATCTGGCGAACGTGGTGGAGGCCCGGCTATATGTTCTGGCTCGCACCCGCACCCAGACGCCCGGCTACAGCTCGGACAAGACGTATGCCCTGGGCGGTACCACCCTGGGACCGTTCACCGATGGCTACAAACGGCACCTGTTCACCTCCAGCGCCACGCTGGTGAACGTATCCCGGCGGAGGCAGACGCCATGAAGATGCAGCCTGATTCGAGATCCCAGCAGGGGGCGACGCTGGTAATTGCCCTGGTGATGCTGCTGATGCTGATGCTGATGGTCGGCAGTGCCTACACCCTCAGCGGCGCCAACCTCAAGGCGGTGGGCAATATGCAGTTCCGCAACGAGGCCATCGCCGCAGCCGATGTCGGCCTCCAGCGGGTCATCGGCTCAGCATTCACCGGCTCGCCGACGGCCGAGCAGCAAGATGTCGACATCAATAACGACGGGACCAAGGATTACACGGTTTCGATGGAGGCACCGGTATGCATGAGCGTCAAGCGGAGTCCATCCACGAGCGCTTGTACGGGCCCCCTTGAACCTATGTGTTCCAAGGAATGGGACTCCATCTGGGTGCTCAACGCCAATGTCACCGATAACGTGACCGGGACCTCGGTGAGAGTACGTTCCGGGGTGCGGGTGCACCTGAACGACGCGCAGAAGAACGCCGCCTGCGGAGCATGATCATGAAAAAGAACTGCTTGGCCGGAATGCTCCGGCGTATCTTCGCCATTGGCCTCCTGTGCGTCGCCCACTCGTCTGTTCGCGCCGAGGACATCGACCTGTTCGTCGGTACCCCCACGGGCGCCACGGACGCGCCCAACGTCCTGATCATCCTGGATAACACGGCCAACTGGACCACCCCGTTCACCAACGAGATGACCGCCCTGGCCTCGGTGGTCAACAGCCTGCAGGTAAACAAGTTCCGCGTCGGCCTGATGCTCTTCAGCGAATCCGGCGGGGGCAACAAGGGCGATGACGGCGCCTATGTGCGTGCCGCCATGCGCCTGCTCGACAGCTCGACCAAGCCCAAGTACCAGACATTGGTGAGCAGCCTGGACGTGGGCGACGACAAGTCCAACGGCGGCAAGATCAGCAAGGCGATGGAGGAGGCCTGGCTCTACTACTCGGCGGGCACGCCCAACTCCGGTAACCAGAAGGCCAAGACCGACTTTACCGGCAATGCCAGTGGTACCGCGGCGTCCAACGCCATCTACGCCCTGAGCGGCAACGCCTTGGCATCCAAGGACGCCACCACATACAACAACCCCATCGTCGCCGGCTGCGCGAAGAATTTCATCATCTATATCAGCAACGGCGCTGCCCAGGACAATACCGCCGACATCAAGCAGGCGACCGACGCGCTGACCGCCGCCGGGGGCAGTACCACGGCGATTCCCATTTCCCCCAGCGGTTCGCAGGACAACATGGCGGATGAATGGGCGCGTTTCATGAAGAAGAGCACCCAGTCGATCACCACTTACACCGTGGACATCAACAAGGTCACCACCGGCCAGGGGCCGGGCTGGACGGCGTTGCTCAAAAGCATGGCCAACGTCAGCAGCGGCAAGTACTTCGACGTAACGGCCAGCGGTACGCAGATCGCCGATGCACTGAATGCGATCTTCTCCGAAATCCAGGCGACCAACAGCGTGTTCGCCTCCGTCACCCTGCCCATCAGTGTCAGCTCCCAGAGTACTTACCTGAACCAGGTGTTCGTCGGCATGTTCCGCCCGGACCCCGATTCCTTCCCGCGCTGGCCCGGTAACCTCAAGCAATACAAGATAGGCGTGGTCAGCAGTCAGCTCACCACGGTGGATGCCGACGGCAAGAGTGCGATCAACGGTGGCACCGGTTTCATCACCGAATGCGCCCGCAGCTTCTGGACGCCGACATCACTGGACAATTACTGGGCATTCAAGCCCCAGGGCAACTGCCTGACCGTGACGGGTTCCGACGTGTCCAACTACCCGGACGGCAATATCGTCGAGAAGGGCGCCCAGGCCTATGTGTTGCGCCAGGCCACCTCGCGGACCGTGAAAACGTGCAGCCCGACGAGCTGCACCGCGCTGACCAATTTCAATACGGCCAATACCGCGATCACCCAGGCGCTCCTGGGGGCGACGGATACCACAGAGCGGGACAACCTGATCGGCTGGGCCAGCGGCGCCGACAACCTGGACGAGAACCTCAACGCCAACTTCACCGAGATGCGCCCCTCGGTGCACGGCGATGTCGTGCACTCGCGCCCGGCGGCGGTCAACTACGGTACTTCGTCGTCGCCCCTGGTGGTGGTCTACTACGGCGCCAACGATGGCCTCCTGCACGCCATCAACGGCAACCGCACCGGCACCGTTGCCGGTGTTTCGGCGGGCAGTGAAATCTGGTCCTTCATGCCGCCGGAATTCTATCCACGCATCAAACGCCTGCGTGACAACACCACTACCATCAGCTTCCCCGGCCACACCACCGGCACGCCGACGCCTCAGCCCAAGGACTACGGGATGGACGGTTCGGTCTCCGTGGTCCAGCAGGGCACCAGCACCTGGATCTATTCGGCCATGCGTCGGGGGGGCAGGGCGCTCTACGCTTTCGATGTTTCCAGCCCGGCCAGCCCGAGCCTGAAGTGGAAGATCGGTTGCCCCAACCTGGGCAACGACACTGGCTGCAGTACCGGGCTCACCGGATTGGGGCAGACCTGGGCAACGCCTGTACCGGTGTTGGCGCAAGGCTACGGTAGCGGTGCATCGACCATCCTGGCCATGGGCGGTGGTTACGACAACTGTGAGGACGCCGACCCCAATACCTGCAGCTCGACCTCCAAGGGCAATCACATCTACCTGATGGACGCCGACTCGGGCGCCTTGCTCAAGACCTTTGATACTGATCGTGGTGTGGTGGGCGATATCGCCCTCGTCACCAACAGCAGTGGGATGATCTCCTATGGGTATGCCTCGGATCTGGGGGGGAACATCTACCGCATCTCTGGCATCGATGCGTTCACTGCCATCGGCAGCACCGCGCCGGCTAACTGGACTATTACCAAGATCGCTTCACTGGGATGCACAACGGCGACCACCTGCTCGGCCAACCGCAAGTTCCTGTTTGGGCCGGGCGTAGCCACGGTCAATGGCCAGTATGTGATCATCCTGGGCTCGGGCGACCGCGAGAAGCCGCTGCTCACCTACTCCTCCGCGGCCAGTGTGGCGAACCGCTTCTACGCACTGCGCGACAAGCCCAGCGATGTCAACTGGCTGACCCAGGAGAACGCCACCTGCGCCGCCAACCTGATCTGCAACAACTCGCTGCTGCCCATTACCAGCACGGCGACCCCGACCAGCACACAGCTCGCGGCGTATCCCAAGGGCTGGTACCTGGGCCTGCAATCCACCGAACAGGTGGTGACCTCGGCGCTTCTGCTTTACAACAACATCACCTTCAGCACCCACCAGCCTGCCGTGGCCAGCACCACCAGCTGCTCCAGCCTTGGTACTGCGCGTGTCTACAACATTGATTATCGGAACGCCGCAGGCAGCGGTGATCAGCGCTTCGCCGTCATTGCCGGCGGAGGGCTGCCGCCGTCGCCCGTGGCGGGGCGCGTACAACTCGACGACGGAACCCTGAAGGATTTCATCATCGGCGGGAACGAACAATCGCCGTTGACGGCCAAGGAACCCCCGGCGCCCGGCGGCGGTGCGCAGCCCAAGTCCTGGGTATTCTGGGACATCGAGCGATAGGGGCCGGCCATGAACGCGAAATCAAGGCGTACTGCGCGCGGCTTTACTCTGCTGGAACTGATGGTGACCGTCGCCGTGCTGGCGGTGCTGATCGGCATCGCCGTCCCCTCGCTGGGCGATGCCACGCTCGCCGGCAAGCTCGCCGCCAGCGCCAACGACCTGGTCGCTGGCGTGGCAATGGGCCGAAGCGAGGCGATCAAGCGCAACGCGGTGACCAGCCTGTGCGTCTCCAGCAATGGCACCAGTTGCGGCTCGGGCGGCTGGGAGCAGGGCTGGATCATCATTTCCGGCTCCACCGTGCTCCAGAAACACTCTGCCGCGCCGACGGGCTTCAAGGTGACGTCCAGTGTCGCCAAGGTCGACTTCCAGCCAACCGGCGTGGGCAACACCCAGGCGACCATTACCGTGTGCCGCTCGGCCCCCAGCGCGGGCTCCCAGGAACGGGTGGTGAATGTCAGCGCCACCGGGCGCGCCTATGTCAGCAAGACCACCACCGGGACCTGCTCCTGAGCGGAACGACCGGGTAAATCGCAGACAACAAAAAACCGGCCAGAAGGCCGGTTTTTTGTGGGCTCTGGCAGTTCATCAGAACTGCCGGAACCATGTGGTGGTGCCCCGGGAGGGACTCTCATAGCTCCAAGTGGGTTTCGTAAGCCTCTATTGGGTTGCCTCAAGCCCTCGATTCATAAGGGTTTACGCCAAAGTTCATTCGTCAACTTACATAGGCTTGGCGTAATTTCGTGCTACCGTTTACGCCAAATTTACGCCAAGGCAGGTTCACGGTGGCAACGTACAGGAAGCGAAGCGGCGGGTGGCGCGTCGAGGTGGCCAAGAAGGGAGTGCGCGACTCAGGCACCTTCGCCACGAAGGCTGAGGCGGTGGCCTGGGCGACTCAGCGAGAGGCTGAGATTCTGGCTGGAGTGGGAAGCCCCAAAGGGACATCGAACTCGACTCTGAAGGAGGCGCTGGAGAAATACAAGCTTGAGGTATCGCCCAGCAAGGTTGGCCAGCGCTGGGAGGAGATCCGCCTGGACAAGCTTATCAATGAACTGGAGTTCGTCGGCGAGCGTATCGCTGACGTCGGCGCCGAGCAGATCGCGGCCTGGCGTGACCTGCGATTGAAGTCGGTGGCCACCTCAACCGTGCGACGAGAGATGACGCTGCTGTCCAGTGTGTTCGAGCAGGCGCGGCGCGAATGGCGCTGGATCAAATCAAACCCCGTTCGCGAGGTGAAGCGACCGAAGAACCGGCCGCCCAGGGATCGGCGGATCTCGGCCACTGAGGAAAAGAAGATTCTCGACGGTCTTGGGTATGTCGAGGGCGAGGCGCCTACCAGCAAGCTGCAGGAACTGGCCTATGCCTTCCTGATTGCGCTGGAAACTGCCATGCGGCAAGGCGAGATTCTCGGCCTATCTTCCGGCCGGGTGAGCTTGCAGGCCCGATACGTGGAGCTGACGCATACCAAGAACGGCGACGCGCGCAAGGTGCCGCTGAGCTCACGCGCCGTTAATCTATTGAAGGTGATGGTCGATGCCGCCGGCGATCGCCAGGAGCTGTTCACGCTGTCTTCGAAGTCGGCAGACGTCATGTTCCGTCGCGTCCGTGACCGCTTGAAGATCGACGGTTTGACATTCCACGACACGCGCCACGAGGCAACCACCAGGCTCGCCAGAAAGCTCGACGTCCTGGACCTTGCCAGGATGACAGGGCATCGCGACCCGCGCTCGCTTATGGTCTACTACAATGCCACGGCTACGGAGGTTGCGAGCCGTCTCGACTGAATCTGCAGGAAGCCGGGATAAAATGAAGGAAGCGATGATTGTTGATAGTGCTGAAGCGTTCCTTGAAGCAATCAGTGCTATGAAAGGAAACTCTGTTGTTCTACCAATTTTCAAGGGCTGGCCTAACTTTCACGTAGAGATCGAGGGGGATCGATACAAGGGGACGCTCACTCCTCGGCTCATGATGGGCCTTGTTGAGTTTCACGAGCAATTGCTGCGGGCCTACGCCGAAGTAAGGTACGGTTCTCCTGTACTAACGCGGCTGACCCACGCTGAGAAGGCTGAGCTAGATTTAATTTTCGAGATTTCCAAAGGTTGCACAGATGGAAAGAGTCCCCTTGACGAATTCTTGAATAAAATTCTTTCGGCACTCCCTATGAATAAAATGTCTGGTGGTCAGGTTACAGCTTTTCTGATAGTGGCCGTTCTGTCATTTGCCGGTTACCACGTGTTTTCTGAGTGGAACGCTAATGATCTTGAAAAGGCTCGCTTCGAGGCTGACCAGAAAACCGCTGAACTCAATGCGAAAGTGGTCGGCAAGCTGGCAGATGCGCTGGCAGGAAATAATTTCACCACTGAAGCGGCGCGAGTCAGGGACCGGGCGAGCGAGGGTTACCGCGCGATTGTAAGCTCAGCCCCCGATGCGACATCTATGGAAATCCAAGGTCAGCATTTTAATGCCGATGAGCTAGAGCACATACGTGCTCAGGAACCGAAGGATCGAGTTAGAAGCGAGCGTCGTGAAGAAGTCTTGATTGAGATGATAAAGCGGAATCAAGACTATCTTGCGCTTACACTTCGTCTTCCCGAGGAGGAGTATAGCTTTCCAGGGCGAGTAGAACTTTCGACATTTGATCCCGATAAGCTTGACCGTCTTTTTGATGCAATCAAGCACGCCAAACCAATCCGCCTCTTCCACTATTCGGTAATGGAGAATGGGAGGATTTTGCGTACCTCGGTTTTAGCTGTCGATGATGTTAGTGGAAAGGATTGATACAAAAGGGGCTAGCTTTTGCTAGCCCTACCTCTCGGCAACTTACTACTGTTCTGCCTCGCCCATTTTTTCACGTCGACAGCAAACCAACGCTTCATCGCCTTCACCGTGCCGCAGGGTTGTAGAGGCTCCGGGAAGTCCGGCCGGATCGCCACGCGCTGCTCGACCGTCACGTGCGAGAGCTTCAGGTACTCGCCAATCTCTCTGCTGGTCCACAGCTTCTCGTCCGGCGCGATCTTCGGCGCACTGAGTTGCGCCACCAAGTCACGAATCGCGGCGGCCAGATCCTGGTCCGTCGGTTGAACACTCTGCTCCATCTCCTACCTCCGGCTTTCCCGCGCCACGTTTCGCGGATTGTTCATTTCGTGGCGCGCGACTATCGCCGCCACCTCATCAAGCAAGGACTCGACGCCAGCGGCATAGCTCGCCGGCTTTGCCTCGGCCCCCTTCCTCAATAGCGCAATCACCTCGGCCGCTGCACCTTGGTGCTCGATCATCCCGAGCATCGTGCTCAGCAGCTCGGCCGTCTCGATGCGCCCCTGCCTGAACAGCACCTGGTCGACTCGTTGCCCTGCCGGCGCGACACGGACCGGCAAGCCCTCATCTGTCTCTTCATGCCTCTGCGTAATCGCCTTCCGCTCTGCTGGTGCTGACTTGGCGATTGCCTTCTTGCGCGCCGGTGCCGGGGCTATCCTCCTGGCCCGATCGAGCGCTTGCCGTGCGAGTGATCCGAGAGGCTTACCCACGGCTCACCTCCGGCTTGCGCTCGATCATCCTGGTGGAGCCGTCAGCGCGATGTACCGTAAGCCCCGGCCGCTGAATGAAGGTCGTTCCGTCCTCCGTCTGGTACTGGCGCGGCGCCCCATAGAATGGGCCGTCCGGTGCGAACGGGTCAGGGATGGCGTCCGGGTTGTTCAGCATGAAGTCGTTCATGGCGAAGCTCATCGCCACGGAGAAGGGACCGGCGTCCCAGCGGATTCGCCGGCCGCTGCGGTGGTGCGCGCTATCCTCGAACACGCCGCCGCTCCAGAGCAGCCCGTCAATCTTGTTCCGGAACTTACCGGCCGCCTCCCGAGCTTCAGCGCGGTGAGCATGATTAACAGAGAGCACGTCGCACAGGCTGTCGAACGTCATCAGCGCATCGATCCCTGCCGCTGCGCTGGCCAGCCAGGCGCCCGTTTCTACCATGGCCTTCCACGTCGCCTGTGCCTGCTGGCGATCCTGCTCTTGAACAGCCTTCAGCGCCTCAGCGGTGAAGGGGAGGCCGCGCTTCAGCTTGGCCATCTGCTGCGCGTAGGTGACGCGCCCGAGGCCGCGGATTCCCCATATGCAGCGGACGGCCATGCGATAGGCGATCAGCCGCACGGCTATCGAGCGGCTATCGTCGCACGCGATATCGATTGCCTTGTGCAGACGCTTCGGAGAGCGGATCACTGCTCGCCCTCCACCACTTTTATGCGCAATTGCAGACCGCAGGCCTTTGCCAGCGGCACCAGCTGCTCGACAGTGCTTTCCCCGCTCTGCAGTGCAAGGCCGAGCTGCACCAGCCGATCACCCAGGACGGCGAAAGGATTGCTGGTGACCAACTCGAAGGTGTGTGCGCCAGTGGACGCCGGCACATGTGCTGTCAGGGTCATAGGATGAACCTCTCATGCCGCGGGGCTGGGCGCGCGGCGGTTGGCGTGATGGGCTTGGGGCAGCTGACCACGATGGTGGTGCCGTTCATGTCAATGACGGGCTTGGCCAGGTGCCTGGCTTCGTCGCGCTGTTCGAATGCGCCCATCGCGATGGCGAAGTTGGCGATGGCGAAGGTGCCGAGCAGCCAGTGCCAGAACCAGTGGGTGCTTGTGCTCATGCTTCACCGCCTTCTGGCTCCTGCGCGCCAAGCCAGGAGTCGTCGACTGCGGCACAGTCACTGCAGATGCCGCGTTCACGGATCAAGGTTGCCTCGTCGCTATCTCCCGCGAACCAGTGTCCGTAGCGGCAAACAACGGGGTCCGCCGTCTTCTGCTGGCGCTTCAGCTCGGTGACCACCACCTCGACCGCCTCGATCACCGGCACGCCGACGTAACCGTCCTCGATCTCCACTCGCTCCAGCCAATCCCCCAGAACCAGGATGCTTTTGGCCAACTCGGCCTGGTCCTCGCGTAGGCCGGCAGCCACCTGCTCGATCTGGGCCGCGTGCTCCTCGCTCGAGGGGAGCACCTGCGGCACGTTGGCTGCCTGCCCGGCGGTGCCTGTGATGATGTCGAAGATGCTGGGCTTAAGTGCTTCGCTGGGTGCGGCGTTGAACTCTTGGGCGTGCTCTACCAGGTGCCTGTCGATCTGTTGCACCAATGCCAGCCCGGCGCGAGCGCCCTGCCAGGGGCAGTTCTCGTCAACGTGATCCTGCTGGCTACATATGCCGCAGCAAGCGGAAGTCGGCGCGGAGTAGGGAGGCTCGCCGGTTTTTACTGGCTGCTCCCGTGCGCCAGACTGATCCAGGAATGCCGCCGCCAACTCGCGGATGTTGCCGAGAGCGTCCATCGCTTGCCGGGTCGTGCCAGTCTGGCCGACCACTGCGTGCTTCTCGATGCACAGCAGCGTGCGCTCCAGCGCGCTAACCACAAGCTCCAGTGACTCCGCTCCCTCCAGTCTGCTCTCCACCGAATCGATGTAACCGGCAGCAGACTCGGCCGCCTGGCGCTTGTCCTCGATGGTGTTGCCCTCGACCACATCGGCGATTACTGCGCCGCCCCGGCCGATGGCGATCGGTGTGCCGGGTTTCAGGTAGGGGCGAACCGAGGTGAGCTGCATGCCCATTCCGGAGCGGAGAACGATGGTGATGGCTTCCATGATCATGCCCCCACTGCATTGGGCTGATGGCGCAGTTCTGCACCATGAATGCGCTGGTAGATCTCCTCACGATGTACCTCGGTGTCACGCGGTGCGGTCACACCGATACGCACCTGGTTGCCCTTCACGCCGAGCACCACGACCTCGATGTCGTCGCCGATGCGGATGGTTTCGCCTACGCGCCTGGTCAAAATCAACATGGTTCCTTCTCCTTGGGTGGCTTCCCAAAGCGCCCGGTTACCCAGGCGCTTCAGTGAAGCGGCTACTGGATGACTCGAAGTTCGTTGCGCGGAACCCAGCCGGCAGGCGTTTTCACCATGCAGCCCATGAAGGCCGCATAGCGGGTGTCACGTCCGGTCTGGAATCCGTAGTAGCTGCAGCTGCCCCAGTTCAGGGCGGCATTGACCGCAGATGCGCCCAGCGCCACCAGCAGAACCAGGACAAGACTCTTCCGCGCGCGCCGCTTCATGCCTCGATCCCGAAGTCCTTCAGGCGCAGGCCGAGTTGGGTCCCGATTTCGGCTAGCACCTTCAGCTCTTCGGGGCTGATATTCCCGTCACCCTCGGCAACGGTGAGCATGTTCACGAACACCTCTTCCGCATCGAGCGGGTTGTTCTTGATGTCCGCGATCTCGCGCATGATGTTCATGCGGCCCAGGCGGAAGCCGGCCTGCAGCTGCTCGGTGAACAGGTTGACGGTGCTGGTGATCTCGGAGCCGAAGTGCTCCAGGTTCTTGTTGGCGCGGATCTGAATGTCGATCTGCGCGGCTTCGTTCTTGCTGATTTCGCCGTCGGCAGCGGCGACCAGCAGGCAGCCGCCTACGATCGCCTGCATCAGGTCGCGGTTTTCCAGCTTCTTCACCGCGCGCTTGGCGCCGAACAGTTTTTTACCGATGCCGAACATGGTGTTTCCTCTCTGTTGGTGTGGTGGTGCGCTTTATCCGGGCAAGCCGATCCCCTGCCGGGCTGTTTGGCTTTCCGAGAATCAGTGGTTGGTGGTCACCGGACTGCGCTCGATCAGGAGCGCACGCCGCTGATCACGCTGCTATCAGTCCTGCTTCCTCGCTGCGGCGGGAGGTCTGGCGCAGCTCGCTCTTGCGCTCCGGCGGGCGGCGGTCGCGGCGAATTGGGTCGTCATCGAGGATCGGGTGGATTGCTGCCATACCAGCCAGCACCATCACGCAGGCCGGGGCGATGATTTGGCGGCGGAAGGCCTCCAGCACCAGGCCGCGAACGGTCTTGGCGCCGAGCTTGAAGCGCGCGTCATCGAGGCGCTTCTGGACAGTGCCGGGGGAAATCCCCATCACCCGCGCGATCTCCTTCGCGCTCATCTCGTCGGCGGCGAGCAGGGTCGCCTCCAACTCGCGGGGCGCGAGGCCCATGCCGAGAGTGCCTTTCCATTTGCCGGTGTTGATGGTTTCCATGCTGCGCCCCGTTGGGTTGTTTCGCGTCGGTAGGGCGAATATAAGCCGATGCCTAATCATGTGTAAATAGGCAATGCCTAATTTTATTAGGCAGACCTCTCCAGTTGAATCTTAGCGATTCAGAAAGTACTGTATTTATGTACAGCAAAAGGAGAGGCGTATGGCCAAGCAGAAGCGTTCGAACGATCAAGAAAAGGGTGGGGTTAACGCGCTGGATCGCCTGCGCCTGCGGGTGTCTGCGATGATCCACAGCCCGAAGGCACAGGCCGAATGCCGAGCGTCAATTTGGCGTCTAGATAGCGATACGGATCAGGCGTGGCGCCAAGTGCTAGAGGAGCTCGCGGAGACTGATGGGCTGCAGATGACCGTCAATGAGGGCGGCACGGTACTGCTGGAGTGGGAGGCGGCAAATGACGACGAGGCCGCGGCGGCGGTGGATATGCCTCCGGATCTGGTCGCGCAGCGGCTGGACGAGGAGCCGGCGCCGTTCTAACGGCAGAAACGAAAAGCCCCGCGCGGTGGCGGGGCTTTTCGACGATTCTTGCTCAAGCTGATTGGAGCTTGGCGGCCGTGATTACTTCGTTTTGCTGCTTGGTGGACTCCGTGATGACTGCGCTGTAGACGCGTTTCTTCTCATCCGATTTGGCATTACGGATGAAGTCGGCAAATGGGTTGCTCTTGGCTGCCCGGCTGGTGCCTGTCTTGAAGAACATCATGATTGGAGTCCTGATGGTGTGATTCCGAGTAGAGCGGCCAGCGATTCGCGCGTATGCCGCTCGGGGATATGATAATCGATCTTGTCGACGCCTGCCTTATATTGGCGATTGGAGTTGTCGTTGCTCTTGAGGAGCAAGTCAACGTTGATGTCTTTGCCGAACTCTAGCTTGAGACGGTTCACGACGTCACGCGCGGCGAAATACTGTGCGACGAAATGCTCTGGCAGGATGCGCCGCCCCTCTACGACCTCGCGGGCCTGGACAAATTCCCACGCCAGCAGCGGGTCTTGATAGACGTAGAGAATTTGCACGAACCTGCCGCGCTTGAGTGAGCGGTGGATGTTCTTCTTGGCCAAGTCGTAGTTGGCGAGGGTACCGTCGAGTAGGTATGACTGGTGGTTATCCAGGGCCATGTCGAGGATTTTCTCGACCAGGATTGAGACAGCGCCCTGGAACAGCCAAGCGTTCCCCCCTTTGTAGGCCTTGAACTCATTGCGCAGCTCGTCCGGGTCTATGCGTAGGATGCGGGTATTGGTGAACAGGCCGAGCAGGGCCGTCGAGGCTTCTGTCTTTCCCGCACCTGGCGAGCCTGCCATGAATACTGACACCGGGGCGCTTTCGGGGGGATAGACGTTCTTGTCTGTTATCCGCCTTGCGATGGATTTCTTGTTGGCTCGGGCAAATTCGATTGCCTCATTCTGAGTGTACTCATCGATGGGGCTCATCCATTGGGGCACTCTTCTAGTCCCTCATCGTCTGACCGCGGGTTACAGCTTCCGGAAATTCCAGACGCCCAGGACTCTTGCCTGAAAGTGCATGTCTTCCATCCTGGCTTTCTGAGGCTCGAAAGCCTTGTTATCCGAGACGAGAAGGAAGTGTTCTGCGTCCAGCACCTGCACGCGTTTGATGTAGAGGTGTTGCAGCCAGGTGAACACGTACACGCCGTCGTCGGCCCAGTCGGTAACGCCGATATCGACGAGCAACGGGGACTTGTCCTCAATGGTGCCGAGCATGCTCTGACCCCATCCACTGATAATCTTGAGATTTTCAGGCGCGGTGTATTTGATGCCGAGGTCGTCGAGCTGGATCCTGTCGACCACCACGTTGCGCACGAACTCACGGTAGTCAGCGGGTACCTGCCCTCCTGCACCCATCGCCGCCCTGACGTCATATTGCGCGATGACTATGGTGTCTCCCTTCACCACTGTAGAACGGGAGAAATCTCCATGGATGACATTACTACTCCCTCCGGATGGAGGTGAGTCAGAGACTGCATTCGCGATCTTCTGTCGCGCTTCGGGAGGCAGGTTTTTCCCATGCTTCGCTAACATCCGCAGCACTGCATCAGCGGCTGTTTCTGGCTCAGGTTCTAGAGCTGGGTCTATAGCTGGATAGGACGCGAAAATGAGATCGCCATCATCGAGTCCCCAGTGCTCGGGACCGACCACGTCCGAAAAGAAGCGGATCACGTCGATCAGCTTTGACTTGTCGATTCGCCCGGTGGTTACCCATCCCTGAACGGAGGGCGCCGCAACACGGAAGACCTCTGCAAGGGCCTTCTTGGTGATGCCTTTTTTGACACGGGCGGCCTCAATGGCTTGGCCAAGATCTAATCCAGTAAGCATTGCCTAATATGGCCTTTACATAAGGTGATTAGGCAATGGCTTGTTATTGATTAGCCAATGCCTTATTTTGTCATGAGCTTTCATCGGAGAATCCTCATGACCCCCTCAGCGGCTGCACGTAAGGCAGCGGAGATCCTTGGCAGCAAGACGGAATTGGCCAAGCGCCTTTCGGTTAAGAAGCCAACCGTAAGTCAGTGGTGTTCTGGCGCTCGTCCTATTCCAGCAGCCAGGGCGATTGAGATTGAGCGCCTGACGGGTCGTGTTGTGAGCCGCTCTGATCTCTGCCCTTCGTTTCCTTGGGGTTGCGCTGGCAGCGGCGCCGATGACGTTGAAGAAATCCTAACCGCTGATCTCTCCGCGTTGCAGAGCTTCGATGATCCTGTTCAGGCATCCAGTATCGAGGCGCCCGCATGAACCCCTCTGTCTCGGCCGCCACCTTCAGGCCAGGCTGACTTTCTTCCGAGCAATAAAAAACCCGCCTGCCAGGGCGGGTCTTCTCCGGTAGCCGTGCCAGCGGCTGCCTAGGTACTTCATCGTCTGTAGGAGGACGAGAAAATGTCACAACCTAAAACTATCAAAGCGGCGCCAATGGCGCAACAGGATAAACCAGAGGCCAAGACAACCGGCTGTGGTTTCTGGGGTAGCCCACTCACAGGCCATACGATCCTTCAGGTAAACCCTGGGATTCCGTGCTCTGCCGTGATGGCCAATGCCACCACGCTTAACGATGGAATCTTCTGTCTTCTGAGGCGACTCGCGGACGAGGGCGAGGGCGAGGCAAACGGTATGGAACTGCAGGTTCTTGCCATGGCTGCTTCGACCGTTGGCGCTATGTTCTCCTCCTGCCAGCGCGCCTTTGAGCGCCAGGAAGGTGAAGCATGAGCCTCCCCAGGGTCGATCCCTGCATCCCCATGGGACACTTCCGCGTTTGTCCTGACACCTCTGTCGACGGCGCCTTGGATGAAGCGCTCCGCCTTATCGAAAGCATCCAGTACCTCTTCAGCGACCTGGACGGCGAGCCTCTGGAGCCTGGCGCTCACTACGGCATTGAGTTCTTGGCTCGCTCCGCTGCGGAGCTGGTGGATTCCGCCCGACGTGGCGTGGCTCGTCATGAAGGGGGGGCATCCGAATGAACCTCTGCCATGTGATCCGGAAGAAGGGCAAGCGTGATCCGGCTGAGGTGCTCAGCGCTGCCGACATCGACGAAATCAAGCACGACCTTGATACCGCCCGCGATGCCATCTGCAACATCTCGCTGGGCATTGCTGCCATCGGCACGCTGCTCGCCAGCAATGCCGTTGAGGGCGAAGTCGGCCAGGAAATGGCGGAACGGCTTGGGTGGCTGCTCGAAGAACTGGGTGGCGGCATCTACGGCCTGCTGAATTTCGAGACCTCCTGCGCTGAGCGCCTTCGCGCACAGGGAGGGCGCCAGGAATGAAGACTCGCACCGAAGTGCAAATTCTGGCGGATCAACTCCAGGACTACATCAGCGCCGTTGGCGACCTGGCTTCCGCTGTTCGCGAAGACCTGGCTTTCGAAGGTTCGCGGGACCTTGCTCCGCGTCTGGCCGGCGACCAGGTAGACGCCATCCACTTCTCGATCATCACCATCGCCAAGCTCGCCGGCGAAGACCTCGTCAGCCTGCTGACCAAGTTGGAGGTGCCGGCATGAAGAAGAACCTTCACCCCTGGTCCAACGTGCTCCTGTGCGCTGATGACTATTGGCATGGCATGACCCCAGAGCCGGCCCACATCGAGCGCGTCCAGTCTTCCGCCCGCGACCTTCAGTACACGATTACCAACGGCCTATCTGCACTGAACGCGCTGCTTCACAACCATGACGACACGCTGCGCGACGAGGAGGCGATGGATCTGCTGCGCCTTCTCGCCAGCCTGGGCGATGTCCTTCTTTCCCTCCGGATGTTCGAGGAGGGGACCGTAGAGATCGGCGAGCGTATTGCCAAGGGGAATCTGGAATGACCGACCTGACCATCACCGGCGGATCGGCCGCCACCATGACCAGCCTGGAGCTGGTCGACTTCATCAACTCCCACCGCAAGCAGCAGGCCGAGCAGGCTGGGCAGTCGTTCCCGTCGGACGAATTTCCCGAGCTGACCCACGCCAACTTGCTGGCGAAGGTCCCCAAAGTCCTCGGCGGGACATCTCATTCATTTGAATGCGATCTCCCCGACAACTACGGCAGGCCCCGCCGCGGCTACCGCTTCCCGAAGCGCGAGTCCTGCCTGATGGCCATGTCCTACAGCTACGACCTGCAGGCTGCGGTCTTCGATCACATGACTGCGCTGGAAGAGAAGCTGACCAAGCCGCTGACCGCCGCCGAGCAGCTGCTGGCCAGCGTCCAACTCACCGTCGATCTGGAGCGCCGCCAGCGGCAAACCGAACACCAGGTGGCGGCCCTGGCCGAAACTGTCGGCGACATGGACCGCGCGCACCCGCTGCTCGACTCGATCCCGAACGGCATGGAGAGCATCACCACCATCCGCCAGCGGATCGGCAAGCAGTACGGCCTCCCGCCCAGGGTGATCGACGCTGTGGTGCGCGAGATGCCACACAGCCCGCGCCCCTTCGCCATGGTCCGCAGCAAGCACGAGGAGCTGAACGCACGTCCCTTTGCCGTCTGGGCCAAGGCCGAGATCAGCAGGGTGTTCGAGCGCTTCGCCCGCGGCTGCACCTTCGTGACCCCGCACCGCGCGATTCACCCTGACTTCGGCGCCGGCATCGAGCGCTTCCAGATGCGCGGCACGCCCGCCCAGGAGGCTGGTGAATGACCACCCAACCGAACCCCGGCCGGATCACCACCGGCCCCAACGGCCAGCCGGTGATCGCCGGCCCGTGGCCTTCCTACCGTCAATTCCGCGATCTGCCTGAGCGTGAGCGCTGGGTTTTGTACTCCCATGCCAAGGCCAGCCGCGCCGCGCTCGAAGACCAGGGCTTCGTCATGGCCGAGAGCTACGACGATTTCGTGAAGCGGGTAACTGAGGAGCTGGACGTATGAAGCTCAAGCCGACCTTTGAAACTGACGTGTACATCTCCGATGGCGGGTACTTCGCCATCCGACAGGAGAACTCGATGGGGGAGGAGGAGACCATCATTCTCTCGCCCGAGCAGCTGCGCGCCGTGATGGCATACGCCCGCGTCCAACTGTGCACCTCGAAGACCTGGTGGAACGCGGAGGAGGCTGACTGATGGCTCGCTCTCGCAACATCAAGCCTTCGTTCTTCAAGAATGAGCACCTGATCGATCTGCAGCCATTGGACCGGCTGCTGTTCATTGGGTTGTGGACGCTGGCCGACCGCGAGGGGCGGCTGGAGGACAGGCCGCGCCGGATCAAGATTGAGCTCTTCCCTGGTGACAGCTACGACGTGGAGACCGGCCTGGCTAACCTGGCGGGGAAGGGGTTCATTGAGCGCTACGAGGTAGATAGCGAGCAGTACATCCAGATCGAGGCATTCACGAAGCACCAGAAGCCGCATCACAAGGAGATTGCCAGCGATATCCCTGCGCCCCCTGGCCGACCTCAGGTAACCAGGCATGCCTACGACGTCTCGAGCGAAACCCGCCTTTCGGTATTTGAGCGCGATGGCAATCGGTGCCTCAAGTGCGGCGCGGAGGAAGGTCTGTCCCTTGACCATATCCAGCCTCTTGCTAAGGGCGGCGATAACTCAACCGAGAACCTGCAAACGCTGTGCACAAGCTGTAATTCGGCCAAGGGTGACACCACCAAGGACTATCGACGCGCCGTCGATGATTCATCGTTGAGCCGTGTTCAAGGCAACGATGGTGCGCCTTGTCCATCTGATTCCCTCTCTCTTGATTCCCTCTCTCTTGATTCCCTTAACCTGATTCCTGATTCCCTCCCCCCCTTACCCCCAGAGGGGGGAGCCGCTGCCGCGGCGGGTAAACAGGTCGGCAAGTACTCCGACGACTTCGAGTCGTTCTGGCGTGAGTACCCGAAGCGTCACAGGGCGTCACCGAAGCCTGACGCCTGGAAGGCCTGGCAGGCACGTATTCGCGCTGGCGTGCCCAGCTCGGATCTCATCGCCGCAGCCATCGCCTACCGGAAGGAGCAGGTGGCATTGGGCAAGGCCGGCACGCAGTACGTGCAGCAGCCGGCCACCTTCCTTGGTCCAGGCGAGCGCTGGACGCCGTACCTGGGCCCGCAGCCAGAAGCCCAGGCCGCCCAGCAGAGCGCTGTCCTCTCGGTTCCTACCCATTCGCAGGAGATGTACCCAAGTGACAAATTCTAAGTTCCGTCCTGCTCCGCGAATCGCCGAGCAGCATGAGGTCTGCTGCCGCGCTGGCCGTGGCCACAAGAACTACGACGAGCAGTTGGTCGAACTGTTCGCCGGCGGCTGGTACCGCACCGAGTGCCCGGCTTGCCAGTGGGAACTGCTGTACAACAAGCCCAAGGAAGACGAGCGCCGGCAGGCCGCCGAAAAGGCTGCTGCCGAGCACGAGCTGAGCCAGGACCTGATTGCCACCGGTATCACGCCGCGATTCCGCGGCTGCACCTTCGACAACTTCCTCACCGATGCCGGCGACGCCGGCAAGACTCGTGCGTTGAGCATCTGCCGTGGCTACGCCGAGAAGTTCGCAGAGAACTACCGCCAGGGCCGTGCCCTGATGCTGCTGGGGGAGATCGGCAACGGCAAGACTCACCTGGCCTGCGCGATCCTGCAGCACATCGTCCGCGAGGAGCAGGCCACGGGATTGATCGTCACCGCCGAGGCGATCATCCAGGGCGTTACCGACAGCTTCCGGCAGAACGCCAGCCACACCAAATCCCAGCTGCTCCAGGAGCTGGCCGAGGTGGACCTGCTGGTGATCGACGAGGTGGGTATGCACACCCCTCGCCAGGGGCGCGACTTCGCCCCCGGCCTGCTGCACGAGGTGATCGACCGGCGGTATCAACTGGTGCTGCCCACCGTGTTGGTGAGCAACCAGACGCGCGAGCGCCTGCCAGAGTTCATTGGCCCGCGTGCCGCTGACCGGCTGCGGGAGAACGGCGGCCTGCTGGCCCCGTTCACCTGGCGGTCTGCTCGCGTCGGAGGTGCCGCATGATGGACCGCTATCCCGACGAACATCTGTTCGAGGCCGTCGTGGACGAATCCAAGCTGTACAGCCATGAATCCGAGTACGCCGTGATCGGGTCGATGATCAAGCAGCCCGAGCTCGTTGATGACCTCAGTGGCCAGCTGGTGGTCTCGGATTTCCACCACCCGGCCTGCGCCGAGCTGTTCGAGTTGCTGGTGGCTATGCGCAACCAAGGGCACGCGATCGACATCGTGACGTTGTACGAGGCCCGATCGCACCTGGCCGATGGGCAGAGCGTCCTCCAGGTGGCGGCGAAGATGGCGGATAACACCCCGAGCACAGCCAACGCCGGCGCTTACGCCAGGACGGTCAAGCAGCGCTCGGTAGCGCGCCGCGTGATCGCCGCCGCGCAGGTCATGAGCCAACGCCTGATGGATGGCGAGCCCCTGGATGAGGTCTTGAGCCAGGGCCAGCAGGCATGGCTTGCGCTGGAGGCCGAAGGGACCGACAGCCGGAAGAAGTACCGCTTCATCCGCGACGTGCTTCCTGAGGCTGTGGATGGCATCGACAGGCGCTTCAACCGCCAGGTGAGCCTTGGCTATGACACCGGCCTGCCATCGCTGGACGAGTTCATCCCCGGCATCTGCCCTGGCCACATGGTGGTGGTCGCTGGTGAGCCCGGCAGTGGCAAGACCACCCTGGGCCTCGGTCTGGCCGAGCGGGTGGCGTTGCACAGCGGTGACGTTGCGCTGGTCTTCAGCCTGGAGATGACCGATGTGGAGCTGACCAACCGGGCGCTTGCCTCGGTGGGCAGCGTGCCACTCAAGCACATCAGCGAAGGCCATTCGATGCGTGACTCTGACTGGCCGGGTCTGACCGGCGCGGTCGCGAAGCTCAACGACGCCCCGCTGATCCTGTGCGATGACGCCTCCCTGACCCTGCGAGACATCCGCCAGATCTGCCGCACCGTGAAGCGCGAGCACGGGCTGGGCATGGTGGCGGTGGACTACATCGGGCTGATCAAGGGCGAGCAGAAGAACGCCAGCCGCTACGACGTTGTGACCGAGATCAGCAAGGGCATGAAGCGCCTGGCCAAGGAGCTCGGCGTGCCGGTGGTGGTGCTGGCCCAGCTCAACCGTGGGCCCAAGGCGCGCGCGAACAAGCGCCCCACCAAGAGCGACCTGCGCGACTCCGGCCAGATCGAGGCCGACGCCGATGTGGTGGTGCTGGTACACCGCGACAACGACAGCCCGGCGGGCCAGGCCGGCGTCACTGAGCTGATCGTCGACAAGAACCGCCACGGCCCCACCGGCATTGCCCACGTCCAGCACCAGGGGCACTTCCATCGGTTCGTTGAGTTGGCCGGTGGGTACATGCCCAGCGACGAAGAGGTCGAGATGGCTCGGCCGTACAAGGGCCGCCAGTACGGCAAGGGGAAAGCAGCATGAGCAACGTAATGGCGCTCGCACCAAGGAAAAGCATGACCCGACCGGAGCGGCAGATGCTCCAGGTGATGGCTCAGGAACTGCCGAATCGCCTCGGCGGGCCATCGACAATGGCAGCACTGCTCCAACTGGTTGCCAGTTGGATGGGCAGCCCGTCGCCCCTCGGCTTTGAGGACTTCGCCAAGGCCTGGGTACAGCAGGGCAACGTCAAGGGCGCCGCAGCGGAGCAACTGCTGCGCGACGCCCTGGGGATGAACACACCGCCGAAGGGGGCCGCATGACGGGAATCTATCGAGACGTGCTGCCGGCGATCGTCCGCGTGCTGGCAGCTGACGTGATCGACAACACGGCAAAGCAGAGCTGGCAGAAGCTCATCGATCGGAAGGTGGATGGCGGGTACCGCGCGCTGCTGTCGGCACAGGACCAGTTCGAGTTCGACTGCATGCTCCATGCGCTGCTCCACCGCGAGCTGAGCCAGTCGGAGTGGGACGTCTTGTACGCGCGCTACTCGACCCACAATGGTCGCCGCCTCAACGCGGTCGGCCGGATGGTGCCGAGGGTCACCAGCCCGGCGCCGCGCGTCTTCTTGACCTACGCGGTGACCAGTTGGTGCATCCCGAAGCTGAAGGGGAAGGATGGCAAGCGCTCCACCGATGTCCTGGTTCTGTCGGCGAAGTGGTACGACATCAACCAGTGGGACACCGAGGCGCGTCCGGACTCCACTCGCAGCCGGTGGCGACGCGATATCTGGAAGGCGCTGGATGCCATCGAGGAGCAGGCGATGATCCGCGTCACTGATATTTTGGAGCGTGAAAGGTTACTGGATGCCTCGTAGATAGGGATGTTGGCAGATGTTAGTGTGCTGGCATCTGCCGCTTTTCCGCGAAGGAGGACTTATGCTGAAGAGGCGATATGCGGGGGAGTTGTACTACGTCCAGCCTGGTCCCGACCATATGGATTTTTCAACGCTGATACTGCGAGATGGTGTTCTCGTTTTTGTCGTCGCTTCGGTCACCGTAGATCACGGTCGCTGGGAGGTTGACGCTGGCAAGCACGCTGAGCTTCAGCCTGATGGGACGTATCTAGCTCGGGACATTTGGGCGTTCAAAGATGGCGTGAAATGCAGTGATCCATGGACTATTCGTTTAAAAATTATGGAGGAGGTAGAGGGCGAGTTTATCTACCTTAAGGGGGAAATAACCGAGGGAGGTCAAACAGGCTATTTCGATGGTGAGTTGGAAGCAGTCAAAGCTTGACTCTTGTGAGCGAATGAGCGAAATTCACCACATCTGCTGATCCGTGCGCGTCGCACAGACCGGCAACAAAAAGCCCAGCCATCGAGCTGGGCTTTTTCGTTTCTGGAGCAGGCCGCCGCGGCGTGCTCTTTCGTTGCAGTGGCGTTCCGCCGCAATGATCTGTCAATTTGCCCTAAAGCTTCTTGATTCGTTGCCGATGATCATGTCTCATTGCCATACTTTTGATGGGCAACATGGTTAAGGGGATCAGGGATGTCTGAAGCGTCTTGGTATTACGCGTTGAACGGTTCTCGGCAAGGGCCATTCACGATCGACCAGATGAAGGAGTTTGTGGCTTCGAGTGCTATCCATCTGGAGACTAAGGTATGGGCGGGAGACGGGGAGTGGGTGTCATTGCGGGACACTGAACTGGCTGACAGCGTCAGTCGCCCATCCGGCCCGCCACCACTTGCAGCCTCGGATATTGATAACCGATTTGTTTGGGGGCTAGTTGGCGTTCAGCTGGCAGGTGGAGTGCTCGAGTACTTCTTGGGCGTCAGCGTCTGGTGGGCGTTCCTCGCCTTCAATATCGGTCTTTGCGTCTTTGACGAGAGACGCCTGAAAGCGGCCGGCCATGCCGCCCCTGAGAGCTGGTCGGTAGTAATCGTTCCTGTCTACCTTTGGAAGCGCGCCAGCATCCTGGGACAGAAAAAGAACTACTTCTACGGATGGATTGCAGCTTTCATTGTGTCGATTCTTTTGGGATTGGCCGGCGGGGATTCCGCCATCGAAGATGCTGCCTGTCCGATTGTTACCGACATCATCCATAAGCAGCTTTACCAGAGCTCTTCTTGTGTTGCAGTAACCATTGATGATGAGCCGAAGAGCGGTTTCTACCGTGCCACGGCTCTTTTGGATAATGGCAACGAGCTCAATATCACCATCCAGAAGAAGGGGGAGAACATCTATGTCCAGATCCCCCGACAGTAAGACTGCTGACTGAAGCGAAGCCCGGCCACTGAGCCGGGCTTTTTTATGAGCCCAGCCTTCCGCGCTGGGCTTTTTCATTCCTGCCCCGCAGAGGGGATAACGAGAATGCCCCAGATGCCCGACAAACCGGAGACGTGGGCGCTTGTGCTTGCTTGGCTGAGCCAGCACTCGCCCGTGCTGTACGCCGGCGCACTGTCCTTCCTGGTTGCACTGATCCGGGTTATCTACGGTGGCGGTACCCGTCGCCAGGCACTGCTTGAGGCCGCACTCTGCACGCTGATTACGCTTGGCCTGATCCCTGTGCTGGAGTGGTTTGGCTTGCCCTCGAACATGGCCACTGCTGCTGGCGTGTTCACTGGCTTCCTGGGTGTGAAGAAGCTCGCCGACATCGCTGATCGATTCGCCGATTGGAAGCTGCCGCGCCGGGAGGGTTGAGGTGATCATTATCAGCCCTGGGCTTCTGCATGATTTCGATGACGAGCTGTCCAGCCTGGAGCAGGACCAGATCCCGTTCGCGGCAGCGCTCGCCTTAACTCGCACAGCGCAGGCTGTGGAGAAGGTGCTGGTCACCTCGATGCGCACCGTGTTCGATCGGCCAACGCCGTACACCCTGAACAGCCTTCGCGTGTTCCCTGCCACCAAGGAGAAGCTGGTGGCTCGGGTGTGGATGAAGGACGAGTCGGTGAAGGCTGAGCCGGCCACGCGCTGGCTTACCCCTGAGATCTACGGCGGTGATCGCCGGACCAAGCGGGTAGAGCGGCAGCTGCGTGAGCGCGGCATCCTGCCCGAGGGCAAGTACATCGCGCCCGGCGCAGGAGCCAAGCTGGACAAGTACGGCAACATGGTGCGCGGCCAGGTGACCAAGGCATTGTCGGGCATCGGTGGCTTCACCCAGCAGGGCTACGACGCCAACGCTACCAGCAGTGCACGCAGTACGAAGAAGGGCAACTACCGCCGCTACTTCGTGATGCATGGCTCTGATCGCCAGCCCATCGGCATCGCCGAGCGTACAGCTAAGGGCAAGGACGGCCTGGCCATGATCCTTGCCTTCGTGTCCAAGCCCACCTATCGCAAGACGTTCGACTTCCATCAGATCGCTCAGCGCGAAGCTGAGGCGAGGCTGCGCGACGAGGCCGTGAAGGCAGTCGCCGAGGCCCGGCGCACCCGTCGATAGGGCCTGCCTATGGGCTTTGGGTCCTCCCTGGGGTACCCCCCTATGAGGGTAATTCGAGCCCCGCGCGCCAAATATGTATGACCAAATTTCAGGGGTTGGTTGTTGTGTTGTTATGAGCAAATCAGACATCACTCGGCAGCCTCACTGGCTCAACAAAAGCCGGATGGCGGCGAGCCTCGGCATAAGCACGCAAGCCTTTGATAAATGGGGCGTCGAGCCGGTAGCAAGGATCGGTCGTGAGGCCTTTTATGACGTCCGCTCGGTGTTGGAAAACCGCCTGAGTTCCGCTGAGCGGAAACACCAACCAGGGGGCGGCCTCCAGGAGGGAATCGATCCTCTCGCCGAGCACAAGTTGACCCAGGAGCGACTCCGACTGACAACGGCGCAGGCGGACGCCCAGGAGCTGAAAAACCAAGTCTCTGCGAAGACTCTCGTACCGACCTCCTTCGCCACCTTCGCCCTTGCCAGGATTGCGGCCAAGATCGGCTCGAAACTAGAAACGGTCTGCAAGACGGTCCGCAGCAGAATCCCGGATGCGCCGCCCCTGGTGCTCGAGGCCTTCGAACGCGAGATAGCGCTGGCCCGAAATCTGTCCGCGGAGTTCGCCGAAGACCTACCGGAAATCCTTGATGAGTACTCCGCCACCCTGGATGAATGACCTGCGGAAAGCGGTCGATCTGGGTTTGCAGGGGATGTACAAGTCGCCGCCGAAGACGGCGGTGGAGTGGGCGGAAGACCCTGACGACGGCTTCTACATGTCGGCGGAGTCCTCTTACAACGAGGGGAAATGGAAAACTGCTCCGTTCCAGGTTGCCATCCTGAACGCCATGGGCAACGACCTGATTCGGGTCGTCAACTTCGTGAAGTCGGCGCGTATCGGCTACACGAAAATGCTGATGGCGAACATCGGCTACAAGATCCAGCACAAGCGCCGCAACGTGCTGATGTGGAGCCCAACGGACCCTGACGCTGAGGCGATCAGCAAAAGCCACGTCAACGGCCTGATTCGAGACGTGCCGTCGATGCTGGCTCTGGCGCCGTGGTACGGCCGCAAGCATAGCGATAACACGCTCGACACGAAGGTGTTTGCCAACCGGCGAACCCTCTGGAATCTCGGCGGCAAGGCTGCTCGCAACTATCGCGAGAAGTCGGCGGACGAGGTGAATTACGACGAACTGTCGAAGTTCGATGCCGATATTGAGGGAGAGGGCTCCCCGACATTCCTTGGTGACCAGCGACTGCGCGGCGCGGTTTATCCGAAGTCCATCAGGGGGTCGACGCCTGGTACTGAGGGCCAATGCCAGATTACGAAGGCGGCAGACGAGTCCCCCCACCGGATTCGCTTCTACATCCCGTGTCCCCACTGTAATCACGAGCAGACGCTGAAGTGGGGCGGTAAGGACTGCTCCTACGGCCTGAAGTGGGTGGCGAACGAACTCAACGAGGCCACCTCGGCGTGGTACGCCTGTGAGAACGATAGGTGCAACGCCACTTTTGAGCACCACGAGATGGTGGTTGCGTCGGAGCGAGGCCGCTGGATTTGCGAGGTTTCGGGAATCTGGACGCGGGACGCCATGGAGTGGTTCGGTCCTGATGATAAGCCGGTCAAGACTCCTCGTTCGGTAACTGTCTTTTGCTGGGCGATCTACAGCACCTGGACCGGATGGCTTGAGCTCGTCGATGAGTGGCTGAAGGTCAAGGGCGATCGCGAGAAGCTCAAGACCTTCACCAACACCATCCTGGGCGAGGTGTGGGTCGAGGATCAGTCCGAGCGCCTGGAATGGGAAACGCTTTATGGCCGTCGGGAGATTTATCCCTGCACCGACCACGTGCCGGAGCAGACGCTCGGCATTTTCGGCGGGATCGATACGCAGGATGACCGCTATGAACTTCGCTTCTGGGGCGTCGGCGCCGGAGAGGAGCTCTGGCTGATCCGGCGCGAAATCCTGATGGGTAACCCTGATAGCGCCGAGCTTCGCCGTCGAGTAGGTGTCGAGCTGAATCGAGAATTCAAGCGGCCTGATGGAACGCCTATGCGAGTGGAGCGCTGGTGCTGGGATGCCGGCGGCCACCACTCCGACGTGGTAGCTGAGGAAAGCATCAAGCACGGCGTCCGCTGGGTGATCCCCATCTTCGGTGCCAGCACCTACGGCAAGCCGATTGCGAACTTCCCGCGGCGCCGGAAAAACAAGATCTACAAAACCGAGGTCGGCACGGACAACGCCAAGGAACTGATCTACGGGCGGCTGAACATCGTGGTGCCGCAGCCGTGGACATCGACTCCAGGTTGCATCCACCTGCCGCTTGTTGACTGGTGCGATGAGGACGAGCTGCGTCAGCTCACCTCGGAGCGGAAAAAGCCGGTGATGGTCAAGGGCAAGCGCGAAATGCGCTGGGACTCGGGCGGCCGTCGAAATGAGGCGCTCGACTGCCTCGTGTATGCCATTGCGGCATTGCGCATCAGCCAGACCCGGTTCGGCTTCGACCTTGAAGTGCTTGAGGCTGCGCGCCTTGCAGCCGCGAAGCCGGTCAATGCTGTCGTCATCAAACGAGAGCCCACCAAAAAGCAATCAGCTCAGGAAGTGAACGACGCATTCCTGAGCACTACAGGTAGCAGCCCATGGCTATAGAACTTTCCCAGGCCAAGACCATTCTGGAGCGGTACGTGGAGGCGGAACTGGCAGTACTCGATGGCCGTTCCGTCACCTTCGGTTCGCGGACTCTGACCATGGCTGACTTGGACGAGATCCGCGCCGGCCGACAGGAATGGGAACGCAAGGTGGCGAGCCTCGAAAGCGCCGCCCGCGGCAGGTCTCGACCCTACAAACTGGCGGTGTTCTGATGAACTGGTTCGATCGAGTGTTGGAGCCTTTCGCTCCCGGCTTCGTGGCCAGCCGTCTGCGGAGTCGTGCACTGATCCAGGCCTACGAGGCCGCCAAGCCGAGCAGGACGCATAAGGCCAAGGGTGAGCCCCGCAGCGCCAATTCCGCCCTGCAGGCCGCCGGCCGATCCCTGCGAGAGCAGTGCCGCTGGCTCGACGAAAACCACGACATCGTGACCGGCATCTTCGACCGCCTGGAGGAGCGTGTGGTCGGGGGCGCCGGCATCGGGGTCGAGCCGCTTGTGCTGGATCTGGCCGGCGAAGTCCATCTGGATTTCTGCGCGCAGATCAAGGCCGCCTGGGCTGAATGGTCGCTGCGGCCGGAGACTGCCGGGGAAGTCACAAGGCCGCAGATGGAGCGTCTGGTCTGCCGCACCTGGTTGCGCGACGGCGAGGCACTGGCGCAGAAGATCATGGGGCCGGTGGCGAACTACAAGCACCTGACCTCGGTGCCATTCGCCCTGGAGCTGCTGGAGCCGGACTATCTGCCGTTCGAGAAGAACGACCTGGCCAAGGGGATCATCCAGGGCATCGAGCGCGACGCCTGGCGTCGGGTGAAGGCCTATCACCTGCTGATGGCTCACCCCGGCGATCTCGGCCTGGGAATCCTGCAGAAGACGAAGCGGGTCGATGCCGATCGGGTTATCCACATTGCCCACCGCAAGCGAATTGGCCAGAACCGAGGGGTGCCGCTGCTGCACGCCGCGCTGATCCGTCTGGCGGACCTCAAGGACTACGAGGAAAGCGAACGGATCGCAGCACGCATCTCGGCGGCGATCTCCTTCTACATCAAAAAGGGTGAGCCGCAGGACTACGAGGCGAAGGGGGAGGAGGCCAAGCGCGGCACCTTCCCGATCGCGCCGGGCATGGTCTTCGACGACCTGCAGCCCGGTGAAGACATCGGGATGTTCGAGAGCAATCGCCCAAGCACTCTCCTCGAGGGCTTCCGCAACGGCATGCTCCGAGCGGTGGCGGCTGCCGGCCGCAGCGCCTACTCGACCATCGCCCGCTCCTACGACGGCACCTACTCGGCGCAGCGTCAGGAGCTGGTGGAGGCGCAGGAGGGCTACGACCTGCTGCAGCACGAGTTCATCGACTACTGGTGTCGCCCGGTGTACCGCACCTGGTTGCCGCTGGCGATTGCCGCTGGGGTCCTGAAAGTCCCCAAGAACGTGGATATGTCCACGCTCTACGCGGCCGTTTACCAGGGGCCGGTGATGCCGTGGATCAACCCCGAGCACGAGGCCAACGCCTGGGAGTCCCTGGTGAAAGCCGGATTTGCAGACGAGGCCGAGGTAGCCCGCGCTCGCGGCCGGAATCCGCAGGAGCTGAAGAAGTCCCGAGCAGCCGAGGTCAAGACCAACCGCGAGTTGGGGCTGGTCTTCAGCTCGGACGCTTACCACTCCTTGGTCAAGGACGGCATGAATCCGGTGGAGGCCGTGCAGAAAGCTTATCTGGGCGTCGGGAAGATGCTCACCGCCGACGAGGCCCGCGAGTTGGTGAATCAGTACGGGGCGAACTTGGCCGTGCCTGGCCCCGACTTCACCGCAACAAGCAACCAAGGAGGCGCCAATGGGCAGCCATCAACCCCTGAAGACCCTGCTCCAGCCGGTGGCGATGGCCGCCGCGCTGACTGAAGAAACGAAGCCGAGCGAAAGCTGGTACCGCATCAAGGCGCTCGCCCGCGGTGTGGCCGAAGTCATGCTCTACGACGAGATTGGCGCCTGGGGCATCAGCGCCCAGCAGTTCGCGCGCGAACTGAAGGCCCTCGGTGATCTGCAGCGCATTGACCTCCGAGTGCACTCGCCGGGCGGCGATGTGTTCGAAGGCACCGCCATTTACAACCTGCTCAAGCACCACCCGGCGAGGGTCGACGGCTATGTGGACGGCCTGGCGGCCTCCATGGCCACCGTCGTGCTGATGGCCTGCGACACCGTCTACATCCCTGAGAACGGGATGATGATGATCCACAAGCCCTGGGGCATCACCGGCGGCGACGCCGACGACATGCGCCGCTACGTGGATCTGCTCGACAAGATCGAAGACACCATGGTCACGGCGTATGCCAGCAAGACCGGGAAGTCCGCCGACGAGATCAAGGCTCTTCTCAAGGAGGAGACCTGGATGACCGGCCGCGAGGCCATCGAGGCCGGCTTTGCCGACCAACTCACCGAGCCGCTCAGCGCGGCAGCTCAACTTACCTCCAAACGCATGCAGGAGTTCAACCACATGCCCCAAGCTCTCCAAGCTCTGATGCAGCCGCGCGCGCAAGCCACTCCGCCGGCTGCTCCGACTCCTCCGGCCGCGCCGGCGGCTCCCGCCACCCCTGCTGCGCTGGACGAGAACGCTGTGCGTGCTCAGCTCCAGGCCGCTGAAAATGTCCGCCGCGACGGCATCCGCGCGGTCTTCCAGCCCTTCGCCGCCACCCACGGCGAGATGCTCAACGACCTGCTGCTGGATAGCGGCGTGACCGTCGAGCAGGCCCAGGCGAAGCTACTGGCGAAGCTGGCCGAGGGCGCCACCCCGTCCGCTGGCCCTCAAGCTGCCGCCGGCGGCAATGCGGTGATCTACGCCGGCAACGGCAACCTGGTGGGCGACTCGGTGCGCGCTTCGATCCTGGCCCGTGCCGGGCTCGAAGAGCGTCAGGGCGACAACCGCTACAACTTCATGAGCCTGCGCGAGCTGGCCCGCGCCTCGCTCGCTGATCGCGGCATTGGCGTCTCGACCCTCGATCCGATGCGCATGGTCGGCCTCGCGTTCACCCACACCACCAGCGACTTCGGCATCATCCTCCTGGATGTGGCGAACCGCTCGATGCTGTCCGGCTGGGAGGAAGCCGAGGAAACCTTCCAGCGCTGGACCAAGAAAGGCCAGCTCTCGGACTTCAAGACCGCCAGCCGCATTGGCCTGGGTGAGTTCCCGGCCCTGCGCAAGGTCCGCGAAGGCGCCGAGTACAAGTACGTCACCATTGGCGAGCGCGCCGAGCCGATCGTTCTGGCCACCTACGGCGAAATCTTCAGCATCACCCGCCAGGTCGTCATCAACGACGACATGAACATGCTGACCGACATCCCGCGCAAGATGGGCATGGCCGCCAAGGGCACCATCGGCGACCTGGTCTACGCGGTGCTGACCAGCAACCCGGCGCTCAGCGACGGCAAGGCTCTGTTCCACGCCGACCACAAGAACTACCTGACTGGCGCTGATTCGGCGCTGTCCATCGAGTCCCTGAGCAAGGCCAAGACCCAGATGGCCACCCAGAAGACCCAGGCGGAGGGCAACGCCAAGGGCCGTACCCTGAACATCCGACCGGCCTTCGTGCTGACTCCGGTAGCCCTGGAAGACAAGGCCAACCAGATCATCAACTCCGAGTCGATGCCGGGCGCCAACGTCAACAGCGGCGTCATCAACCCGATCCGCGGCTTTGCCGAGGTGATCGGCGAGCCGCGCCTGGACGACGATTCGGCGAACGCCTTCTACCTGGCCGCCCGCCAGGGTTCCGACACCATCGAGGTAGCTTACCTCGATGGCAACGAACTGCCGTACATGGAGCAGCAGCAAGGCTTCACCGTCGACGGCGTGGCGACCAAGGTCCGCATCGACGCCGGCGTGGCCCCGCTGGACTTCCGCGGCCTGGTGAAATCCAAGGGCGCTGCCTAATCGGCACCGCGCTACCCCAAGCCCCGCACCTGCGGGGCTTTTTCATTTCAGCCATCTGGAGACCCAACATGGCCAAGAATTTCGTACAGGACGGCGACGTCCTGACCCTGATCGCTCCGGCCGGTGGTGTCACCTCCGGCGTTCCGGCGGAAGTCGGCGACCTGGTGGTGGTGCCGCTGGTAACCGCCGCCGCGGGCGAGGAGTTTTCCGCCAAGATCGGTGGCGTCTGGAGCCTGCCGGCTGCCGCCGGGCTGGCCCAGGGCGTGAAGTGCAGCGTCCTGGACGGCGAGCTGGTGGCTGCAGCCACCGCTGACTCGGCGCCGTTCGGCTACATCACCGAGGCCACTGTCGGCGGCTTCGCTTCCGCGCTGCTCGTCCAGCAATGACCGGCGACAGATTCGCTCGTGCTCTCGGCCGCTTGCATGAGCGCGTGGTCGAGCGGCTGAACGACGGCACCGCCCAGTACCTGGCCAGGGATGGCCGCCTGGTGGCGAGCAATCTGACAGTCATCGTCGACCACAACCTGATGCAGAACGGACCGGATGGCCTGATGCGTTCGGATGCGGTCGGCATCAGCTGGCGGAAGGTGTTCCTCGACACGGTCGAGCGGGGCGGCGTTTTTGTGCTCCCGGGCGGCCGGCGCTTGCTGGTCGAGGACATTGCCGCAGACGACGGCCACGTGGCGACAGCAGCCTGCATGGAGGCTCCATGAGCAGCATCCTCACCAGTGTCCGCCAGGCGCTGATACGGCGTGTTGAGCAAATCACCATCGACAACGGCTGCCTGACCAACATAGGCCAGCAGGTCCGCACCGGTTGGCTGAACGAGGTGCTGACCGACAAGGACCTGCCGCAACAGTTCGTCCTGATCCAGAAAGCGCCGAACCGGCCGCCGGAGGGCAAGCCGGGCGCGCTGCGGATGCACGTCGGGTACTTCGTCATCGGCTTGGTCCGCACGGACATTGCCACCTACGAGGAAGCGCTTGAGTCCATGGAGTTGGATATCAGCCAGGCGTTTGTCCCCGTTGAGGGGGTATTCCCTGCGTGGCTTCCCAAGGGCTGCACCGGGAGCACCGTCGGCTCCTCGGACCCGTTCCCGCCGGGCAATGGCCAGCCCTACGCCGGCGTCATCGTTCCCGTCCACATCACTACCATCATCCAGGAGAAGATCCGCCGATGAGCGAAGAGAAATCCGTGCAACTGGTCGAGGTCAAACTCGCCAGCGAGCACACCCACAAGGGCGTCGACTACAAGGCCGGCGACAAGATCAAGGTGACCCCGCGCCAGAAGGCTTTCCTTGAGGAAGCGAAGAAGGTCGAGGGCGCCGCCATCACCGCGAAGGAGGCCTAAGCCATGGCCATTGTCAAAGAGACGGTCGTCATCGGCGGCCACCTCAAAGCGCGCGAAGTTGGCTCCGGCCTGCCGTTTCAGAAAGTCGGCCTGGTTTCCACGATCCAGCATGCCACCGAAACCAACAGCCTGACCTTGGCTGATACCACCACCCCGCAGGGCGGTGAGTACGACAGTCTGGACCGCGTCACCAGCGTCTCGCTTTCGATCAACTTCCGCGAGATCTTCAGCTGGGTGCTGGCTGCGCTGGTATGGGGCAACGTCACCAGCGTCGCCGCGACCACCGTAACCGGTGAAGTGCATGTCGCCGATGTGGACGGCACCATCGCTCTGGCGCAGATGCCTCTCACCATCGCCAACGTGAGCAACGAGGCGGGCACCACCGATTACGACGAGTTCGACGACTGGGTCATGACCGGTTCGGGCATCGAGGTAGTCGCCGGCGGCGCACTGGAAACTGCGATCAAGGCTGCCGCCCCGGGCACGCCCTTCAAAGTGAGCGTGGACTACAGCTCCGCCGCGGTGGACGTCATCGAGGCGCTGACCAACAGCGGCAAGACTTTCGAGTTCCTCTTCGAGGGGGAGAACGCCGCCGGCACTCAGAAGCGTATCGAGGCGCGTTTCTTCCAATGCCGCCTCAACCTGGCGACCCAGATGGACTGGATTAACACCGAGGACTTCGGCGGATTCCAGGCCACTGCGAAGGTTCTCCGAGACTCCACCAAGGTCGGCGCCGGTACCTCGAAGTACTTCAAGATCAAGAAGGAAAAAGCCGCAGCGTAAGGCTGGCTTTGATGTTGCGATGGGATAGTAGTTCCAGCGCATCTAGCGCTGGTCCTACCCTAGGCCCGCGGTGCTGCAACCAGCATTTGCACCATGAATGCTCACTTGAAATTGCGCTTGTAGAGCAATTCGTAGCAGCGTTTTGCGATAGTCATGAAGACAAGCCCGCTTAATGCCAGTCCGCCTAGGAATACCAGTACCACAACAGCTTTGGGGGTGAGGGCATGGTCACGGGAAATTTCGAGGAAGTCGGGCATTACTTTCCCTACAACCCAGAGGTAGTAAGCGCCAACGAGGAAACTAGGAGCACCAATTAGGGCGAGTTTCCAGTCGCTGAGCTCTTCCCAGGTGTACTTCTTTCGGTAGCGAAAGTGGATTAGTGCACGTCCGAAGAGTTGATTCATACCTGCCTCCTGCTTGAGCGCTCTCGTGAGCATGTGGAGCTAGGAATTATCATTTCGACGTGATTCACGTAAAGGTGCTCTTCCCTTGGTGATCTCTCTACCTATTCGCAGACAGGCATCCGCCCGTCGCTGGCGTTTCCGTGTGGCCATCTACAAGACGATTACCCGCTTCGGCGGGTTTTCCATTTCTGGAGTCTGAAAATGTCTGAAGCAGCCGGTTGCCGGATCGTTCCGCTCGGTGCCCATAGCGTCACTGTTCATGAGATGTCCGTCGCCCAAGTCCGTCAGTTGATGGACACCATCACTGCCGACCTGATCGGTGACTCGTTGCTCGGCGGCGCGCTGCGCCTGCATGACCTTTCGGTTATGTCTTCGCTGACCACCGCGCAGATCGACGAGCTTACTCCGTCCCAGCTTGAAGAACTTTCCCAGGTTTGCCGTGAGGTGAATCGCCATTTTTTCGCGATGCTGGAGCGACTGGAGAAGGTCCTGGTGAAGCCCTAGGCCGCCTCGACCAGACCATCGCTTTGCTGGTGCGCGCGGGCCACCAGAACGTCCTTTCCTATCCCTGGAGCCTGTTTCTCCGGGCCCTCAAGGTGTGAGCCATGACCGATGTAGAGCTGCGGCTGACGGCCGATGACGCCGAGGCGCGCCGCGCTGTTTCCGGCTTTCGCGCCGAGTACCAGAAGCTGGTCAAGGACGTCGAGCGACCGCTGCGCCAGGTGAGTGCCTTCCGGGATCTTGAGAGTCAGCTGGATAGCGGCTCGCGGACAATTCGCCGTGCGCGCGATCGAGTGCGCGAGCTCGGCGACGAGATTGCCCGTGCGGATAATCCGACCAAGGCTCTACAAGCCAGCTACAAGGCTTCGGTGGCTGACCTGCAGCGCCTGGAGCGTGCCGAAGCTCAGCAGATCGTGCGCCTGTCGAGCATGCGGGCAGAGCTTCAGGCCGCTGGTGTTGATACCCGGAACCTTGCCGCGGAACAAAACCGCCTGCGCGCCGAGCTTGGTCAACGGCAGGCAGCAGGTCGTGCTGACGCCGATCTTTCTGCCGCCAGCGGCACGCTAGGCGTTGATCGCTTGCGTACGCTGCAGGCTCAACTGCGCACGCTTCCAACGGATTACGAACGGCTCAGCCGCGCGGGCTTCAAGTCCGCGGCGGAACAATCGGCTGCTCAACTGCAACTCCAGCGGCGCCTCGAGGAGACTCGCCGGGAAATTCAGGAGCTGACCGTTGCCAGTCAAGGCGCCGGGCGCCTGCAGGGGCTCATCAGCGGCGCGGCAGGTCTCGGCATCGGCCTCGGCGTGACCGAAACTGTCGGCGCTTACATCAAGGCCGCCGACCAGGTGAAGAACCTGCAGTCGCGCCTGCGGCTGGCTACCAATGACCAGGAGGAGTTCAACACCGCTCAGCGCGAGCTCGGCCGCCTGGCGAACGATAACCAGGCTCCGCTTTCCAGCCTCTACTCGCTGTACACGCGGCTGGCGCCGAGCCTTGCAGAGCTGAAGCGTGGGCAAAAGGACTTGCTGGGTGTGATCGAGGCGGTGTCGGCGTCGACCCGCATCAGCGGCGCAAGTGCAGAGGAGGCGGACGCCTCTATCATCCAGTTCGCCCAGGCCCTTGGCGCGGGTGCGCTGCGGGGTGACGAGTTCAACTCTGTCGCCGAGCAGACGCCGCGCCTAATGCGCGCCTTGGCCGACGGCCTCGGCGTCGCTCGGGGCGCCCTGAAGCAGATGGCCAACGACGGTCAGCTGACCGCCAACGTGGTCATCAACGCCTTGCTGAAGCAACTGCCGCAACTGCGCGCCGAGGCCGCAGCGCTGGAGAAAACCTCCGGCGGGCAATTCCAGGTGTTGGCGAACGAGGCCACCCAAGCTGTGGGGGCTGTCGATGATCTGACCGGACAAACGAAGGCCCTTGCTACCGGCCTCGGCCTTGTCAGTCGAGGCCTGAAAGTCATCGGCGACGGCTTCAAGGCTTTCAACAAGGGGGGCTTCGGGGCCCTCTTCGAGTTTGATCGTCAGTCCACTCAGGACAACGCCATCGCGGACGTCGAGAAGTCGATCGCGCGCGTGATCGCGGCGAAGAAGGAGCTGCAGGACGACGGCAAGCTCAGCATCCTGAACTTCCTGCGCTTTGGCACTGCTGACATGGCGGAGCTGGACCGACAGCAGGCCAAGTACGAGGAGTATCTGAACAGCCTCAAAGCTGCCCGGGAAAAAGCGGAGAACGATGCCAAGCAGAAGCGCCTGGCCAAGGCAGAGGCGGAGGAGGCCAAGGAGCGCGAGCGCAACTATCAGGAGCAGCTTCGGGCACTGGATGGCTTCGCTGGGAGTGAGCGTGCGCTGCAAGCGGCCCGCGAGGCGGGGGAGCGCGGCTTCCAGGATCGGATCGACCGTGCCCGGCAGGCGGGGCTGACCAAGCTGAAGGGCTACCTGAATCAGCAGTACCAGGAGCTGAAGAAAGCCCAGGCCAACTACGAGCAGGTCGTCGGCGAAACCGAGACGATCCTCAAGCCGTTCAAGGACCTCACCCAGTCCTTCAAGGATGGCACCGCCGGGCCGTCGGCTGCTCCCAGCTACAACCAGGTGCAGGACCTGAAGTTGAAGGCCCGGTCGAAGATCGATAGCGACCCGCAGAAGGCGATCGAGTACGCCAACAAGGCGCGCGAGGCGCTCGAGCAACTGCTGTCGGCCGGCGAGAATACCTACGGCCTGCAGGGCGTGGCCGGGGATCTGGAGGACATCGCCACCGCTGCCCAAGAGGTGCGAAAGGTGCGCGCTGCTGATATCCAGACCAGCGTCCAGGACAGCATTTCCGAGCTGGTGCGCCAGGCGGATGCGCTGAAGAACCTGAGCGTTACTGTCTCCTGGGATCAGGCCAACGAGGAGCAGATCAAGGCCCGGATGCTGGCGCTGTCCCAGCAGATTGCCGAGCAGCTCAAGTTCAAGGTTCAGGTGACCGCGCCGGACGTCGACGCGAACGTGGCCCGAGTCACCGCGGATTCTCCGGCGGCGGTACCAGGATTCGACGGAGGCGGGTGGACTGGCCCAGGTGCACGCCTGCAGCCGGCCGGCATTGTGCACGCTGATGAGCACGTGCAGCCGAAGCGTGTTGTCAACGAGCCTGGGGCGCTCAACTTCCTCGAGCGCGTGCGCCGGAACGGCTTCACCAGGACTATGGCCGATCTTCAGCGCCGTATGGTGAATGGCTTGCCGGGGTACGACGTCGGCGGGCTGGTTGGTGCCGTGACCATTCCAAGCATACCGGCTGCGCCTGCTTCGCTGTTGGGAGGGCCGGCGGGCGACAGCCTGGGGACAGTCGTTCTACACCTGGATGGTCAGTACTACAGCATGCAGGCCTCTGGCGATCAGTTCGTCGCCTTGCATCGAGCCTCGCTGAAGAAAGGTCACCGTCGAAAAACCTGAGCCCCGCACCCGCGGGGTTTTCTTTTCTGGAGCTCCTGAATGTCTCTACCCATGGTCATGCTGGGCGGCCTGCCCATTGTCCTGCATGCCGGCACGGTGACGCAGTCCATTACGCCGCTGGGTGGGCCGGAAGTCCTCCGGCTCACCAGCGGTACCGGGGTGCAGCAGACTCACTGGCAGCGCTCGGCGATCGCGCTCAGCGGTTCCGGCTGGATGCCGCCGGGCCTGGATGGGCTCGATTACACCCAGCCGCTGGAGCTGCGGTGCACCAAGCAATTGAGCATCGTCAGCACCGGCCGCAGCTTCCAGGTGATCGGCACGCCGAGGCCGGACTTCCCCGTCTACGCGCTGGCGCTGGTCGGCAAGGAGTGGGTGAGCGCGGAACTGACCTTGACCGGCAGTGCGGCAGAGGTCGCCGAGGTTCCTGGCGCATCGCTCTACCAGGTCTTGTGGATGCCCATGTTCACCGTCTCGGCGAAGCGCCCACAGGGGGACATGGACCCTGGCAACGGCGCCACGCCTCACGGCTGGCAGATCACCTGCGAGGAGCTGTAAATGCTGACCAACGGCGTCCCGCTGAACTCCTTCGCGCTGAACGTTGCTGGAGCCACTCCGGGGGGCGAGCTGGTTCCGGTGCCGGCGCCGCGGTCCGTGCTGTGGTCATGCCGGCTCATGCTGGGCGACGAAGATGTCACCGCGCAGGTTACCGGCGGCATTCGCATCGAGCGGGAGGAGGGGGCTGCCGCCATCGCCGAGTTCTCCCTGTACCTGCCGGAGGTCGGCGTTGATGTCGTCGGCTGGACCGGCCGCCCTGTGGAGATCTTCTACCGCGAAACACTTGGCGCAGGCTGGATCGAGGAAATGCGGTTCTCTGGCTGGCTGGAGCAGCCGAGCTACGATCCGCGCAATCGCATCGTCTCTTGCGAGGCCACCGATCGGCTGCAGGACCTGGTCGAAGCGATGGAGATCGCCGACATCGAGGCCCTGGTGGGCGGTGTCTGGACTGTCGACGTGTTCGAGGCCACTGATGGCCGAAGCCGCTGGGACTATGCCAGCGAGCGCCTGGCGTCCGTTGCTGGCAGCCTTGACCGCTCTGTGGCGGGCGCTCTTCGCGTGACGCCCTGGGTGGCGCAGGCGCCGAGCAAGAGGTTTGCCGCCGGCACCACCATCGACGGCTCCCTGTCCGTGGATATCGCCAAGCTGTCCGACCGCGTCAACCGAGTCGAGCTGTCCCTCAGCTACCGATTCAGTCGCCTACGGGAAAGGCACCAGGCATTCAACTGGGAGCACCCGGATATCCAGGGCTGGTCCGTGGACAATGGCTTCTGCATCTGGCGCGCCAACTCCACTGAGTTGCCGACAATCGACATGGTGGAAGAGGCACTGAGCTCGGCGGGGTACAACCTGCTCGCCGGGGCGCAGTTCCTGACGGTCCCGCTCTCCGGGGTCTATTGCGACCCGCCGCAGGCCTGGCGGAACGACTTCGACAATCTGCTTCTGGCGGCTGATGTGGTTGGCGGCATGCGCTGGACCCAGGCGGTCACCGAGACTTACACACTCACCGTGGAGGCTCCGGCCAGCGTCGCACAGGCCGGCGCCGTCCTGCGGCGCGATGGCGGCTCCGTGGAAAGCGAGTTGGCTCGGGCTGAGGACTGGGAGTCTGCCGCATTCACCGCGCCCGAACCGGACGCCGTGCAGGATGCGATCGAGGACTACCTGGTCGACTTGCGAGAGACGCCTCGGCTTGAGCTCGCCGCGTCCTGTCTGTTGATGGGCGCGCGCGTGTCCATCTTGAGCGCGCACCGGGCGAACAAGGTCGCCTGGCAGGTGCCGACCTCCATGGCGCTGGGGATCGACTTGGTGGACACCGTGCTCATGGAGGACCGCATCCGCGCCCAGGGCAAGGTCTTCTCCCTGATCGATGAATACGACCTCCAGGGGCAGACGGCCATCAGCACCATCACGTTGGCCATCAGCCGGGGTGGTGGCACTGATGACGATCCGCTCACCCTGCCGCCGCCGCCGAACAGCGATATTACCGGCGAGGCGCCCGAACTGATCCAACTGCCGACCCAACTGCGCGGGCGCGGCCTGATGACCTACGACGATGAACTGGATGGATTCGCCGGCAACTACGACGAACTGGATATCGGCTCGCCGCCCGACGCATTCCCGCGCCGGCACCAGGTGACCGCGCCGGAGGTGCCGGCCGAGCACCGGGACGAGTTCACCGCTGAGACGGCCAGGACCTACCGCGTACTGGTCCCCAACGACCTGCTGGAGCTGTAGCCATGACCCTTGCCGAAGAGCGCCGCGCGATCGCCGGCGGGATCACGGCTGCCCGTAAGTCGCAGCAGTTGGTGAGTGACCTACAGTCGCTGGAAAGCCAGCGGCGCAAGATCGGGGAGTTGAACGAGCTGGAGCGCCGTGGCGCGCGGCCGGCAACTCAGGGCCGCGCCGCCTACAAGGCGCCCACCACGGCCAGCACCGGGGGCATCGCCAGCCCTCTGGTCGAAAAAACCAAGACCGAGGGCACCGCGCAGGTGCCGGACCGCGACTACTACGCGGACGGGCTCACCAGCAGCGACGGTCTACTGATCCTGCCGGCTATCAAGACGCTGCGGATGACCGACGCCAACGGCGCCGACGTCGAGTTCCAGCTGGCGAATCCGAAGGGGACCCTATGACCGAACCCGTCTGGGGCTGGCCATGGCATGGCCGGCTCGACAGTGCCGGGCTGCACCTACCCAACGGCCTGCTGATCAACACGGTGTACATGCCCGGCGACAGTCCCTGGCTGACCTACCGCCACCAGGTGCCTGGCATTGCTCCGGTGCAGCGCACGGAAGACGAACTCGCGGCTGACCAGGCCGCCGGCCGCGAATGGCGTAACCAGTCGATCCTCTGCGGGCGCAACTTCAACCTCTACAACCGCGACCTTGGTGGCTGGGTGTATAGCGCACCGGACGGCAGCAACTGGATCATCAACCTGGAAGCCGAGTCGGCCACGCTGTTCGGCGTGCTGGGCGGTAAGCAGGTGATTCGCTCGATGCCTGTCACCTGGCCGGAAGACCTCGGGCAGTCCACGCCGGTGCTCGCCGGCGCCCTGGTGAAGCGCGACAACACACCCGTAGATATCTCTCCGGATGGTTCCCGGGCGGTGCTGATGCTCTACATGGAAGACCCGGACATCACTATCGCGCCTGGTGTACGACCTATCCCGCTGGGGTTCCTGCTGGTGACCGTCAGTGGCGACCGCCAGACGGGCTTCGCCGCGGTGGCTACGGTGCTGCGCACCAGGGCGCAAACGCTTGGGACCTACGTCGGCCAGGACGCTTACTCCGGGGAGCTGCGCGAGTCCCGCTGGACCATCGGCCCACCGCACCCGCACGACCCCGACCATCCCGTGGTGGTGGATCGGCCGGCGGCATCGGATCCGCCGGGCACGTCCTATGCGGGCACGGATGTGAATGGGCAGCTCGGCCGGTATGCAGTTCGCGAGGGAACCCGGACAGACGCGGTGCAAAACAAGATCCTGGCAGTGTGGTTCAACGCCGCCGGCGAGCTTATCGACTGCACCTTGGACTTCCAGATCCTCTTCGCCTGGGACTATCCGCCGGCCTCGTTCAACGTCGGGCCGGCGGCCACCTCGATCAACCGAACCACGTCGACCACCACCACTTACTCGCTGGCCCTGAAGGTCGGCGGTGAGTTGGCGACGACGATGGAGGAGGTGGTTGTGCATACGGAGCGTTGGGAGAACCAGGCCGGCGTCGTAGAGCAGACGGAAACGCTCAACGGCGAAAACGTGACGGGGCAGTACAACCCCATCGCCGGCACCTGGGCGCCCGTGCCGTTCGACTTCCAGAACTGGACGCTGCAGCAGCAGTGCCTGATCAGGGCGCGCCTCCGGCCCTTCGACTGGGTTCGCTACTCCAACAACCTGCTGGGCCTTTATGCCCGCGTGAAGCCCGCAGAGCTGTACATCCAGCACTACCGAGGGCCGGCAGCGCCGGTCGACGGTGCGGAGGCGTACCAAGTCCGCCGAGCCGACCTGGACGAGCCC